>JANOZJ010000001.1:0-7662 GCA_031429315.1 Akkermansiaceae bacterium
GTAAAGAAATCAGAGGTGCAATCCGCCACCGCTCCCGTCTCGGCGATGCCGCCAATGGGCAGCCTGCTAACAGCCAGCGAGACCCGCGACATTGTTGCTTATCTCGCTACGCTCAACAAAGCGCCCAAGAACAAGCCTTAATTCTACAACGTTAATAGAGACCTTGATCATCTCGCCGAGCCGGGGCTGCCTGTCGGCAGCAGAGAATCCACCTGATTCTTTGCGACAAAGCACGAACCATCCGCCCCTGTGGCGGCGAAAAAAAATGACGCCGCCCAACTGGCCAGAGGAGTCTCCACCCGTCTCGTAGAATTTTGCGGAATGCTGGCCCATCTTTTCTCAAGCACGGTGAAGCGAGCCGAAGTCAATTCCACCCACGCCAGGAACTACCTCCGTAGTCTCCTTTCCGAAACCCAGCGCAAAAACTCCGAAACCATCGCCGATGGGATCGACGGGGCCAACGTCCAAGACCTGCAAAACTTCATCGCAGACAGCAAATGGGATGACGCCGGAGTTTTCGCCCACGTCGCCCGCCGGGTCAACGAGCGCATCGGCAATCATCGCAACGCCATGCTCACCCTGGACGAATCCGGGTTTTCCAAAAAGGGCAAACACTCCGCCGGAGTGACCCGCCAATACAACGGACGACTTGGCAAGACCGACAACTGCCAAGTGGGCGTCTTCAGCGTTCTATCAAACGGCCCCGACGCCGCCCTCATCGGAGCCCGTTTGTTTCTACCCGATGAATGGGTGGGTGACCCGGTCCGCTGCCGCAAAGTCGGCATCCCCGCCGGGCAAATCAAGACCGCCACCAAAATCGACCTCGCCCGCGAACTCATCGGACAAGCCGACGCCGACGGCGTGACCTACGCGCGGATTGGTATGGACAGCTTCTACGGGCGCGACAGCGGCCTGCTCTGTTGGATCGAAGATCGTGGCGGAGAATTTTACGCCGACATCCCGGAAAACCTCCACATCTGGCTCAGCTCGCCGCCAGGAGAAAAACGTCCCGCCTCGCCCGCCAAGCACGGAGCCATCAAAGTCAGCGAGTTCGCGAAACAACAAGAAACAGAATTCAACTCCGCCCCCATCCAGATCCGGACCGCCGAGAACGGCCCGGTCATGGTCCAAGTGATGGCCAGATGGATTTGGGCATGGCCCGCCTGAGAAGGAAAAACACCGCGAGAATGGTGGCTAATCATTAGTAAGGATAGCGGCGGCAAAATCAAATACACCCTGAGCAACGCCCCCGCCGCCACCCCTCTCCAAGAACTTGCGGAGCATCAAGGCCAGCGGCATTTTATCGAGCGCACCTTCCAAAACTCCAAAAGCCACCTTGGCATGGCCGACTATCAAGTGCGCAAATGGCAGGCCTGGCACCGGCACATGGCGATGGTCGCGTTAGCGGGACTCTTTGTGATGGAAGAGCGGATGTTCAATCGCAAAGAAAAACCATTGCTCAGCACCCGAGACGTCGTGCAGATCCTCGACTGGTATTTTTGCACCCGCCCGAGCATCGAAGCGGTGATGAAAGAAGTCGAAAACCGCCACCGCCGCCGAGAAAAAGCCTCAAAATCGAAATTCGAGAAAAGCCGCCGGGAGCCTCAAATTTCAGTAACGTAGTAGAATTAAAGAGAATTACCCAGGGTGCGAGAATCTTGGTGAATATATAACAACTTCCAAAAATCGTTCAGAAAACAAAGCTCTCGAACTGCCAGCCGTGCGAGAGCAAAAGCGAATCGCTTCTCCGACCGGAGACCAATCTCCCAAAGAATCGCAATCCTGTAAGCCTTCGTGGCAAGTGTTTTGGGGCTATAGTTGTATTGTTTTTGCTACTTGGAATTTGGCTCAAGGGCGGCTTCCGCTCCGGCTCGACCTAACAGCCATCCCGAAGCACCACGCTCCGCGCCACCAAACATACCGTTGCCGATCTGTCACGCGAGCTGCTGTTCCTGCGGGTCTATGTAACGTGCGGGGTGTAATGCGGAGTGCTCCCACCGTCATGGATACTCCCTAAAGGGTCCCTCCATGCCGCCACGACGTCCGCATTAGCCCTTCTGGTCACGGTTCCTCACCGCCTCACCGCCTCACCGCATTCCGGCCCGCTTTCCCATGACTACGCGACAGCCCTCTTGCCGGTGCCGGTGCCGGTGCCGGTCTGGGCTTGGGCCGATCAGGTCGCCGCCATCTTCCAGCAGGAGCGGGATCGCCTTGTCCTAGATTTCGGTGGGATGGATGATGCCGAGTTACTGGAGGCCTTGCATCAGGTCGGGCGATGATGCCGGGCGAAAGCGCTTTTCCATCGACGGGCCATTGGCATGGGCGATTCGGAGATCGCCCTTCCTTGTGCCAGGCCACCACTTTCAGCGACACCCAAAATCCGTGCTACCTACCGCGGCGCGGATGCGCTAGACAGGCGGGCACATGAATTGCGTCACCGGAATTGCTAGGATTGCTGCCATTTTCTTGCTGGCCGTGGAAGTGGCCGGGGCCGAGGCTCTTTGGGATGAACGGCTGGCGGCAGCATTTTCGAGACGTTTGAAGGAAATCGAAAAGGAACTGGCCGGGCTGGCTCCGCGGTTGGAGGGCTTGCCGCGGATCCCGATTGACGACCAAGGCGGCACCGGTGGCTACGCGGGAGTGTATTCGTCGGCGGTTCCGACGGGGGATTCCAAGTGTGCCGTGGAAGTCCGCTGGGCTAGCAACGCGGTGGTGGATCTGGTGGCGCTGGTGCCGGCGCGGCGCTACGACGCGAAGGGCCTGGACGCCCAGTATGGCCTGCCCGCTGCCTTCACGGTGGAGCTGATCAACGCGGATGGGGAGGTGGTCGCCAGCGTGGCCCGCGAGCGGAACACGCGTGCCAATCCGGTGCGGCAAGGGCATCCGTTCGTCTATCAGGTGTCACCGCCGGTCGCCGCAGCGGGAGTTAGAATCACCGGTGACCGGTTGAACCCGGACAGCGAGGGAGAAGGGATCTTTGTGCAGGCGTGGGCCGAGGTGATGGCATTTGCAGGGACGCGCAACGTCGCGCGCGGTGGTGATGTCCGCGGTCTCGGCGGCGGCAGCCCGCCAGCGTCGTGGGATTGGAGTCCGGCGTTTCTAGTCGATGAGCAGGTGCCGTTGGGGTTGCCGGAAATCCCGGCGGAGGGGCACGCCAATATCGGTTGGTTGTCGGAAGGCCGGGCCAAGGCGAACGACGCGGTATCGTTGTATGTGGATCTGGGGGAAGCCGTGGCGATGGATGCGGTGCGTTTGATTCCGGCCAAGAAGCCGACGTCCGATTTGCCCAGCGGTTTCGGGTTTCCCCGGAAATTTGAAATTGCCATTTCCGAAACCGGCGAACCCGGCGACAAGGGCCAATGGTCGGTCCTCGCCAAGCGCGAACTGGGCAATCCCGGCCACAATCCAGTGGAGGTGAACTTCGCGGAGACCCGCGGGCGCTACGTTAGAGTCGAGGCCACCGAGCTGTGGAAGGCGTTCGAGAGCTTTCCTGCGTTCTTCGCCTTGAGCGAAGTGGAGATTCTAGCAGGAGATAAGGATTTGGCTTTGGGCAGGTCGGTGCGCTCGCCGGACGGGATGCAGCCGATCTTCGCCCCGGGTGGCCGCTCGTGGACTCCGGCCGCGCTCAGCGATGGATTCGGACCGGACGGGCGCTTGGTTTCCACCCGCGAATGGATGCTCGAGCTGGACCAGCGGCTGCGCGTGGAAACCCGCCGCCACGACCTGCAGGCCGAGGCCGCGCGACTTGTTAGCGGCTGGCGGCGCACGGGGCAGACGGGTCTTGTGATTCTTGTTTTGGCGGGAGCCTTCCTGATCATCGCCCTGCCGATCCGCTACCGCCTCCACGCGAACCGTGAGCTGCTCAAAGTGCGCGAACGCATCGCCGGCGACCTGCACGACGAAGTGGGCAGCAACTTGGGAAGCATCCAAATGTTCGCCGATCTGGCCGAGGGCCGCGCCGGGCCGTCGGACGAACTGAAGCGCATCCAGCGGATCGCTGCGGAAACGGTTAGTGCAGTGCGTGACATCGTGTGGTTGCTCCGGCCGGAGGGCGACCACCGGATCGCCACGGTCGAGCACTTGCGTGAAACCAGCTCGATCATGCTGGAGTCGTTGGAGTGGAAATTTTCCGCAGGCGAAGAGGCCTGGCAAGTGGAGCTGCCCGAAGAAGCGACCCGCCACTTGTTCCTGTTTTTCCGGGAAGCCCTCCACAACATCATCCGCCATGCCAAGGCGAACACGGTGGAAATCCGCGTCGAGAAATTCGGCGGGCAATTCCGCCTCACCATCACCGACGACGGCGTGGGCATCGATCCGCAGCGGCTGGAGCGGCCCGCGACGTTGCGCGCCCTGCGCCAACGGACCGAGGCGTTAGGCGCGGAGCTGGCGGTTGTCAGCAGCCCGGAGACCGGCACCCGGCTCGCACTCACGGTGCCGCTGGAGCGGAAGAGGAAGCGGAAGCGCAAGAGCAGCCAGCACTCAGGCAAACAAGAATTCATGTCCTGATTTTCCGGCTGTGATTCGTCAGCCACATTCCGGGTGGCTCGCCCCATCAGCCGGGCAGTTTTCGTTAGGTAATCCTGTCAAGTCGCACACCTCCTCGGAGATGGCTAAAGGCCATCGCGGTCGTCTTGACGCGACTTTCTAACTCCCCGTCCACCAGGAAGGACATCCTCGATCCCTCCTTTCATATGAAGCCACTCCTCTCTCTCGTTCTCACGCTCTCCTTCCCGGCGTTGGTCCGCGCCGAAGACCCCACGCCACCCACCGAGGTCGACACCTACATCCCTGATCCGCTAGAAGTCCCCACCTTCACTCCGCCGCCTCCGGTCGTCCCCAAAGTCCCACTCATCGACGCCGAGACCACCATCGTCCTCCGCGATGATGGCGGGCTAACCACCACTCTCCAGCGTGGCCAAACCTCCATGGCCCCCGATCTCCCCGCGCCGGAACCCGTCGCCGACCCTACATCACTTCCGCTAGAGCGTCCCATCCAGAAAATCATCACCATCACCATGGGTGGCACTATTTACGACCACCGCGTCAGCGTCGTCACCTGGCAACATCCCGTCACCAAGCAGCCCTATCAAGCCGTCCTTGGTTTCGACATCGGCCTGCTCACTCCCATCGGCGAGTTCATCCGCGATGGCGTCACCCACCACAGCCACCTCCTGTTCTCTAACCACGACACCCGAAGTCCACTCGCCCGCCGCCGCCCTCCCATCCAAGTCCCTGAAATCGCCGCCGATGCCTTTCGCATCACTCAGGGCGATCCTGCCGACCTCCCCGGCATTCAGCCTCTCATCACCCTCCGCGATCTCTATCTAGCCGAAAAGCCCCGTGTTCAGAAACTCAACGCCGACCTCGCAATTCACCTCAGGACGCCCAAGCGTGGGCCGACGCCCACCCGGCTCCCGTCGAAGCTCCCGTCTTCTGGTTCAAGCCTCACCGCAACAGCCGCTACCTCACCCCTGAGGACAAAGACAATCAGGAACAAGCCGTCCAAGAGCGCGCCGCACTAACGCCAGAAGGAGAAGCACCATGAAAAAGCTCCTCCGCTTTACCCTACATGCCTTCGCAGACGCACAAACACCGCCCGGGCATCATCCGCGATCCGTGCGAACTCCGGTGATAAACGGACATCCCCCGACACCCGGTCCCAGAAATTTTCCGCCCATCCCGCAGCTTCCCGCCATGGTGCCGTCATCGCTGGCAGCGGCGGCGCGGGCGCGAATTGCCGTTCGATCAATTCCCCCTGGCTGCCCGGTGCCCACAACATCGGCAGCATGTCGTAGGCGGGCGTAACCCGGAATGGTAGCGTGTCATCGAGGAAAAACGCGAGATTGCCGAAGTGCATGTCGGTGTTTCCAATCAACTCCCCGAAGGCGTGCAAGCGCTGGATTGCGGCCAGCGATCCGCTGTCGATCAGCCCGCGTCGATGGAATTCCGCCGTCGCTTCGAGCCAGTTCCGTGACAGGGAACCGATCAGTGACGACGCCAGCGCTTCCAGCGAAACCACCCCGCGCCGCCCGCCCGGCCCGAGCCGATCGAACCGCGGAATCTCAAGAAACCGCCGCCCATCCACATCAAGCAGACGCGCACCGGGATTCGCCAAACCCGCCTCTGCCAGGATCTGATGGCCGTGAAATTCGCACAGCAACAGATCCGCCCAACGCCGGCCGGTCGCCTGATCCAGCGAGGCGGAAAACTTCACCAACACCGGTTGAAACCGACCGGCCTCGTCCCGCAACGTGGTGAGAAACTTCGGTTGCTCGCCACCCGCTGACGAGCCGGGCAGACTTCGCGCGATCTCCATCGCCTGCAGCGGGTAAAACGACTCCCGCTCCGCGTCGGAAATCCCATTTCCGCCCGGCAAATCGGCGGATCGCGCCAATGCCCGGCGCAGGCAGTCATCGCCAACCACCAGATTCCCCGGTAAATCTTCGCCCGCCGCCTGGTGACAAACGAGCACGTCCTCGTCACTCCAGGATCTAGGATCGTCAGGAAGCTGCAAGGTTCTCGCAATCCGGCTGGCGATGGCTCGCCCGAGAAATCCCTGCGGTCGGGCATCGCCGAGAAAAAATGGAAACCCGCTCCAGAGCCCGTTTTCCTCCGTGAAAAGTCCGGCCCACTCCGGCGGAGCTCCCGCCCAGTTGACCCGCCACAGTCGCTCGTGCAGCGCCTCAAGCTCCGCCCATTCGCCAGCCCTGCCGTCCGCGTCCACGCGATAAAGCGGCCAGCGGTTCCCGATGTTTCGAATCCCCCGGCGCAGCAGGTAGCGCGTGCTCCTAGTCGCTCCAAGCGTCACCAATTCATCCCCGAAATCCTGCAGAGTTCGCCCGATGGTCGTGCGGTTCACCCGCAGCAAGGTCGCCAGCTCGGTCGCGGAAACAGGCCCGCGCGCCCGGATCAGCGGAGCGAGGTTCTCACGGGCAATTTGTGCGGGCCGGGCCATTTAATGCACGAATTATGCATCAAAAGGAAAAAGCTGCAAGCCAATAAAAATGGAGCTAGGTTTTCGTTTTACACGCTAGTTATGCATCATAATTAAGATCAATCCTTCCGCTTCAACAACGGGAACAACACCACGTCCCGGATCGTCGGCGCGCCGGTGAGCATCATGCACAGCCGGTCCAGCCCGATGCCGATGCCGCCGGCGGGGGGCATTCCGCATTCCAGCGTCTCGATGAAGTCGTAGTCCACCTTCTGCGTCTCGTCGCCGGATTGGTGTTCGAGGCGTTCGCGTTGGACGTCGGGATCATTGAGCTCCGAGTAGCCGGGGGAAATTTCCTGGCCGTTGATGATGAGTTCGTAAACCTCCACCGTCTTGCCGCCGGGGCTGACCTTGGCGAGCGGGACGAGTTCGCTAGAGACACGGGTGACGAAGCAGGGATCGAATGTCTTCTCTTCGACGAGTTTTTCGAAGACTTGTTGGATGACTTCGTGGTCCTCCATGTTTTCGGAAATCTGCACGCCGAGTTTCTCACAACGTTCACGACGGCCAGCGGCATCGATGGTGAAAAAATCATCTCCGGCAGCTCCGGCGATGAGCGTGTGGTAGCTCTCCCGTTTCCACGGGCGGGCGAGATTGATGGTGCGGGTGACGTTGCCGTCCTCGTCCTTGTGTTCGATTTGCAGGCCGCCGCAGAACTTTTCCGCGAG
>JANOZJ010000002.1:0-2968 GCA_031429315.1 Akkermansiaceae bacterium
AGGCCGAACTGTTCCGTCTGGCGATCGGTGGCTACGGCTGTTTCGGCATCATCACTTCCGTTTGCCTGCGGCTCAGCCCTCGCCGACAACTCCGGCGGCTCGTGGAAATCACCACCGTGGACCGCCTGCTCCCGGAGCTGGCCCGGCGGATCGCCGAAGGCTGTCCTTTCGGCGATTTCCAATTTTCCATCGATGAAAACTCGCCGGATTTCCTGCATCGGGGCGTTCTGTCCTGTTACCAGCCCGTGGCTGACCAACCGCCCGAAGCGAAGACTCCGGAACGGCTGGGGCACGCCGAATGGCGGCGGCTGATCCACCTCGCCCACCATGACCGGGCAAAAGTCTTCGAGGCCTACTCGCGCTTCTACCTCGGCACCCATGGCGGGATTTACGAGTCGGACACCCATCAGCTCACCGTTTACATCGATGACTACCACAGCGATCTAGACCGCGATTCCTGCGCGGACGTGCCCGCCAGCGAAGTAATCGGCGAGCTTTACGTCCCGCCCGAGCGGTTGGTGGAGTTCATGGAAACTGCCGCCGGACTTTTGAGGGAAAGCGGTGTGCCGGTCATCTACGGCACCGTCCGCCTGATCCGGCGCGATGCCGAAAGCTTCCTCGCCTGGGCGCGGGACAATTTCGCCTGCGTGATTTTCAATCTCCACACCGAGCACAACGAGGCCGGCATCGCCCGATCCGCCGCCGCCTTCCGCAGCTTGATCGATGCCGCGCTGAACCTCGGCGGATCGTTCTTCCTCACCTACCACCGCTGGGCCACCCGCGCCCAGATCGAGCGGGCTTACCCGCAGTTCGCCGAGTTTCTCCGGTTGAAGGAGATTCACGATCCCGGACAACTTTTTCAAAGCGAGTGGTGGCGACATCACCGGAACCTCTTCGCCGAAACATGAGCATCCACGAGCCCGCCACGCTGCTCACCGATTACCTGCTGGCCGTTCTCGGCGGCTACCTCGCCTGGCGGCTGCACCATCGGACACGCACGGGAAACTTGGCCGCCCGCTGGTGGATCCGCGCCTTGCTCGCCATGTCGATTGCGGCCTTTGTCGGTGGCAGCTACCACGGCTTCGCGCCGAATTTAGTTCCGGGGCTTGTCGCGGTTTGGTGGCGATCCGTGCTGATTCTCATGTGCGCCATCGGTTTCTGTATGGTTGTCAGTCTGATCCGGGAAATCGTGCCAGCGGAGCGGCAGCGCGGGTGGAACCGAATCGTTTTAGCCAAGTTCATGCTCTCGTTGGTGGCGGTCATCGCTTACCCGAGGTTTTTCGTCGCACTGCTCGACTACGGCCTGGCGATGATCGCGTGGGCGGTCGCGGCTTTGCTTTGCCGCCGGAAATGGAGCGGATGGATGCTCGCCGCCGTGGGACTTTCCGCGATCGCCGGGTGGGTCCAGCAGAGTCGCTTGGGAATTTCGGCGCATTTCAATCACAACGATGTGTACCACATCATCCAAGCATTGGCGCTTGTTGGGTTTTACCGGGGCGGGTGTTTGCTGGGGAGCAGGTGAATAGCTTCCCATTGGCGATGCGGACAGGAGTGTCCGCACTCGAGTGTCCGCACTCCTTATTTGGCATCCTCCAGCCGTAGGTTCAGCGCCCGATAGAGTCGTAGCTTGCCGTAACTGATGCGGCCTTCGAGCTGTTCGAAAACCGGCTTGAGCGCGATTTCTTCGTAGCCTTCGAGCGCGTCATGAATCAGCCGTTCCTCCTCGGCGGTGTAGAGGCCGCGCGGGTCGAGGCGCGCGCCATTCTCGATCGCTTGGGCAAGGTGGCTCTCGATGGTGGACTCGGCGAGGTCGCGGGATTTGGCGATCTCTGCGATGGACTGGCCGTTCTTGAAGAGCTCCAAGGTCACCGCCGCGGTGCCATTGATGATGCCGGGTACTCGGGCTGGGGGAGCGGCGTCGGCTTCGAGCGGGGTGTACTCCTCACGGTCGTTCTCCGCCAGCCAATCGCGGATCACCTCGATGAAAGCGTGGCCGTAGTCCTCTAACTTTTTCTCGCCGACGCCGGGAATGCGCAGCAGCGCGGCGTCGTTCTGAGGGTAGTCCCGGCTGAAATGACGGAGAGTGACATCGGAAAAAATGACGTAAGGCGGGACGTTTTTCGCATCGGCCAGGTCCTTGCGCAGCATGCGCAGGCGCTCGAACAGACCAGGATCACACGGGATGTCGCCGGTGCGGATGGTCCTCACTTTCGGCAGGGTGAGCGCGCGGGTGAGCATGACGGTTTCGCGCTTTTTCAGGGTGTCGATCCCGCGCTGGCTGATGGCGACGGTGGGAAATTGATCGGTGCTGGCGGCTAACAGACCAAGCCGCAGCAACTGCCGGCCGAGGTCCACCCAGTACGGCCGCGGCTGGTCCTTGCCGATGCCGTGGGTGGTTAGAGAGTCGTGTTTCCAGCGCAGGATTTTCTCCGACAGCCCGCCGGTTAGAACTTCGGAAATGTGGTTGAGGCCGACGTTGAAATTCCCGGCCTGGCGGATCCGGACGACGCAACTGAGGAGCTTCTGGACATCGATCGTGGCGTCCCATTTCTCGCGCGGATGCAGGCAGTGGTCGCAGCCGCCGCAGTTGTCTAGCGACCACGTTTCCCCGAAGTAACCTAACAAGCTGACGCGGCGGCAGGTGTCGCTCTCGGCGAAGTGCGTCATCTGGTCGAGCTGGTGATGGGCGACGTCGCGGGCCTGTTGGTCGGGGATATCCTCGAGAAACTTGAGGTATTTCATCACGTCGCCGCGGGAGAACAGCAGCAGGCAATCGGCGGGCAGGCCGTCGCGGCCGGCGCGGCCGGTTTCCTGATAGTAGCCCTCGATGTTCTTCGGCAGGTCGGCGTGGATGACGTAGCGGACGTTGGGTTTGTTGATGCCCATGCCGAAGGCGACGGTGGCGCAGACGATCTTCGCCTCGTCGCGGAGGAACGCGTCCTGGTTTCTCGCCCGTTCGTCGGCATCG
>JANOZJ010000003.1:0-17206 GCA_031429315.1 Akkermansiaceae bacterium
GTGCCACTTTGAAACGCAGGCCGATGATGGCCTCGTTGTTGTAACCCTCCGGCGCATCCTCCCTGCGCTCGACTCCGGTGAAAAGCCCGCCTTCTACGTCGTCGTAACGTTTGGCGTGTTCGAGCGCGACGCTTTGGGTGGCGGCGAGGGCACCCAGCTTGGCGGCTTGCAAATCCGGGCGGCGCGATGGGTCGGCGGCGGTGCCGGGCAGCGAGGGTTCCGGCAAACTCCCACCGATGCTGAGGGCGTTTCCGGGGCGCATTCCGAGCAGCGGCTTGAGTTCGCCGAGGAGGGCCGTTTCGGTGACGTCGAGCTGGCGGATTTCCAGCGTGAGGCTGGCGGCTTCGAGTTTCGCTTGGCCGGCATCGAGCGGCGAGCCTTCGCCTTTTCCCGCAGCTTCTGACAGGAAGTCGGCAAACTCCCTAGAAACGCCGGATTGTTCGCGGAGGAGTTCGCGGCGTTGGCGGCTGGCCAGGACTTTCACGACGGCCGTGCGGGCTTGACCGGTGAGCAGGCGCTCGACTTCGCGGACTTCGGCCTCGGAGGATTTCAGCTCGGTGAGGGAGACGTCCTTTTCCAAACGCAGCCGGTCGGTGAGCGGGAAGCGCTGGGAAATGCCGATCTCGAATTTCCCTTCGCGGAAGTTCGGGTTGTGGTCGAAGCCGGTTTCGAGTTCCGGATTCGCAAGCCGACCGGCTTGGTTCATGCGGCCGAGCGCTTCCTGGATGCGGAGGCGGGCGGCGGCGAGGTCGGGATTCTGCGCACGGATGCGGTCACCGACACTCGCAAGCGAGACAACGACGGCGGGCTCCGCGCGGAGCGGGAGGGCCATGAAGGCAAGCGCCAACACGACCACGGGAGAGATTTTGGACATGGTATTCGGGATGAGAGTCCGCACCTAACATGGGCGCGGAACATGGAAAAACAGATCTGATAGAACACCCCGCGCTGGCGAAATGGCCCCCAGCGGGGAAGGACGGCGGGCCACGCGGGCACGCCGGAGCGCGATCAACGGGCGCTCAGATCAACGGCGGTTTTTCCGACCCCAAAAACGGTTCTTCCGGCGGGGTTTCGCCATCGTGGCGGACGCCCGACAAGGACGATCCGGGAATCCCGAGGCGGCAAATGAGATCGTTTTCCACGGTCAAAGGCATCGCATGTGAGCCACAGCACGAATGATGATGATGGTGACCGGGCGGGCATTCATCACCGCTGCTATGCGGATCTGCCGGCGCGGTTGGACCGTGATGATCGTCCTGGCAGCAACGCTCGGCAACGTGAGAACAACCGGCGAGCTGGCTCACATCGGCACCGAGGACGCGGGCATTCAACCCGGCCAGCGTGCAAAAAACCATCAGCCATGTGAATGCCAATTTCATCAAGAGGGCCGGAGATTCCATGCGGGCCATCGCCAACTCAAGGAAATTTTCGAATCATTTCGCACGGTGCCACGCGCGTCACCGCCGGAGTTCGACCGGGGTGTAGGATAAAAATGTTAGCCGAGACACGCAGGAACCTGTTATGGGCGCTCAAGAGGAGGGGCGGAACGCGTCCGCCCTGCGGATGGAGAGCTGATTTGCGGCCATGTGGGCTTTTCATCGGCATTTCATCCACACGGCGAACGCGTTTCGCCGCTCCTCGACTTGCTTGCCCTGCACCCGTTCGACCGGCGAGGTGCCCGGCGAACTTGCTTTTCGCCAATCGCAAGATAGTGTCGGATGCACTGTGACTTTCCCCCTCCGGTTGCGCCTGCACAAGTCTTGTCCGCTGCTCATCGCGGCCGGTCTGTTAGCCTCGTGCGGCACACCGCAAGCGCAGGCGCTCTGGGAGCTTTCCAATGCCGGGATCGAGCCATCCGGCAACGCCTTGCTGCAAGCCGCCGCCGATCAGGATTGCAAGCGCTTGGGCCGGCTGCTCGATCACGGGGCAACGCCTGCGGAGCGAAATTGGGATGCGGGGCTGTGGAAGGCGTTTGAAAAGCGTGATCGCGAGGCCGCCCGACTGCTTCTGAGCCATGGTGCCAGAGCCTCGACGCGCGGTCCGCACGGACTTTTGCTCGTCGAGACAGCGGCCCTCCGGCGCGATGGCTCGTTCGTGAAATTGCTAACCGATTACGGCTGCCCGGCGGGTGACGCCCTCTATCATGCCAGCGTGCGGGGCGATCTGGACATGGTCAGCCTGCTGATTTCCTGCGGCCTGCCGGTCAATGTTACGCGCATCCCATCCCGGGACACGCCGTTGGGCGCGGCCATCCGCAACGGGCAGGATCGGGTGGCTTCGCTGCTCATTGGAAATGGCGCGGACGTGAGCCTTCGTTTGCCGGAAGGCCAGGCTCCGCTTCACCTCGCCATCGCCACCGGCTGCTCTCGCACCGTCGAGAATCTGCTCGATGCCGGAGCGGCCCCTAACACCCCGTTCGATCTTCCGGTTTCTCCCGCCTTCCTCAAAAGCGTCCGACCCGGCGTCATGCGCTGGGTGCTCAAGAACGACCGCAACGTCACGCCATTGATGATGGCCGCCGATTCCGGAATCATCCCGACCGCCCGTGCTCTCATCAGGGCCGGTGCGAAAACGGAAGTGCGGACCCGTTCTTCCGGCCTGTGGCCGATCAATTTCGCTTCCCGCCGCAACGATGTGAAAATGATGCGTTTGTTCCTCGGCCGCGATCCGTTGCACGAGGAGCGTTGCATCGAGATCCGCTTGTCCGAGCAGCGGGCGCGGTTGTATGACGCCCGGGGCATCGAGATTTTCACGACCCGGGTTTCCACCGGTCGCGCGGGCTTCGGCACGCCCACCGGCGAATATGTGATCACGAACAAGAACCGCAATTGGACCTCCACGGTCTATCATGTGAGCATGCCCTATTTCCAAAGGCTGAGTTGCGGTGCCTTGGGCCTCCATCAGGGAAACGTCCCCGCCTACCCCGCCTCGCATGGCT
This sequence comes from Akkermansiaceae bacterium, assembly GCA_031429315.1. GTDB lineage: Bacteria > Verrucomicrobiota > Verrucomicrobiia > Verrucomicrobiales > Akkermansiaceae > Luteolibacter. Next base: position 2,939 of record JANOZJ010000003.1, read on the forward strand.
GCATCCGCGTGCCTGCGGGCTATGCCGCCAGGCTTTTCAGCCTGACCCGGGCTGGAGACCGGGTCAGGATCATCCCGTGAGAGCAGGGAGGCTGGAGCGTGGAGAAGAATCCATGCCGCTACCACCCCAGCAGCCGGGTCACCGCGGTTCGCAGCGCGGTCTCTAACACGGCCGCCTCGCCGTGGCCGAGCGGCAAGGTCAGCCTGCGCACGGATTTGTCGCTCGAGTCTTGGCGCGAGATGGTGAGCAGATAGGGCGCGCGCTCGGGATCCTCCTGATAGGTCAGCTCGCAGGCGCTGTTCGCCTTTTCCGACTGATGGAAAAGCTTGGCTTGAGGCACCCGGCCTTGCAACGCGGCGAGCACCATGCCGACGTCCGGGAGTCCCCATTTCATGGTGAGTTTGTTGTCCCAGTCGAATTGCTTTTCGCCGGACTGGGCGGCCGCATCGACAAAGAGGCAGGCTTTCGCCCGGTTGAGACCGAAGCGCACCACGCCGCCGGTGCCGCGGGAGTTCGGCTTGTAAATCGCGTATTCGGGGGAGCGTTCGGTGGCGGTGGATGAATCGAGGACGGTGTCTTTCATGGCAGTGGTTGGTTGATTTCGCATGCACCATGCGCGTTTCCAGCGGGGCATGGCAAGTAGAAAGTGTTCAAGTGAACAACTTTTTTCCAAGGATCGGTGCAACGCCGTGAAATGAACCTTGGCCCGCCCCGTTCCCGCAGCCACGCTCCGCCGCAGTGAACGCCCGTGTGCTGATCGATGGCCCTTCGGAGCTCGTCTTCGACTATGCCATTCCGGCAGGTCTCGACGTGCGCCCCGGCTGTCGCGTGCGCATCCCGCTGCGGCGGAAATCGGCCACCGGCACCGTACTCTCCACCGGCGCGCCGGAGCAGGCGGATTTCGCCCTGCGAGAGTTAGAGTCGCTCATCGACCCCGAGCCGCTGATCACCCCCGTGCTGCTGCGCACGGCGGATTGGATCGCGAAATACTACGGTTCCAGTATCGAGTCAGTCATCCGCTCGGTGCTTCCCGAGGGCGTGCGCTCCGAGGAAAACTCCGCGAAGACCCGCCGCGTCGCCGTGCTCGATGGCACGCCCGATCCTGCGGTGTTAGTCAAATTGGAGAAACGCGCGCCGCGCCAGTTCGCCATCCTCGCCCTGCTCGCCCATGCCCCGGAAATGCGCCTCCCCGTCGCCGACCTCGGCGACGGAACTGCCGCCGCGCTCAAGTCCATGGAAAAAGCCGGCCTGCTCCGCCTCGCAGCCGAGGAAGTCCGCCGCGATCCGGACGCCGACAACGTCGAGGAAATCCTCGAATCCAAGCCGCTCGAACTCAACCCCGGCCAAGCCGCCGCGCTCGACGTCGTGCTATCAGCCGTCGCCCAGCCCGCCACCGCGAAGCCCATCCTGCTGCTAGGCGTCACCGGCTCCGGCAAAACCGAGGTCTATCTCCAGGCCGCCCAACGCGCGCTTGATCTCGGAAAAACCGTGCTCGTCCTCGTCCCGGAAATTTCCCTAACACCACAGACCGTCCGCCGTTTCAAATCCCGCTTCGCCGCCATGCAGGACCAGGTGGCCGTGCTCCACTCCAACTTATCCCAAGGCGAGCGCTTCGACGAGTGGCACCGCATTCGCAAAGGCATCGCCCGCATCGTCATCGGCGCGCGCTCCGCCGTGTTCGCGCCGCTGCCAGACCTCGGGCTGATCCTCGTCGATGAGGAACACGAAAACACCTACAAGCAGGAAAACGTCCCGCGCTATCATGGCCGCGACGTCGCCGTGCTGCGTGCCGCCTTCGAGCCGTGCGCCATCGTGTTAGGTTCCGCCACCCCGTCGTTAGAGTCATGGAACAACACCCTAACCGGCAAGTATGACCTGCTCCGCCTCAACGAACGCGCCGACGGCGCCTCCATGCCGCTCGTCCGCGTGGTGGACATGCGCATCGAGCAAACCAAGCAAAAAGGCGGCACCGCCATCCTCTCCGACAAGCTCCGCACCGCCCTCGAACAGCGCTTGGAAAAAGGCGAGCAATCCATCCTCTTCCTCAACCGCCGCGGCTTCGCCCGCTCGCTCCAATGCACCGCCTGCGGCCACGTCTGCCAATGCCCGCATTGCGCCGTCGCGCTCACCTATCACCGCACCGACGAGCGGCTCGTCTGCCACGTCTGCGGCTATCAGTCCATCGTCCCGCGGAAATGTCCCGAGTGCCGCGACCCTAACATCCTGCTCCAAGGCTACGGCACCCAGAAGGTCGAGGAAGTCATGGCCAAGGTTTTTCCCAAAGCGAAATTCGCCCGCATCGACGCCGACGCCATGCGCCGGAAAAACGCCCTGCGCGACACTCTATCAGCATTCAAGGCCCACAAGATCGACATCCTCATAGGCACCCAGATGATCGCCAAGGGCCTACATTTCCCCAACGTCACGCTCGTCGGCATCCTCAATGCCGACCTCGGCCTGCACGTCCCGGACTTCCGCGCCGGTGAGCGCACGTTCCAGCTCATCACCCAGGTCGCCGGCCGCGCCGGCCGCGGCGATCTCGAGGGCGAGGTCATCGTCCAGACCTTCACCCCGCACTCGCCGTCCATCCAGTACGCCCGCAAGCACGACTTCGACGGATTCTCCGAGCAGGAAATGGAGTTCCGGCGCGAGTATTCGTTCCCGCCCTACGCCCATTGCGCCGTTCTAACATCCCGCTCGACCCACGAGCGCCGCGCCGAGTTCACCCTCCAAACCCTCCACCTCCGCCTCGCGGAAAACCTGCCTAACGGCATCACCCTCGGCGAAGTCCTGCCCTCGCCGCTCATCCGCTCGCACGGCCAGTTCCGTTTCCAGATCACCCTGCGCTCCCACCGCGCCCGCCCGCTGACCAACCACGTCCAACAGGTACTAACAAAAACCCCGCTGCCCGAGGACGTCACCGTGGTCTTCGACATGGACGCGTTGAATTTCTCCTAAGCGGGGCGGACGTTTCGGTCATCCACGCGAATTCCGCCTGGCATCAAGGGAGAATCAAACCTCGTGCTCGATGACCGTGACTGGTCCTAGCGTCCCTATCGCTAACACCATTCAACACCATTTGCCTGGAAACTTGTGAAACGATCATCCCCTCAAAGATCACCCCTTCACACCCGAACCCTCAAATCCCTCACACTCCACAACACCCCCACCGCCGCCTTCCCATTCCCCTTCATCCGCCGCGCTCCATCCTTTCTCCTCTCTGTGAACCGCTCCCGCGCCGCGGCAAACGCATCGTTCACAAACGCCTTGCTGCCGATCACCGCACCGTCCGTGAAATACCTCACCCGGCAACGCAACATCGCCGCCAGCTTCAAATCCGGCAAAGTCGTTCCGTTATCCTCCACCTCCAGCGCCTCCGCCGTATTCATCTGCGGCCTCACCACTCCTTTTGCCACCTGCGTCCGCCCGCTTTTCCTTCCCGGCGCCAACCCCATCGTCCTCCGGTAAATCCGCGACACCTCCTTCCATTTCTCCGCCTCAAACGTCGCCCCTTGATGGCTCATGCATGCCCTCACCAGCCCCTCCCGCGACTTCTTGCCATTCCCTTTCGCCCCGCCGCCCACCGCTTCGCCATAGCTGCTCCAGCGATACTGCGCCGGATCGGCAACCATCCCGGCCCTCACCGGATTCAGGTCAATATAGGCCGCCATCGTCCGCGCCGCGATCCCGCTTTCCACGATCACGCTCTTGTAGCGCTCCTCCCACAGCGTCCCGCTGCGCTGGTGGGTCCGGTTGAACCACCGCGTGAAACGCTGCAGCAGCGTCTTCATGAACTCGCTCAGATCATGCATCCGATAGGTGAAACGCGCATGAATTTCCGCCACCCACGGTTCCCGTCCCCCTGCCCGCGCCTCCGCCAACTCCTTGGCCACCACCGCCACAAACGCCTCGCTGTTGGTTGCCGAGAGCCGCTTCAGTAGCTCCTCGTCCGAAATCCCGCCCTCCGGCATCGGAGGCACCTCCAGCAGAATATGGAAGTGATTGGACATGACGCAGTAGGCCAGAACCCGACAACCCGAAAAATTCTCCTGCATCCGCATGAACATGCGGAAATGCTCGCGTTCGGCGTCACCGAAAACGAAGCGACGATCCACCACGCGGCTAGTGCAGTGGTAAATCGCCGGTTTCCCCGCCGAATCCTTCCAAGGTGACAGCCAACGCTTACTGCTCATGCCCCCTTCTATCGACGACAAAGCGCTTTGCAACGACAAACTATACATTTTGTCTGGGATTTTGTGGCTATCCGCTTCCGCCATCCAGAATGCTTGTTAGTCGGGACACCTTCAAGGTAGAGAGACTCCAGGGACCGCGAGACGCCCGCACACAGCGGGACAGCCCGGTCCCCGCCCATCAGGAGAGCGGCTTCCGTTCGGGTGGCTTGCCAGCTTCCTTGCCTACGCGCTTCCTGGCATCGGCCATGACTTTTTCCAGCGGCACCCCCAGCGTATCGCTCCAGTCCACCCAGAAGGCCAGCGAAGGGATTCTGTCGCCAGCCTCCGCCCTGTGGAGCGCGGCCCGGTCGAGATAGCTTGAAGCGGCGAGGGCGTTCATACTCGCTCCGATCTTAATCCGACGCTCTTTGAGGACGTTCGCCATTTCCTTCACCATCTGGTCTGCTTGCGGGCTTGCCATTTGGCAGTGTCACAAGAGCAGCGGTCTTCTGGAATGCGCGGTAGTGGTGTAGCGGAAGCGCAATTTAGTTCTTCCCAGCGGCTCAGTGTGCTGTCATCTCTATCGACAGAAACCAACCTCAACCATGAAGAATCTCTTACTTAAAACGATCACTCTCTGCGCGCTGATGATCCCGCTTGCGCGGTCAGAAGCTGCAACGCCCGGAGGCTTGAAACCCGGAACCAGCTTCAAGTTGACCGTCACCACCCGATCCTCGACCAAGATCGCTCAGTTCGAAACCGATACTCATGCCCGGATCCCTTCGGGGATTCCCAATTTCAAAAAGGGCCAGCAAGTGAAATTTACAGTTGGCTCAAACGGGCAACTCAAGGCGGATACAATGTCTATTCCCATCATCCGTGCAAATTCTGTTACTAATATCTATCTTTCTAAACGCAAAACAAACTCTTCGACGACTATCTCCACTGGACTGCTCAATAAACGAAGAAAGATTATCCCTGAAACTTTGAATCTAAGTTTCACGAAATCATCAGGGTCCGGCTTTCAAACAGAGGTGCAGACTGTAAGTTACGCTTTGAAATAGGTTGGTGTAAAGGATGCGCAATTTGATTCTTCCAAGCTGCGTCGTGTGCTGTCATCTCTATTATCAGAAACAAGCCCCAACCATGAAAAAGCTATTCACAGCCCGTCGCTCCCGGTTTCCTCAACTATTTCCGCTGATAGCCTTTCTGCTCTTCGCCCAGCTATCCAATGGAGAGACGTGGAGCGTCGTGAATTCTGGAACGGTCAACGACATTGTGGGCGTCACATGGGACGATGTTCGTTTTATTGCCGTAGATTCAGAAGGGGGGGTGCTCGAATCAACTGATGGTAAAACTTGGGCAAGGAAGCAAGTTGAAGACCAATACTTTGGGTCACCAACATTTTACGAAATTGTGGCCGGTGGAGGTCGCTACTTCGCTCTCGACTTAAATGGCTACGTTTTCGAGTCAACGGCTCGAAACTCATGGATAGAGCGATATACGGGCCAGAACGAGGAAGAATTTGATGCTGAAACCGTCAATGGAGGTGTCTACAGTAATGGCAGCTTTGTCTTTGTGGGAGATCGTGGAACGATTGTGAAAACAACAGACGGGCTGAATTGGACACAAATCACATCCAGTCCAACTGATTCGACTCTAAACCGAATCACCTTTGGAAATGGCTTGTACGTCGCCGGAGGAGATGATGGACTATTTACATCCTCCAATGCGATTTCATGGATTCCTCGAAAAGCTGGAGATTTATCCCCGATTGCAGACGTTGCATTCTTTGGTAACAGATTTTTGGCAGTTTCCTCATTTGAGGTTATTACTTCCACTAATGGAACTTCCTGGAATGCTTTCGATTTTGATTTATTGCATGGCTCGCCTTACGCAAATGCTGTCTGCGGTGGTAACGCTGGCTTTAAAATTGTCTGCGATGACGGCAAGGCATTTTCGACGAGAAACGGGATTGATTGTAAACCTATCAACTTAAACACCACGAGCAACATTAACGACGTTACCTATGGTGGAGGCATTTATGTCGCAGTCGGCGATCGTGGCTTAATAAGGACTTATAAATCTCCTCCACCTGCTCCCGAAATTGCGATCCAACAGCCAAAGGGAGTCAACCTGAACGACGGCACCGCGAAGAAAAGTTTTGGCATGGTGAAAATCGGCGGAAAGAGCGCAGTCAAAACCTTCACGATTAAAAACCTCGGCACAGCGAAACTCACGGATCTAGCAATCACAAAAAATGGCGAACAGGCCAAGGATTTCATCGTAACTGCCCCGCTAAAGACTACACTTGCCGCTGGCGCGTCCACCACTTTCAATGTCACTTTCAAACCCAGTGCAATTAGCACGCGCAATGCGGCGATCCATATTAAGAGCAATGATTCGAATGAAAGCCCATTTGATATCAAGCTTACCGGCACAGGAGTAAAATGATACCGTCAATGACTCCCATGCAAGCAAGGGATTTCCGGCAGCAACTCCAGCACATGCGGGAGGATGCTTTAAAGGACGCAGAGGCGTTCGACGGCATCATCCATGTCGTCGAGCGGCTGGGCCAGTTTCTGGATCCCAAAAAATCCGGCCTAGGCCAGTACAAGTGTGCAGTCACGGGAGTCGCAGTAAAATCAGCGCTGGCTGCAGACGTTCCCTCAAAAAGTCGGAACGTCCATATGCCATTTAGCCTCCTTTACGACATTGTCGCGAAAGGCCGCAACGACGCTCTACATGTCGGGGCCTTTGCCCGTCACCTTACCACCCACGCTATCGAGCTTGCGTTAATTTTAGAAAACGCACTGAGAATAATTGAAAACCCAAATATGGATACAGCCAACGTCAGTGATTACATGGTTCGCGAGCCCGTCTGTGCGGAACTCTGGTATCCCATCAGTTTCGTTCGTCAACGAATGCTCACAAACTCATTTTCGTATTTGCCCGTAAAGGTGCCCGTGAAGGCCGCAAACGGAGAGAGCGTAACCATGCAATGGTGTCTAGTTAGTGACCTGCAAATCGCGAAATACCTGCAGTGCTCCTCGAATAATGAGAGAAAACGCCGCCTTGCAAAACCTTTAGAAAAAGCCACGCAAATTCAGCCCCTTGCCGCAAGCTTTGTTAGCAGCGGTATGTCGATTGGTGACGCTTTAAATAAATTCGACAGCCAATCCCTACCGCTCTTGGTGATTTCTGACACCAACGGGGAGACGAAACTTGACGGCATATTGACAGCGTTTGACTTGCTGTAGAAATGAAGCAAAAAATATTTTTCGCTCCCAATATCTAAACCATCTAAATGCCAATCAGACTCCCCTTTCTGCCGTCATCTAATCGGCGGGGTCAGTCCCGGCTAACAAGCATCAAGGGCTGATTTCATTTCGTTGAGATGACGAAGGAGGCGAGGTTCTTGGGTGTATTCGCGGATCGGACGTTTTGGTTCTCATCTCATCTCATCTCATCGGCATCCGCGGTACCGGTCCCAAAGCTCCGGGATCCCAAATAACATGAATGGGGTCGGGTTTCGCATTTCAACAAATTGGGCGATATTTTCATCAGTCGGCTGCTATTCGTTGGCGGAGAAGGATCGGGAATACGATTCCACGGCGGCGGCACTGGAGGGGACCAGGAACTCAACGCGGAAGAGACGGCGCGGCTGAAACAGCTTTGGAAGAAGTTTCGGCAGAAAATTTTTCGTCGCCCGGGGCTGGTGGAACATCCGGGACGGCGGCGAGGATGGCTCCAAGGTCGGAAGATGCGCCGCGTTTCGCACGCTGTTCGACAGTGTCGCGCACCTGCCACGCCGTTACTTGGGAGGATAGGGCGATGGAGATGATGGAATCCACAGGGGTACCCAGCCTGATATCACGGGGTAAAGGCTGAAAGGCTGAAATGTGGTCAGATGAACACTTTTGGGTTGACCTGATCTCGGTAATATCTTTTTTGGAGAGCCATGAATGCATCAAAAATGCGTTGGTGTTGGAGGAAGGATCTGGCGGAATTCCGGGGCCTGACAGCGCGGGAGAGGGCGGGATTTCTGCTGGTTTTAGAGTGGTTTGAAAATTTCCGGCTGCACCATGAGCTGGCGGCGGGACGGGAGGAAGCCAAGGCGTTCTGGAGAACGGAGGTGACACGGGAAGGGCGGGAACGGGAGAAAACGACAGACCGTCACAGCCGCACTGCAAGTCGCGTTTGCTTGGTCAGCGGGAATTCCTGGGCGACGCGGACGTGGGACCGGCGGTGGATGCCGACTAACATCCCGACCGCCGCCAGACTGAAGACCAGGCTGGTGCCGCCGTAGCTGACGAAGGGCAGCGGCAGTCCGTCGTTAGGCAGCAGCGCGGTGGTGACGGCGATGTTCTGGATCGCCGGAACGACGATCATGCATGTTAGACCGAGGGCCAGGCAGCGGTTGAAAACACTGGTCGCCTGCAGCGCGATGCCACAGCCGCCGACGGCGATCAGGACAAAGCAGAGCACCACGCCCATGGTGAAGGGCAGGCCAAGTTCTTCGCCGATGACCGGGAAAATAAAGTCGGTGTAGGCAAAGGTCAGGGTGCCGAATTTCTCCACGCCATTGCCGAGGCCGACGCCCCAGGGTCCGCCGTTGCCCAAGGCCAGCAGCGCCCGCCATTGTTGCATCCCCTTATCCATCTGGTGGATCGGATTTTCCAGATCCAGCCAGGCATCGATCCGTGCGCGGCGGACCGTATCATGGGTGATGAACCAGACGGCACCCGAAATCGCTAACAGCGCCGTCGGCACGGTGTATCTCAAGCGGGTTCCGACACAAAACATCATCGCCGCGACGGCGACGGAAATGGATAGGGCCGAACCCACATCGGTCTCAGCGGCGATCAGAGCCAGCGGCACGCTGACGATGAATCCGGGAATGACAAAGCCGCGCCAGAACGTGTGGATCTCGGTCTGCCATCTGGCAAACCAAGCCGCCAACGCCACCATGATCACGATTTTCGCCACTTCGGATGGTTGGAAATCCCCGACCACCGGCACCTTGATCCAGCGGTTCGATCCCCAGTGCGGATTCGCGATGCCGGGCACGAAGCACAGCACCAGCAGCACGCAGGCCCCGACCAGCAGCCACGGTGCGAGTCGGCGCAGGATCTCCAACGGAAACCGCGCGGCAATCACCGCGGCGATCAGCCCCAGCCCGACCATCATCGCTTGGCGACTCACGAAGTGATAGGGGCCGAAGTCCTTCACCCAGGCACCCGTGCTGGTCAGCATGATCAGCCCGAGCGCGACCAGGGCCGCGACGGCGGTGCAGAGGATGATGGAGCAGTGGCGGGTCATCAACGGATAGAAACTAACGGGGAATCGCCAAGTTCATGCCGACCTTGAGCTTGCCGGCGTCGGCGATGCCGTTGGCCTTCATCAGGGCGTCCTGGTTGACTTTGAATTTGTTGGAGATCCGCCAGACGCTGTCGCCGCTTTTCACGACGTAGGTCTTGCCGGAAGTCTCGGCGGGAGCGGCCTTGGCCTCAGCGGCGGACGAAATGTTAGGCCGGATCAACTTGGCGCGCGGCGCGGCACTCACGTCCACTGCATCCACCAGACCATCGCTGTCGTCCGCCGGGGTTGGATTGTGCATCGCAACCAGTTCGGGGGCCTCGGCGGCGGCGCGCGGCGGCGGGATCTTGAGCAGCAGTCCGGGGACGATGTCGGCGTGCTTGTTGATCAAACGGAGATCGCCCTCTTCCACGCCGACCGCCGCGGCGATCCGGGCATAGTTGTCGCCCTGCCTGACAATGTAAGGCTTTTCACCGGACGACAGCCGCGGCAGATCCAAGCGGGGCTTGATGGCAGCCACCTCGGGCACGGACTCCTGTTTGGCGACCTTGGTGGTTTGCGGTGCATCCGGCGTCCGCCCGTCGAGAAATTCGTTATGCACGAAAATCAAGCCGATCACCACGATGTGGATCAGGAAAATAATCGTTAGAGCGCGAGAAATCTTCGAACTGCTGTCCTCGGATTCCATCTCGGGAGCCGCCGCGGCCGCGACCCGTTGTTTGCGGTTGCCGGTGACGGCACGCAGGCGTTTGAAAATCCCATTCGGCACGGGACGGCGTTTGACAGGCAGAGTCTGGGGTTTCATGGCAGTTAGCGGAGTTGGTGGACGAGATCGCGGAAGGCATTCCCGCGTTGTTCGTAGCCCGAGAATTGGTCGAACGACGACGTTCCCGGAGAAAGTAAAACCGTGGAGCCGCGCGGCGCGAGGCTGCGGGCCGTCTTCACTGCATCGGCCAGGGTGGACACCGCCTGGCAGCTAACAGCGGAGGAGAACAAGTCGGCCAGCGGCCGGGCGATCTGGCCGAAGGTGACCGCAGCAAGCGCCTTCTGTGTTAGAAGCGGGACCACCGGCGCGTAGTCGAGACCCTTTTCCTTGCCACCGGCTATCAGGACCACTGGCCGTGTCTGCGAGCGTAGGGCGCTCTCCAGGGCGTGGAGGTTGGTGGCCTTCGAGTCATTCAGGTATTCCACACCGTCGAGCGTGCGGATGAGTTCGCAACGGTGCGGCGGCGGTGCGTAGCCATGCAATGCCTCGCGCATCACCTGCGAAGGAATTCCCAACGCCTGGCATGCGGCGAGGGCGGCCATCGTGTTCTCCGCGTTGTGGAGGCCGCGCAGGCCGGTGTCGCGCTCCATGTCGAGCCAGGTCTCGCCGCCGTGGCCGATGGTCCGGCCCTCGGAATACCAATCCGCGCCAGGATCGGTGGTGGAAAAAACCACCTTATTGGCCGCCAGCGCGGGCAGCTCTTCCCCGGATCTAACGACCGCAGTGTCTGCGGCCGTTTGGTTTTTAAAAACCCGCAGCTTGGCCGCGCGGTAGGCCGCCACCGTCGGGTAGCGGTCCATGTGGTCGGGCGCGAAGTTGAGCCAGATCGCGACCACCGGGTGCAGCGTGGAAATGGTTTCCAACTGGAACGAACTCAGCTCCAGCGACACCACCGCCGGCGGGTTCGCCTGCAGGACGACTTCCGCGAAGGGCGTGCCGTAGTTGCCGCAAGCCGTGCCGCCGAGCGCGGCGTGGGCGAGAATGCGCGCGACCAACTCGGTGGTCGTCGTCTTGCCGTTGGTCCCGGTGATGCCGATGATTTTCCCCTGATAGAAACGGGCCGCCAACTCGACCTCACCGATTACTTCAGCGGTCTGCCCGGAAAACGCCGCGACGTATGGGCCGTAAGTGTCGATGCCGGGACTCACGACTAGCAGATCAGACACGAGCTTTGCGCCATCCACCTCGGTCGCGTGCGGATGGATTCCGACGCCCTCCGGCATTCCGACAAAAGCCTCCGGACCCGCGCTGTCCCACGCGGAAACAACCGCACCCTCGCGCAACGCGAGCGCCGCGGCCGCGCGGCCGCTGCGGCCCACGCCCAGGATGGCGACATGTTTTCCGGTGAGGTCCATGATTTCGGTTAGGCAATCTTGAGCAGGGCGAGGCCGAACAGGGCCAGCATGATCGAAATGATCCAGAAGCGGATGATCACCTGGTTCTCATGCCAGCCTAGCAGCTCGAAATGATGGTGGATCGGCGACATTTTGAAGATCCGCTTCTTGCGCAGCTTGAAGCTGCCGACCTGGAGGATGACCGACATCGCCTCCATCACGAACACCCCGCCAATGATGACTAGCAGGAGTTCCTGCTTGGTGCAGATCGCCGCAGTGCCGAGCGCGCCGCCGATGGCGAGCGAGCCCGTGTCGCCCATGAAGACCTTGGCCGGGTGGCAGTTGAACCAGAGGAACCCGAAGCTCGCCCCGACCAGCGCCATCAGGAAAATCGCCAGCTCGCCGATGTAGCGGTTGTGCGGAATCACCAGATACTCGGTGGCCATGTAAAAATGTCCTGCCAGATAGGCGAGGAACGCGTAGGACAGCGCCACGCTGATGGTGGTGCCGGTCGCCAGCCCGTCGAGCCCGTCAGTTAGATTCACCGCGTTCGAGCAGCCGACGATCACGATTGCGAAGAACGGGATGATCAGCCATTGCAGGTCGATGATCGCGAACTTGAACAAGGGAAAGCAAATCGCGCCGATGCCGATCGGGTTCTCGCCGAGGCGATAGCCGGCCAATCCGTCGGCGATCTGTTGGGGAGTCGCGCCGAAGCCGGAGATTTCCTTTTTGAAATACAGGAAGCTGGCGGCGATCAGGGCGATGACCAGTTGCCAGCCGAATTTTTTGCGGCTGCTGATGCCGTCAGACTTCTTTTCCCTTACCTTTTTGTAGTCGTCGCAGAATCCTAACAGTCCACAGGCGGCCATGGTGCAGGCACAGACGGCGATGAAGGGATTCAAGGGACGCGCGAAGACCAGTGTCGAGACCAGCACCGCGCCGATGATGATTACGCCGCCCATCGTGGGCGTGCCGATTTTCCCGCCGTGGAGTTCGGCCAGCTTGTGGACTTCCGCCGCCGAACGGATCGGTTGGCCGACCTTGAGCGAGATCAAACGGCGGATGACGCCGGGTCCGAAAAAAACCGCTAGCAGGAAAGACAGCAATCCGGCGCTGGCCGCGCGGAAGGTGATATACTGAAACAGATTTAAAAATGAAAAGGTATGTGCCCAGCCAGGATGGCCCGAAGCGCGCTCCGCTTCAAATGCCTGGTACCAATAGTCGAAAATCGCCGGGAGCATCAGTTTCGGGGGAATGCTGCGTGCATCACGCGTTCGACGGTGGCGGTGCGGCTGCCCTTGAACAGCACGACGTCACCGGGTTTCACCTCGCGGGTCAGCCACTTGGCGGCTTGGTCGAGGTCCGGGAAATGGGGTGCGTTGTTAGCGCCTGCGGCGATGCCCTCCGCGCCCTCGCCCACGGCGATCACGGTGAGCTGGCGCTCCGCCGCGAGGGCGCCCGTCCGGAGATGGGCGGCGGGCGCGTACGGGCCGAGTTCGCCCATCCGGCCAAGCACGATGATGCGGCGCGCGCCATTGCTAACAGGGGTGTCCGCCAGAGTCTCGATGGCCGCGGCCATCGCCTCGGGATTGGGGTTGTAGGTGTCGTCGATGACCGTGGTGCCCTGATAGTCGTAATGGCCGAGCCTGCCGCCGGTGAGCGTGGCGGTCGAGAGACCCGCGGCGATTTCTGCGGGAGAGATGCCGAGCTTCCAGCCAACACCGGCAGCTAACAGGGCGTTGGTGACCATGTGGCGGCCGGGCACCGTGAGGGTGACTGCCGCCGGTTCCGCGCCTTCGATGACAAGGGTGAAGGATGTGCCGTCCGCGCCGAAGCTGACGTTTTCCGCCCGCACTAGGCCGCGGCCGTTGCCGACGGCGACCATCGTCGCCCGCGAGCGCTGGCGCAGGTAGTCTTTGAAATCGCAGGAGGCCGGGAAGAACAAAATGCCATCCGGCGGCAGTGCTCGGGCGAGCATGCCTTTCTCATGGGCGATCGCCTCGCGGGTGCCGAGGAACTCGATGTGGGCGGTGCCGATGTTGGTGATGATGCCGTATTTCGGCCGGGCGATCTCGCACAATGGGGCGATCTCGCCGGAATGGTTCATCCCCATTTCCCAGACGGCGGCGGTGTGTTCCGGAGTCGTCGCCAGGACGGTTAGAGGCACGCCGATGTGGTTGTTGAGATTTCCGCAGGTCGCGGAAACGTTGAATTTCCGGGCGAGCACGGCGGCGGTGAAATCCTTGGTGCTGGTTTTGCCGTTGGAGCCGGTGATGCCCACCACCGGGATGTCCAGTTGCTTGCGCCACCAGACGGCGAGGCGTTGCATGGCTAACAGCGTGTCCGGCACGGCGATGACCGCCGTGTTAGAAGGTGCCTCACCCTGCCATTGCTGGACGACTGCGACCGCGGCCCCGTCTGCCAGGGCTTTCGTGGCGAAGGTGTCGCCGTTGAAGTTCTCCCCGCGCAGCGCGAAGAATGCCGAGCCTTGCGGGAGCGTGCGGGTGTCTGTCGAGACGCCGCCGGAAATGACCACGTCGCCCCGTCCTGCGGCGATTGGAGCGCCGAGGATGTCTGCCAGTTGTTGGGCGGAGAGCGGGTTCATCGCTGGTCGGAAATGTCCTGGGCGCGCTCGCGCAGCGCCTTGCTTGCGTGCTTGCGGTCGTCGAAGTCG
>JANOZJ010000004.1:0-14466 GCA_031429315.1 Akkermansiaceae bacterium
CCGGATCGTTTTCCTCTGCACCGGCCTCGGTGGTGGCACCGGCTCCGGCGCGGCACCCATCGTCACCCGGATCGCCCGCGAGGAAGGGGCCTTCGTCGTGGTTTTCGCCACCATGCCCTTCGCCTTCGAGGGCAAGCGCCGGCGCGAGCAAGCGGAAACCTCGCTCAATGAACTCGCCGTGCTATCCAACGCCCTCGTCACCTTCGACAACAACCGCATGGGCGAGCTCGTCCTCGCCAAGCAGGGTATCCACGAGGCGTTCGCCGCCGCCGACCACATGATTTGCGAGTCGATCAAAGCGGTCATCCGGCTGGTGATCCGGCCCGGCTTAATCAACGTCGGCCTCGACGACCTGATGAGCGCGCTGCGGACCAACCGCTCGCGCTGCCTCTTCGGATCCGGCATCGCCTCTGGCAAGGACCGCGCCACCAAGGCTCTGAAAAACGCGCTCCACAGCCCGCTGCTAGATCAAGGCGCGCTGCTCAAGGATGCGCAGACGGTGCTCGTCCACCTCTCCGGCGGCGAGGATCTAACGCTGTTCGAGATCGAGCTATTGATGCAGCGATTGCAGAAGTATGTCCCGGAAAAAGCCCACATCCTTTTCGGTGCGGCCATCGATCCGGCGATGGGCGAGTCGCTATCCATCACCCTGATCAGTGCGCTGCCCGAGGACTACCTGGCCACCGCCCCGCGGGATTCCATCAGCCATCGCTCGCAGGAAAGCCCGCTTCTCGATCCCAGCCAGGGGTTCACCGCAGCACCGGCAAAAGTCGCCGAGATCATTGCCGAGCCCGAGGAAAATCCCACGCCCGAGCCGACTCCCGAACCGGTGCGAGCCGTGGACCCTCCGCCTCTGCCGGCATCCGAACTCACACCCGTTTCACCGCTTTCGAAATTCCAGCAGGCCGCGCCCCAAGCCGCCGCCGCCATTCCCTCGTTGTTCGAAAACGAGCGCCCCTTCGCCGAACCCGACGACGAACCGGCCAGCGAGCAAGCGGATGCCACTCCGGAACTCGATGCCTTCACCTTCATCAGCGTGTTCACCCCTTCACCTGAGGCAGCAGCCCCACTTGCCGAACCCACCGCTTCCTATGCGGAAGCCGATGAAGCCGATCCCGAACCGATCGAAGCGGATGAAGAGTGGAAGACCGCGACCGCAGTCCACAGTTTCACCCCGGCTCCCCGGCGCAAGCCATCTCTAACGGCACCGTGGGGCAAGCCCAAGACCGTTGAATTTCCAGGCGATCTCCCTGACGAAGGCCCGGACCAAGACCTAGGCGTGGAACCCGAGACCGTTGCCGCTACCGCCGAAGCGGAACCGCCGAAGCTCAAGCTCGGGATCAAGCCGACCGGTTCGCAAAGCGAGCTCTCCCTCGACTCCGCGCCCCGCGGCCGCTTCGAGGGGGAAACTCCCAATGTCTTCGAGGGCGAGGACCTCGATCTCCCGCCGTTCCTCAGAAAGAAAAAATAACAGCCGTATGCGCGATCCAACAGATCTGGAAATCACCGGCGTGGTCACCTTTGCCGAGGGCAACGACGGCTTGCCGAAAATCCTGATAGAAACCCCGTGGAGCTCCGCGGAGATCTATCCGCACGGTGCCCACGTCACCGGTTTCCAGAAAAATGGCGAAGACCCGCTGCTGTTTCTCAGCAAGTCCAGCGAGTTTCTATCCGCCAAGCCGATCCGCGGCGGCGTGCCGATCATCTTCCCGTGGTTCGGCCCCCGCGAGGGGTTGCCGGCCCATGGCTTCGCCCGCACGGTGGCCTGGCAGCTCACGGACAGATCGGTTAGGCCGGACGGCTCGGTGGACTTGTATTTCAGGATGCCCGCCATCGGGTTCAGCGAGGTGGACCGCATCTATTCCGACACCACCGCCACCGTCGAAATCGTCGATCCCGGACTCAACCGCACCATCCGCGTGGAAAAATCCGGCTCGCAATCCACCGTCGTCTGGAACCCATGGATCGGCAAATCCCAAACCATGGCCGACTTCGGCGACGACGAATACCTGCAAATGGTCTGCGTGGAATCCGGCAACGTCGGGGCTAACAAAATCACTCTCCCGCCCGGCGGACTCGCCGTGCTGAAGGTGGTGGTGAGCAGCGCGGAGATCAACTGATGTCCGCCAAAGCCACTTGGAAAGTCAGCGCCGCCGTGATGGCGAGCCGGGTGTTGGGCATGGCGCGGGACATGATGTTCGGCGCGCTGTTCGGCGGCACGTGGATGATGGATTGCTTCGTGGTCGCCTTCCGCATCCCCAACTTGCTGCGCGACATGTTTGCCGAAGGCGCGCTTTCGCAAGCCTTCGTGACCACCTTTTCGAAGAAGCTCAAATCCGACGGCGATGAGTCCGCCTGGGCGCTGGCTAACAAAATGACCACGCTGGCCGCGGTTTTCATGGGCCTCGTGACGGTGGCTGGCATCCTGGCCGCGCCATGGATCGTGAATCTGATGACTGCGGCGCGGCACGACTACGATCCCGGGCAAATCGAGTTGATGGTGACGATGACGCGGGTGATGTATCCGTTCATCCTGTTAGTGTCACTGGCGGCGCTGGCGATGGGAATTCTGAACGCGAAAGGTTTGTTCGGGATGCCGGCGTTGTCGTCGTGTTTTTTCAATCTCGGCTCGATGATCGGTGGCGCGGCCATCGGCTATTGGATGGACCCTGCGTGGGGTCCGCGGAGTTTGATCGGGTTTTCTATCGGAGTTGTGATCGGTGGCCTGGCGCAGCTCGGCTGCCAGTTCCCGGCATTGTGGCGGGTGGGCTACCGGTTCGCGGCTGACTTCCAATGGCGCGATCCGGGAGTCCGGCAGATCCTGCGGCTGATGGGCCCGGCGGTGATTTCCTCGTCGGTGGTCCAGATCAACGTGGTGGTGAATACCATGTTCGCGCTCAAAGTGGGTGACGGCGCGGCGAGTTGGTTGAGTTATGCCTTCCGCGTCATGCAACTTCCCATCGGCGTCTTCGGCGTGGCGATCGCGACGGTCACACTGCCAGCACTTTCACGCGCGGCGATCGGCGGGATTTCCGATGAGTTCCGGCCGATCATGGCGAAGGGCTTGCGGCTGGTGGCGTTCCTGGTCATTCCCTCCGCCTTGGGACTGGCGTTTCTCGCCGAGCCAATCATCAGCGTGCTTTTCGAGCGGGTGAATTTCCACGAAATCGACCGGATCCAAACGGCCGCCGCGCTCCGCGCTTACGGTTACGGACTGGTGTTCTACGCCGGGCTCAAGGTGCTCCAGCCGGCGTTCTATGCCATCGACAAGCGCTGGTTCCCGATGCTCGTGAGCTTCCTGGCGCTGGGAATCAACCTCGGACTCAACTATCTGTTTGTGGTCGTGCTCCGTTGGGGTCACGAGTCGCTGGCGCTCACCACCAGCATCTCGGCATCGATCAATTTCCTGCTGCTGTTTCTCGCGATGCGGAACTTCGCGGGAGATCCCGGCACCGCCAAACTGCTACTTCTGTTAGCCAAGCTGCTGGTGGCGGGGGGATTGATGTCCGGAGTATGCATGGTGGCGAATCACTACCTGTTCGCCAATCTGGCGGAGACCAAGCTCTTGCTCAAGCTGCTCTGGCTCGCTCTAACCATCGGCGCGGCCTCGGCAGTTTACTTCGCCACGGCGAAACTGTTGCAAGTCGCGGAAGCGGAGGACGCCGTCGGAATGATCCTGCGCAAACTGCGCCGTTAGAGCCGAAGAAGCCGGTCGCCCAGATTTTTCCCAGCAGCAGCGACTCGCTTCTCCGCCATTTCCGGCAGAGCATCAGCAAGCGCACGAGGTTATAGGAAGCGGCGTGCATCATGACTTCTTTTTCCACCATCGCGGAAGTCCACCTTGCGCACGCCGTTGAGACGCATCAGGGCGTCAATGCCGGCTTGCGACATCTTCCAGAATGCGTGGAACGAGCAGAAGCTGCGGTTCGCGAGGAGGATCTCGCCGTTTTTCAAGAGGGCCATTAGCTGGCCGAAAAGGATGCTTTCGTGGACGTGGATGCTGCTTTTCGCGAAATGCGGGAAATCACCCAGACTTTGATCCTAGAAACCGTTCTTGGTGTCCGCAGGCGCAAGCCGCTCTCAGAAATCCCAAAAGCCCGTTAAGTTAGCGCCATTCCAAACTGACCCCATTTTCACGGCTCAAGAGACACCAAGACGAATTGCCCATGGCGTGAAGCATCGGAGCTTCCGCCGAACGAACCCATTGAACGCAAGACAAGGAAGGGGTCGCCCCCTCCCTTGTTTGTAAATTTCAAAGTCGGTAGGACCGATATTGCTCAGATTCTGCGGCGGCGCAGCAAGCCGAGGACTCCCAAGCCGCAGAGTAATGCGGCGGATGGCTCAGGAATCGGAGCGGTGACGCTGATGTTGTCGAAGGACAATCCATTGCCACCACCCACGAAGAGTTGTGAATTGCTTGCCGTGAAGCCGTTGTCCGCACCATTCACAACGAAGGTTAATGCGGGGTCGTAGCTGCCGTCGTTGCCCACGTCGAAAAGGTAGGTTGCCTGCATGGTAGTGGCGTTCCAGTCCATCCGCATGCCGTGGGTGCCGGCGGTCAAGCCGATGTTATTGTAAATATTAGTACCCCCACCAGCGTCATTATCGCGCGCTTTCAGGTTGCCACCAGGGCCATCGTCGCCCCGAAGAACCATCATGATGTTCGACCCAGTCAGCGGCTCACCGAAAGCACCGCTGTCGGCGTTAGGGCTACCCATGCCGAGGAAGGCCATTGTCCATGCGTTGCTGAATATAGCACTGGGAACCGTCACGTCAGCCTCGAAACTGAAGTCGATGGTGCTGTAATTCGTGTCGTTGGTTCCGAGGTAGATGCGGCTGTTTGAACCAGAAGTGATGGTGAAATTGCCGGTGGTGGTGGTGGTCGGCGAGCCGTGGCCCGTGCCTAGCGCCATATTAGGACTGGCGGAGTTATCCGAGAAATCCTCGGTGAATAGCGTCGCGCCGTTGGACGAGACCGTGAGGCCTACCATTGTTGCCAAGAACAGGTTGCGTGTTTTGTGTTTCATTTTGTCGGTTTATTTATGGGTTAGTTCTCTCGTTTTTGGCCTCAGGGCATCATCTCAGTCGTTTTAGAAGGGCCAAGTGCGGCGTTGCATCAGGTTGACGCCGCGAACATGGACACGGACCCGCGAATCGTCCAAACTTATTTTTCCCATCAACTGGGCCGCTCATCAACCCAGTTGATGAGCCGGTCCATTTAATGCGCATTTCAACACAAACCGGTCGCTGGAGGCACGGCCCTGCGCCTTATCCGCAAGTCCTGCCACTCACCCCAGACGCCCGAGCGAGGGAATGGCAAGGAGGGAAACGGGATTTCTCAGGGTGAGCGGGTTGTGGGAGATGAGAGGGGCGGACGTGACTGAATCTCGATGGGGTGAAGCCGATGGGGGCCGTGAGTTCGGAGTGATGAATGAATGCGCGGCGACCGGTGGTCGCCGCCACTTTCGATCGCCGACCCGCGGCTGGCACCCCATCCGAATTTTCAAACCAGATTTGAGTTTGGGAATCCGGCGGGCGGTCACTAGGATCGCGCCGTGGCCGGTGAGGATCTCGATGGACGATGGCAGACGGACGGAAAATTTTTCCGCGCCGGGGGCCAGCGCGTGCGGATGAATGCGGTGACTTACGGGCCGTTTCCCGGTGGCTGGCCGGGGGCGTTCGAGGCGGATTTCTCGCGGATCGTCGAGGTCGGTTTCAATGCGATCCGGCTCTACGATTTGCCGGACACGCGCTTGCTGAATGCGGCGCGGGATCACGGGCTGAAAGTCTTCGGCGGGTTGAAATGGGGGCAGAGCGCGGATTTTTTCCGGGAGCCGGGGATCTACACAGTGGCGGTGGTTGCGCTGGCGAACTCGCTGAAGGACATCGGCGGGCATCCGGCGCTGGCCGGGATCTACGTGGGCAACGAGGTGCCGGCCGATCTGGCGCGGTGGATGGGGCCGCTCAAGGTGCGGCGGGCAATCGAGGAGCTGATAGAAGCCGGCAGGGAACTCGCGCCGCGCCTGCTGTTTGCCTACGCGAACTACCCGAGCACCGAATACCTTGAGCCGAAAAACGCCGATTTCACGGCCTTCAACGTTTATCTGGAAGACGAGCCGGCATTCCGCAATTACGTGAAACGGCTGCATCACATCGCGGGCGACCGGCCGCTGGTGATCGCCGAGTTCGGCCTGGATTCGCGGCGCAACGGGCTGGAGCGGCAGGCGGAAGTCCTCGCCTGGGCGACCCAAGCCGCGCTCGATCTGGAAACCGCCGGCATGACCATTTACGCGTGGAGCGACCGCTGGTGGAACGCCGGCACGGAAGTGCTCGACTGGGATTTCGGGCTGCTAGACCGGACCGGCAAAGCGAAGCCCGCGCTCCAACATCTTTCCATCAACTTTCAAGCATCCACCATCAACCATCCCCGCTTCAGCGTCATCGTCTGCACCCGCGACGGAAGATCGCGGATCGGAGCTTGTTTGGAAGCGATTCATGATTCCCATCATTCCTATCAATCCCATGGGAATGATGGGAATCATGCGAATCCTGAAACCATCGTCGTCGATGACGGCTCGAGCGACGGCACTGCCGATTTCGTGGAGGCCCATTTCCCGTGGGTCCGGCTGATCCGGCTCGAACCCGGCGGCCTGAGTGCTGCTAGAAATGCCGGGGCCGCGGCGGCATGCGGTGAGGTGCTGGCCTTTACCGATGACGATTGCGAGCCGGACCGGGAGTGGCTCGCGCGGCTCGCGCCGATGTTTCTCACTGGCGATTATGCCGCGGCGGGCGGACCGAATCTGCCGCCGAAACCACGGACGTGGGAAGAAGCCGTGGTCTGCGCCGCGCCAGGTGCGCCGAGCCATGTGATGCTCGACGACGAGGAAGCCGAGCACTTGCCGGGCTGCAATCTGGTGGTGACGAAAGCCGCGTTCGACGCGATCGGCGGGTTTGATCCGCAATTCCACACGGCGGGCGACGACGTGGATTTCTGCTGGCGCTTGCGGGACGCCGGGTTCCGGCTCGGCTTCGTGCCGGGGGCCTTCGTCTGGCATTGGCGGCGGCCGTCGATTTCGAAATTTCTCGGCCAGCAACTCGGCTACGGCCGCGCCGAGAATTTGCTGTTAGCGAAGCACCCGGCCCGCTTTTCGCAACGCGGCGACGCCAAGTGGTTGGGCTTCGTCTATGGCGGCGGCCCGGTGCGGGTGATGCGGGATTCCATCATCTATCACGGGCCGATGGGCGACGCCGGCTATCAGGCGATCACCAACCGGATGCTGCCGCTGCGGGGGTTGGAGAAATCATTCGACTCACTGAAATCGCGGCTCGCGCTGAAAGCCGTCGAGTTCCTCCAGCCGCGACTGCGCGCGTGGGCGAGAAACCGCAGGATCTTTTTCAAAGCGAAATGGCATCTGCCTGCCCACGATCCGGGCCAAGCGGAAGAATTCACCATCGACTCGCCCGACGGCAAGGAGCGCGGGCATTTCCTCAAGCTGCTGCTAGAACAAGGCTGGAGGCCCGCCGGCGAAACCGAGCCGTGGGATCTCGAAAAAGGCCAGTCCCGCGTGCTCATGGCCACCGAGCGCGGCGATGGCCCGGCCAAGCGGATTCTCGTGCGGGTGTGGGGGCCGGTCTCAGCCGCCGATCTCAAGCGGTCCTGCCGAGCCTGACGGAAAGGTTCTGAAAAATGCGGGATGCCGGCGGCGTAGTCGGTGCCTCCAGTTGCCGCTGGTTGCCGCACTCCACCACAAATTTTCGTGAACCGCTCCCTATTTTCCGTTAGTCCCGCCTGTTTGTTAGGCATTGCCATTTCCATCACCGCACTGGAAGCCGCTCCCCAGTGGATCTGGACTCAGAAGCAGGCGCAAGACGGCGAAAAAGCCACCTTCCGCACCGTCTTCAATCTCTCCGGCCCGGTGAAATCCGCCAAACTCAACTTCACCTGTGACAACGGTGCCACCGCCTGGATCAACGGCTCGAAGGTGGCGAATAATCAGAATTGGGACAATCCCACCCAGGCCAATCTTAAAACCTCCCTCAAGCCCGGCGAAAACGAACTCCGCTTCGAAGCCACCAACGACGGAGCCATCGCCGGACTGGTCGCCACCTTGGAAATCAAAACCGCAGATGGCAAAACCACCGTCATCGAGAGCGGTCGCGATTGGACTTTCGCTCCCACTGGCAGCAACGATTTCAAACCCGTCACCGTCATCGCGGAATACGGTGCCGAGCCTTGGGGCAAAGCCCTCGATGGCAAAAACGACAATGCCGTGATGGACGGCAACCAGATCGTGGCCGCCCCCGGATTTTCCGTCGAGCTGCTCTACACCGTCCCCAAGGAACAGCAGGGCTCATGGGTCGCGATCACCGAGGACAACAAGGGCCGGCTCATCACCAGCGACCAATACGGCGGAATTTTCCGCGTCACCCTGCCGACCGGCACCGGAGCGGAAGTCAAAGTGGAACCCCTCACCCTGCCCAATGGCACCAGTGGCAAACCTCTCGGCGGCGCCCACGGCTTGCTCTACGCCTTCGACAGCCTCTATCTGATGAACAATGAAATGGCCGACAAGGGCCTGTGGCGCCTAACTGACACCGACCGCGACGACCAGTTCGACAAAGCCGTGCTCATCCGCAAATGCGACGGCGGCGGCGAACACGGCCCCCACGGCCTCATCCTCGGACCTGACGGAAAGTCGATTTACTTCGCCAACGGCAACCACACCGAGCTCCCGGAAAACCTCGACTACACCCGCCCCGTCGCCATCGGCGAGGACCATCTCATCACCCGCCTGTGGGACGCCAACGGCCACGCCAAGGGCGTCCTCGCTCCCGGCGGCTACGTTTGCAAAACCGACCCGGAGGGCAAGCGTGTCGAGTTCATCGCCGGCGGCTTCCGCAACCAATACGACATCGCCTTCGACGCGAATGGCGAGCTCTTCACCTACGACTCCGACATGGAATGGGACCTGGGATCGCCGTGGTACATGCCCACCCGCATCAATCACATCGTCAGCGGCGGCGACTACGGCTGGCGCTCCGGTGCCGGTCGCTGGCCTAGCTACTTCGCCGACTCGCTGCCAGCCTCCGTGGACATCGGCCCCGGCTCACCGACCGGCACCGTCTTCGGCACCGGCGCGAAGTTTCCAGCGAAATATCAACGGGCGATGTACGCGCTCGACTGGACCTTCGGCACGATGTGGGCGATCCACCTCACGCCGGACGGTGCCAGCTTCAAGGCGGAGAAAGAAGAATTCGTGGCAGCCAAGCCGCTGCCGCTAACCGACGCGATCATCCGCCGCGAGGACGGCGCGATGTATTTCACCACCGGCGGCCGCAAGAGCCAGTCCGCACTCTATCGGGTGACCTACACCGGCACCGAAAGCACCGCTCCCGCGCCGAAAATCGATCCGACTCCCGAGGCGAAGGTCCGTCATTCATTAGAAGCCCTCCACGCACAAGACACCGGACTCGACGCCATCGCCAAGGCCTGGCCATCGCTCGCCAGCAAGGACCGCTTCGTCCGCTTCACCGCGCGGGTCGCCATCGAACACCAGCCCGCCGACAAGTGGGCGGAAAAGGCCTTGGCCGAGACGGGTCCGCAAGCGACCATCGAGGCCATGGTCGCCCTCGCCCGCGTCGGCGACAAAGTGCTCCAGCCGCGGCTCATCGTGACACTTGGCCGCCTGGATTTCACCAAACTCCCCGCAGATCTCCAGTTGCCGTATCTCCGCGCTTGGCAATTGCTGTTCACCCGCATGGGCAAACCCTCGCCCAACGTCTGTGCCAAAATCGCCGAGCGTCTCGACCCGCTCTTCCCCAATGCGAATCCCTTGGTCAACCGCGAACTCGTCGAGCTGCTAGTCTATCTGGACTCCCGCAGCGTCGTCGCCAAAACAGTCCCGCTGCTGGACACCGCCAAGGACACCGACATCACCATCGCCAGTGACGCTCTGCTGTCGCGCAACGACAGCTACGCGTCCGCCGTCTTTGGCATGCACAACAGCCATCCGAACCGCCAGGCCATCGCCTACGCCTACGCCCTGCGCGAGGCCAAAATCGGCTGGACGCCCGAGCTGCGTAAAGCCTTCTTCGGCTGGTTTCCCCGCACCTCCAAGTGGAGCGGCGGCAACAGCTTCAAAGGCTTCCTCAACAAGATCCGCAGCGAGGCTCTAACCAACTGCGTGACCGACGAAACCGAACGCACCGCGCTCGACAAGCTCTCGAAAGCCGCGCCTCCCGCAGCACCCGCCAACCTCGTCATGCCCAAAGGCCCCGGCAAGGACTACACCGCGGATGAAATCGCCTCGCTCGCCAAAGACGGCCTCAAGGGCCGCAACTTCGCCCAAGGCAAAGCCATGTTCGCCTCCCAACTCTGCATCAACTGCCACCACTTCGGCGGCGACGGCGGCAACAGCGGCCCCGATCTAACCGGCTCCGGCAACCGCTACACCATTAAGGACCTCGCGGAAAACATCGTCGAGCCGTCCAAGGTCATCAGCGACCAATACCCCAGCGAGCAGATCGACCTCAAGGACGGCCGCGTGGTCGTCGGCCGCGTGGTCGTCGAGGAAAACGGCAAGCTCTTCGTCATGACCAGCGCCCTGGTCCCGGACGCCCTCACCACCGTCGATTCCACCAACGTCAAAAAGCGCCAGCCCTTCAACGTCTCGATGATGCCACCCGGCCTGCTCAGCCCGCTCAACAAGGACGAGCTGCTAGACCTTTTCGCCTACATCCTCTCCGGCGGAAATCCCAAGGACGCGAGGTTCTGATGAACCCTGAACTGCGGCGGAATGTGATTGAATCAAGATTTCAAGCTCGCCAAAGGCGAAGTCTGAGCTAGCCTCGCTTCTATGGTCGTATCCATCTGCACCTACGAAAAAATTGAGGATGATGCCCTGCATCTTCCGCTTGAGGATCGCTCGCGTCTTGCCTCACGCCTGCTGGAAAGCCTCGATAACGACGGGGAAATCAGCGGCGAATGGATGGAGGAAATTCGCCGCCGCGTGAAGAACCTGCAGGATGGCACAAGTGAGTTGACTCCCCATGACCAAGTGATGGCGGAAGTGAGAGACGGCCTTGCTCAAATCCGTTCGAGTCGCAATCCATGACTCTGGAGTGGGAAAATGAGGCGAAAGCCGAGTTCAAAGCTGCGGCGTATCTTACGAAGAACAATCCGAAGGGCTGGGAGAGCGGTTCGCGGCACATATCGAAGCCACACTCACTCGGATTCTTGCCAACCCGTTGCGCCCGCGTTGCTTTGATGGCCGGTTCCGCAGGATGAAAGCGGACAAGTTTCCTTATCTCGTAATTTACGAGCTGACCGGTGAACAAGTGATTATCATTGCGGTCATGCACACCAGCCGCCGCCCCCGCTACTGGGAGTCAAGGCTTGCGGGCGGCTAACAGCGCACGCCCCTCCTTGTTGCCTTGCAGCGAGCCTGGCCGCTGACTACGCATAGCCAATGCCGCTGCTGACCCAGGATTTCGATTACCACCTGCCCGAGGAACTGATCGCCGCGCGACCGCTCGCCGAGCGCTCCGCCTCGCGGATGTTGGTCGTCCACAAGCACAGCGGCGTGATCGAACACCGGATGTTCCGCGATTTTCCCGAATACCTGCGGGCCGACGATTTGTTAGTGCTTAACGACACCAAGGTCATCCCGGCGCGGTTGTTTTCCGATGACGGCCGGACCGAGTTGCTCTGCCTCGACCGGCTGTCCCAGCTCGAATGGCGCTGCCTGGTTAGACCAGGCAAACGGATGAAGCTTGGCCGAAGTGTTAGCGTCGGCGGCACGACCGGAACCGTCACCGAGGTTTTTGAAAACGGCGACCGCCTGATCCGCTGGGATGCGCCGGTCGATCTGGACAAACACGGCCACCTCGCCTTGCCGCACTACATGGGCCGCGACGACGATCCCGCCGACCGCGACCGCTATCAGACCGTCTTCGCCCGCGAGGAAGGTGCGATCGCCGCGCCCACCGCCGGGCTGCATTTCACGCCGGAGCTGTTGGAGAAGATTCCCCACGCATTTCTAACATTGCACGTCGGCGTCGGCACCTTCCGCCCGGTCAGCGTGGAAGTCGTCGCCGATCACATCATGCATTCCGAGCGCTACGTCGTCTGCGCGGAGACCGCGGAAAAAGTGAACGCCGCCGCCCGGGTCGTTGCCGTGGGCACCACGGTCACGCGCGTTTTGGAATCCATCGGCAAGCCAGTTAGAGAGCAACGCGGCGAGACGGACATCTTCATCCACCCGCCCTGCCAGTTCGGCGTGGTCGGCGCGTTGCTGACGAATTTCCACCTGCCGCAAAGCACGTTGATCATGCTGGTGAGCGCCTTCGCCGGGCAGGAACTGGTGATGGAGGCGTATCGGAAAGCGGTCGAGGAACGCTACCGGTTTTTCAGCTATGGCGATTGCATGTTGCTGGTCTGACGTGAAAACTTCGCGCTGATGAAACTCATTTCCTGGAACGTGAACGGCATCCGCGCCACCCTTGGCAAGGGCTTCGGCGATTTTGTAACTGCGGAAAAGCCGGACATCCTCTGCCTTCAGGAAACCAAGGCGCGCCCGGAACAAGTGCAGCTCCCTCTGGAACTCGGTGGCTATCACGGCTACTGGGATTCCGCGCAAAAGCCCGGCTATTCCGGAGTCGCGGTGTTCACCAAAGAAAAGCCGCTGGACGTCCGGGTGGGCCTCGGCATGGACGAACACGACAAGGAAGGCCGCGTCCTAACACTCGAGTATCCCGAGTTTTTCCTGGTGAATGTTTACACGCCCAACGCCCAGGACGGCCTCCGCCGCCTGCCCTACCGGCTGACTTGGGACGACGCGTTCCGCCGCCATGTCGCCAACCTCGCGACCACCAAACCTGTTATTTTCTGTGGCGACCTCAACGTCGCCCATCAGGAAATCGACATCGCGCGGCCAAAGGAAAACCGCTTCTCCGCCGGCTTCTCCGACGAGGAACGCGCCAGCTTCGGCGAGCTGCTAGATGCGGGCTTCACCGACACCTTCCGCCACTTCTATCCGGACAAACGGGATGCCTACTCGTGGTGGTCGTTCCGCGGCGGCGCGAGGCAACGCAACGTCGGTTGGCGGATCGACTACTTCGGCGTCTCGACGCCGTTCATGAGCCGTGTGACGGGTGCGGAAATCATGCCGCACGTCACCGGCTCGGATCACTGCCCGGTGGGGATCACGCTGGAGTGAAAAATGTAGTCCAGGACTTCAGTCCGTTCTTCATTGATCCGGACTGAAGTCCTCCACTACATTCCATCATGTCCTTCACGCCCTACAACGGTGATGAATCCGTTCACCGGCACCGGCTCAATCTCCCCCACTGGCGGCAATGGAGCCGCACCTATTTCATCACCACTCGCCTGGCGGATTCGGTCCCCAGCCCTGTCATGGAACGATGGAAAGAACAACGCACGCTCTGGCTCACCCATCATGGCCTGCCGCCGGACGGCTACCCAGACGATCTCTCAGAAACGGACCGAACCGCATTCCACCGGGAATTCACAGCCCGGTTTCACGAACTGTTGGATGCAGGTCATGGCGAATCTCTCCTGGCTCGCCCGCAGATCGCTGAGATACTGGCCGCACAACTTAAGGCCGGCCACGGCACCAACTATCACATCAACGCATGGGTGATCATGCCCAACCATTGCCACGCTCTGCTAGAACCACTGGAAAAGCACACCTTGGGGTCCATCCTCCAACGATGGAAGGGCGCGAGCGCGCGGATGATCAACCAGACACTCGGACGATCCGGCACGCTTTGGCAGGCGGAAACGTTCGATCATATCGTGCGCAGCGAGGCCCAGCTTGATCACTACCGTCGTTACATTGCGGGAAATCCCGGGAAGGCGGGATTGACGGATGGGTATGTTCTGGGGCTGGGAAATCGCGCGGGAATTACGGCTGAAGAAGTGTTGGAAATGTAGTCCAGGACTTCAGTCCGTTCTTCCGAATTCATAAGACGGACTGAAGTCCTCGACTACATTTCAGAATGCACGAGCAACACGATCTCCCCCTTCGGCGCGTGGCTCTGGAAATACGCCAGCACCTCCGCCGCCGTGCCGCGGTGATAGGTCTCGAATTTCTTTGTCAGCTCGCGCGCGACGCAGGTGCGGGCCAGTGGATTGATCTCGGTTAGAATTTCCAGCGTCGAAACGATCCGGTGCGGCGACTCGAAGAAGATCCCGGTTTCCCCCGAATCCAGCGCGGCGGTTAGAGCGCTGCGGCGCTTGCCGGATTTCACCGAAAGGAAGCCACCGAAGCGGAAAGCGTGGCAGGGAAAACCGGAGCCGATGAGCGCGGTGATGACGGCGGATGGACCGGGCAGCACTTCGAGCGGCGTGCCGGATTCGATGCACGCTTGCACCAGCCGGTAGCCGGGATCCGAGATGCCGGGCATCCCCGCGTCGCTGATCACGGCGATGGTCTCCCCCGCCCT
>JANOZJ010000005.1:0-11969 GCA_031429315.1 Akkermansiaceae bacterium
CGGTGAGGCGCTCCTCGCAATCCTCTCCGCCGGCACATTAACGCCAGAAGAGAAAACAAACATCGAACGCGAACTCCAACGACACAAAACAATGGCTGCAAAAAAAACAGCAAAGAAAGCAGCGGTCAAGACCGCCAAGAAGGCCGTGAAGAAAGTTGTCAAGAAAGCCTCGGCTAAAAAAGCCCCGGCCAAAAAGGCAGCGAAAAAAGCGGCAACCAAAGCCCCCGCCAAAAAGGCTCCTGCGAAAAAGGCAGCCAAGAAAGCGGTGAAGAAGGTCGCAAAAAGCGCCAAGAAGGTTGCTAAAAAAGCGGCTAAAAAGACGGTAGCGAAGAAAGCGGCCCCTGCGAAGAAGGCAGCTGCCAAGAAGGCCGCTCCTGCCAAGAAAGTCGCTAAAAAAGCACCTGCCAAGAAGGCTGCGAAGAAGGCTGCGAAGAAGGCCGCGAAGAAGTAATCCAAACCCCCGGTTGAGAGCTGGGTGCCAGGCTTGCAAGCCTGGTGCCTGATCCCTTCCGATCCGGGGTTGACCCACGGCGGGAGATCTTCGGATCTCCCGCCCTTTTTTTGTTAGCGCGATGCGGGAGTGGGCGGTTAGAGAGTGACGGGCTAAGGCCGGTTGTATGCAACAGAGGCACTTGCCTCAGAACACCTGGACTCGCGTGAGAGGCAAAGTGGCTGTTGACCGTGAAACCAAGGATTTTAATGTTAGGTTCTCCACTGCGGTCGGAGTTGTGAGCGTGATACCAAGTCGCGGCATGAGGCTCCGGGCAGAATGCCCGGGCCACGGTGGCGCGGGCATTCTGCCCGACGCCTTTCTTCAGAATGGGATCATCTCAAGCGCCGCTAAAACAAAGGCGAGGTCAGGTGTTCTAACGTTGCGGCGAGACGCCGCAACCACGCTCACCACTTCATCCGACAAAATCATGTTTACGGCACACAAGGAGTGACTGGGTTATTTCATGCGGAAATCCTCCCTCGCCAACACACCCGGCCATCGCTAAGACTCCAAACCATGAAACGCATCATCATCATCGTCTTCGTCCTAACAATGTTTTGCAGCTCGCATCTTTCCTTCGCTGAGGATGCCAAAGGTCCGCGAGTCGCGGAACTGGATGCCTTCTGGGCCGAGGTCTCGCGAGCCGTCGGCGAGGGGGATTTCAATGCCTACGAGGCAACCTGCCATCCAGAGGGAGTGCTGGTTTCAGGAGTCAAAAAATCCAGTTCACCGCTTTCGGATGCGCTGGCACGCTGGAAAAAAGAATTCACCGCGACCAAGTCGGGAGAGATGAAAGCCAGTGTGGCGTTTCGGTTTTCCCAGCGTCTCGGTGATGATACCACCGCGCACGAAACCGGCATTTTTCTCTACTCAAGCGTCGGTCCCGATGGGAAACCCAATCAGGAGTATATTCACTTCGAGGTGCTTCTCGTGAAAAAAGGCGGGCACTGGAAGACCCTCATGGAGTATCAGAAGTCCAAAGCCTCGCTGGCGGAGTGGGATGCGCTGGGCCATGGCTCCTGATAGAAAAATCACGTCGCAGTGAAGTTTTGATCCTGCGGCAACTGCCCGAGCCGGAGAGCCGCCGCGAAAGGTAAACTTGTCACCACGACAGTGGTTCCCGCAGGATCGATGGTCGCGTGGGGTCCACCATCGGACTCGATGGCGATGATTTGTTTCCCATACGGCAGCGGTGGAACGATGGTCAGTCCGCCAGGTGGGAGTGTGATGGTATTGGCAATCCCGACATGGATCGTGTCGCCGCTGGTGGCGCGGATGCGGAAATCCAAAGGACCGTAGCGGGTGGGCAAATTGCTAACGGAAAATCCGTTGTCGTCGGAAATCCACGCCCACGGCATGCCGGAGGCGATTACCAGGGAGGCGGTGGCGTCGCGTTCTGCGGCGACCATGGACGCCACCGCTAACAGGTATTCCGCAGCGATCCAGGTGTGGGGCACATCGCCGAGGTGGCCCGGTGAGCGGGAGTCGCGCCAGGTGATTTCCGGCCATTGATTCCATTCAAGCGGACGGCGGTCGGATAGAAAGAACTGCAACAGTTCGTTGGCGGTGTCACGTTTGCCGAGACGGACGAAGGCACCGATGATGCGGATCTCATAGGCGGTGTAGTTGGTCCACACCATTTCCCCGCGGTGCTTGCGGTGGAAGCCGTCGAGGTAGGTGTCGAGCATCGCGTGCAGCGGGCCTTCAGGCAGCACGCCGGCGAAGTCGAGCATGGCGATGGCATTGGAAGTGGCGGTGGGATCGAAGTCCGCCCACTCGACCGAGCCGGGGATGTAGGTGAGTTTCTTGTCGGCGATGACCCTGTCGATGGACCGCAGCAGATCGACTTGGAAACGCGCGGCTTCGGATTTCCATTGCTCGGCTTCATCGGGCCGCCCGAACACATCGGCAAGATCCGCGGCAGCTTCGAGACCGCGCACACCCCAGAAGTCATCCCAGTAGGAATGCACGGGATGGGCGAGGTAGCCTTCGTGACTGGCAGACTCGGGAAGCAGTCCGAAACAGTTACTGTTTGCTCCGCCGGCGTAGTCCTTCGACGTCCGTTGGGCCCGCAGTTTGATCAAATAGTTGGCCGCGGCGCGCACCCGTGGATACATGCTTCTCAGGAACAATGGATCGCCGCCCTCGCGGATGACTTCACGGATGCCCCACAGGAATTGGCCGTGACTGTCATGTTCGATGAGCCAATCGACGCCATCGCGATCGACCACGCAGGGGACGAAGCCGTCGTCGCGCTGGAACTGCGCATACCATGTTAGAAATTCGCGCAGCGCCTTCGGCAGGCCGGCTTTGGCGAGAGCCGCGCCCATGATCACGCAGTCGCGGACCCACGAACGGGTGTAGCGCCGCGGCCCCGGCTGGATCGCGGGACCGTCGCGGTTGATCAGGATGTGGGCGGCGGCGGTGCGGAAGCAATCGAAGGTCGGCACCGCGCAGCCGGGAACCTGCCACCGGACCGCACCGAGAGTCTTGCGCCAAGCTGCTAGAGCCTTGTGCCGCCCATGTTTCGCGGGCCGATGAATTTCCCCGAAGTAGGGCGTGGAAACCGTGACTTCGAACACCGATTTCTCGGCGGGAATATCCCACGCCATCATCCCGGAGGCGAGACCGGCGTCGTCATCCACTTCGACACGCGCCGGCAACATCCCGCTAGAGAGGAAGCCGATGATCCCAACTTCTTCAAATGCGGAAACCCCGCAAAATCCCGCTCTTGGGGACACGGCGAGCTGCCGTTGATTCACCAGCATTCCATCGGGCGTGCAGGAAATCCGGTGGATGGGGCTGCGCCCGCCGAGGTTGCGGAATGCCTGCCACGGCGGGTTCACCTGGTACGGGCGCACGGCGACGAGCAGGCGGGTGCCGGAGGCGGCCTTGCTGCATTTCAACCGATAGGTGACATGAAGCGTTAGATTGTCTCCCCGGCCATCGATCCATGGCAGGATCTCCAGCCACATTCCCGGCGCCTGCCAGATCACCGTCGGGAGGGGGGCACCACCCTTTGGCAGCGAGCAGGCGGTGGTCACATCCGCCCAGGTAACGGGCTTGCCGCCGATGACGAGAAACGGCTCTAACGAGAATCCCGCCTCATCCACTTCGACCATGCCCTCCTCGTTGATCAAGGCGCGCCGTCTTCCTTCCTGGCTGCCGACCGGCGTCCAGTAGGATTGTTCTCGCAGCCAATAGCGGGGGAACCATCCTCGCGGGAAATCCGCCGCGACCGAGTGGATGAATTCATTGGGCGTGTGGGAATAGGCATCCGGACGCAGCGTGATCGAACGCAGGGCGGCATATTCGGAATCTGCAAAAACAACTCGCAAGTGCCTCGCCTCGGCGGCCGGCACCGCGATGTGGCTCACCGGTCCGGATAAGCTGAGCGCCCGGTAAACGCGGCTCCACGATTCACCATCGGCTGAAATTTCTATCTCGCAGGCCCGTGGCGGAAGCGACTCCGGCCACTGAATGACCAATCCGCCGAAGCGTAAACTCTTTCCGAAATCGACCGCCCACCAGGGCTTCAAGTCATCGGCAGCCGCCCGCCAGATCGAGGTGGAGTCCGGCGTAAACACCGCTTCCGGAGGGAAGCCGGGCTGATAGCTTGAAGCGCGAATGGCAAGTGGCCTGCCGGGCGTTTGGTCTTCGAACGAGGGAGATGCAAGTTCCAGCACACCCTTGCCGCCCGCCCCTGCGGCGATGACGAACTCGACCGCGCCGACATCCGAAGGTGCCCCACCACCGGCCGGACCCCATGCGAAGGGCAGGCTGCGTTCATGAAAGCGATGGTCAGTCCATTCATCCGGGAGTCTGAAATCCTGGCGCAGGTGGCGCCAGACGTTGGTTCCTCCCGGGTCTGCCACCTTGAACTCGAAATGGTTAGGCCGGCCATCACCGCGCATGTGGAAACCGATCTCGAATGTTTCCGGAAGCTTGAAAGGAAGCACCTGCCGCATCGCCACGAAGCCGCCGCCACCATGGAAGTCATACTTGAGCCGGACACCGGGCTTTCCTGAAGTGTCGGTGGTTTTGGAAAGCCTGCCCTCCGCCTGGCCGGATGCGAAGACCTGCCATCTATCAGGATCGTCAAACAGGGAGAAAAACGGATGAATGGGAATGGTCACGGATTCCCCGTCAGACTAAGTAGCCGCGGAAGCGATGCCAGAACGAATTTCCCAAGACCCGTCGCGCTCCAACAGCAAAAGTCGTTCGTGGTGTTGGATCAAAGTAGTGCGGTGCCCGACGCTGATGAAGCTGATGCTGGAATCCTTAATCCGGCGGTAAAGGTCTTCCTGGTTATCCTCGTCGAGCGCGCTGGTGGCTTCATCCAGGAAGGCGAATTTCGGCTTGCGCAGGAACAGCCGCGCGAAGGCGATCCGCTGCTGTTCACCGAGGGAAAGCACGTTGCCCCAGTCCAGCACTCGATCCAAGTCACCATCCACACGTCCGAAAACATCGGATAGATTGACCTCCGCGACCACCTGCCGGATCTCCTCATCGGATACGCCCCGCTCGGGATACGGATAGAGCAACTGGTCACGCAGGCTGCCCTCCACCATGTAGGGGCGCTGCGGGAGAAACATGAGATGGGCGAATGCGGGACGCTCGAGCAAGCCGCCACCACCGGGCCAAAGACCGGCGATGGTGCGCAGAACGGAGCTCTTCCCCGTGCCGCTCGGCCCCATGATCATCAGGCTTTGATTGGAGTGCAACTCGAACGAAAGTTCATTGACCAATGTCCGGCCATTTCCCGGTGTGCAGATGTTGAGCTTGTCGAGTTTCACCATCCGGCTGTCCTCACTCGGAACGCTTTCCGCCTCGGCGGCGATGCGTTCCTCCTCCGAATCATGTTCATCGAGTTGATCCCACAGGCTGCCGAGACGCTGGACGCTTGCTAGATAAGTACTCAGTCCGCCGAACTGGGTGATGATCAGCGAGACTGCGGCCAGTACCTGGGCGAAGGCACCCGCAGTCTGCGGGACAACTCCGAACTCGACCTGCCCGCGCATGAAAATCGGCGCGACGATCAACACGGGTAGAACCAGTGCGAGATAGTTATAACTGTTAGTGAAGAACCCGAGGTTTCGGTTTCGAATAATGATCAGGCGCATGTTTCCCACCGCCGTCGCCAGACGCTTGAATAAATCCAGGTGCTCGCGCTTTTCCCCTCGGCAGAACGCAATCGACTCCGCGTTGTCACGCACCCTGACCAGGCCATAGCGGAAATTCGCCTCCTTCTCGTATTGATGGTAATGCAAGCGCACGAGCTTGCGTCCGATTGCGATGCTGATTGCGGTGCCTGCGACGGCGTAAACCACCAGCATGGCCACCAGCATGCTGGAGATCATCCAAAGCACGCCGATGAACGCGATCAGCGTCACCAGCGAGTTCAGCACGATCAAGAGGAACGAGAGCGAACTGGTCGTGAAATTCCGAACATCCTCGCTGATCCGTTGGTCCGGGTTGTCCATGTTTTCCGATCCCCGCAGGCGGAAATAGGCCCGGTTGTTGAAGTAGCGCTTGACCAAGTGTTGGGCCATCCATTCCCGCCACAGCAGCGCCAGGCGCTCCTCGACCCAGCGGTAGAAAACTCCAATGGGAACCGCGAGAGCGAAGGTGCCGAGATACCACGCGAGGGCAACCCAGTAGGCACCGGGTTGCTTCCGTGCAATGGCGGTGAAGAAATCGCGGCCAGCGTAGCTCATCAAAACCTGAACTCCCCCCACCGCCAATGCGAGCAAGAGCAGGGCGATCAGGAATCCCCGCGCCTTGTGCCTGCGTTCCGAGGCGAAGAACGCCCGCGAGATCTGCCGGAACTGACGGCAGGTGGTTTTGAAGGTCTGGCGGTCCTCGACCGGAACCTCCACTGTCATGTCATTTTGATCTAAGGTGTCCACTGGGAAGCGACTTTAATCCGTAGTCATTTATTAGCGAATCAATTCCTCGATTCAGCCAGTAGGGTTTTACCCCATGGCAAAAAGCATTCCGCCATGACAGATTCGCCGAGTGGGAGTGCCACAAATTACAGCCATGAAAACATCACCTAAAAGCATAGTTATTCTTATTCTAACCTCGGTAATCTTCGCCGTTATCGGCACGAGCTGCCGCACCGTCCGCGGTTTCGGCAGTGATGTCGAACATACCGGAGATCATATCCAAGAAGCCGCTTCGCGATAACACGCCACGTCGTCATCCGTACTGAATTGGCTACAAGCCTGACGGGAAGCAGGCGTCGCTGTTCGGCACACAACTCAATACCAACCGAAAGATCTAATTATATGTTAATGACCATCGCAATAATTCTTGTTGTCCTCTGGCTGCTGGGTCTTGTGACCAGCTCCGCCATGGGCGGCTTTATTCATATCCTGTTAGTGGTTGCCATCATCATTTTCCTCGTCAGGGTCATTCAAGGACGTCGGATTCTTTGATTGCGGATCAAATGAAGAACCTCACGACGCGAACGGGTGCCCCATTTACCTAACCTTGATCGACGGCATCCAACCTGAATATTCATGAAACGAATTACAGTCTTGATAGCGGAGGACCACATGCTGGTGCGCGAGGGGATTCGCATGATGCTCAATCTTGAGAAGGATTTTGAGGTGGTCGGCGAGGCGCGCAATGGCCGTCAAGCGGTAGCACTGGCACTGAAAACCTGCCCCGAGGTGGTCTTAATGGACATCGCAATGCCCGGGCTGAATGGATTGGAGGCCACCCGCCAGGTAATCAAGGCCCTCCCAAACACCAAGATCATCATTCTCACCGCGCATAATGACGATGCGTACGTCAATAGCGCGACCGCTTCGGGGGCGGTAGGTTTCCTCCTCAAGCAGGATTCCACTCATGATGTGTGCGAGGCGATTCGCGAGGTCCACAAAGGCAAGACGTTCTACAGCGCCTCGGTCGCTAGGCGGATCGGGCGCCTGACTCCCCGCTCACGCGACCGAAATGGGAAAATAAACAAGAATTCCCACCTGTTGACTTCGCGGGAAATGGAAGTGTTGCAACTGATTGCCGAAGGCAAAGCCAACAAGGAGACGGCGGCGGAACTCGGCATCAGCATCAAGACCGTGGAAAAGCATCGCGGGAGCCTGATGGCAAAACTTGATATTCATGACACCGCCGGTCTGACCCGTCATGCCATCGCCACTGGCATCATCGAGAGCAGCGTGCAGGTCACCTTGCTTTAGAGTCCTGCCATTGAGGGGAAGAATAACGCATCGGCGTCTATGATTTCCGCCCTCCGTCCGTCGGGCAACGAATCGTCTTCCTCGGCTATGGCACTCCGCCGGGTATTGCGAAGGTGCTTTCATACCGCTTCCTGTTTAACAATAGGCGTAGGTATGAGGGGTCGCGCGTGCGCCCCTCAACCCAGATGCAATCATTTATTGAAAGTCCACTCTCCGTTGGAGAAATGGCGCGCGCGCGTAACTCGGATGAGGTCACTTATTCTCCGCATCCACCTTTGCTTTGTCGGCTTCCGCCTGGGCGTCAGCCTTCTTTTTGTCCGCATCGAGTTGTGCCTGGATGGAATCTTTGTTGGCTTCAATTCTTGCCTTGTCGATGGTGGCATTGACGTCAGTTTGCCGTATCGCGTCCTTGGCTGCTTCGTTCACTGCGGTCTTGCGAGTGTCGATTGCTTCTTTGGTCGCCTCCTTGTTTTCATCGATCGCAGTTTTCTGCTTGTCGCAACCAATTGCAAGGGCGGCAACGAGTGAGAGAATGATGTAGTTCGTGAGTTTCATAATATTGTTCCTTCTATATTGATGGACGGTTGCGCTTCAGGAGCAGCAGGGTTTGCAGGCCTTCTCAACGGCTTCTTCGACCGCTTCGCGGGTTTCGCCAGTACGTTGTTGGATCCGGCCCAGTAGTTCTTCCTGCTTTCCTTCCAAGTATTGAAGATCGTCGTCGGTGAGTGTGGCCCATTGTTGTTTCAGCTTGCCCTTGACGATATTCCAGTCTCCTTTGATTTCGAGTTTGTTCATAACGTTGTATTCTTGTTTTTTGTTTTCGGTAGCCGTCAATTCGACGGCAGACACCGTTCCGCGCGGGGCGGACAGCTAGACTCTGGACAATTGTGAGCAACAGTTCCATGGGGTATAACCCTCCCTGACAGCAGACGGCTTTTGCGGGGTCCGCCAGACCCGCTTCGGAAAAGCCGCCCTCGTGGAAATCGTAACCCAGGCGCAGGCCGTGAGGCAAAGACCTGCCATTTTGGGAGAGGGATCGCGAACTTTACCGCCACGACGCCAATCCGAAGGAGTTCACCAACCTCGCTGACAGAACCGAGCACGCCGCGACCGTATTGGACCTCTCGCCAACGTTGCGCGCCGCGGACAGACCCAACATTCTCTGGCTCGTCAGCGAAGATAACAATCCCTATCTGGGCTGCTATGGCGATCTGCTCGCGCACACGCCGACGATCGACCGGCTTGCAAAAGAAGGCGTGTTAGATGAGCGCTGTTTTTCCCAGCCTGTCTGCGCGCCGTCGCGCTTCGCATTGATCACCGGGATCCATGCGGCGACTGCCGGGCCAGCAGAGCACATGCGCGCCAAAGGCAAGACCCCATCGTGGCTCAAGGGCTTTCCGGCGCTGCTCCGGGATACGGGTTACTACACGACGATAAATGCCAAAACCGATTACAACGCGCCGATCAACATCAGGGAAGCGTGGAACGACAGCAGCAATCATGCACACTGGCGCAAGCGGCCAAATCCCACGCAGCCATTCTTCAGCGTTTTCAATCACGAGGTCACCCATGAGAGCGGCCTCTTTCCTGCAAAGGAACTGCCGCTCACCCTGCCACCGACTGACCGACCGAGGTACCCACGTTCCGCTCGTCGTGCGCTGGCCCGGCCACATGAAGGCAGGCTCCACCTGCGAGGATCTAATTGATTTATCCGATTTTTTTTCCCACGTTTTGCGAACTAACGGGTGCCACTTCGCCCGAGGCGGCAATTCACGGGCGCAGCTTCGCGCCCCAACTTCTCGGAAGGCCCGGCAATCCCCGCGAGTGGATTCATATCCAGCACGAAGGTGCCAGACAGGTCAGAAACAGCGATTACATGTTGGACAACAGGAACCAACTCCGGCGGGTCGTCGAACGGGGGAGGATCCGGTGAAATCTAACAAAATACGAATCCAGAGAAAGAGGCCGCTGCCCGCAAGTCGCTGCAAGCGGAGTTCGATGCGTTGGGGAAGTAAGACAAAGCTCCGATGAAAAAGTGAAATATCGACGCCCCTTCCGCCAGTATTGAAGCTCTTGAAAATTCGAAGGTGCCGAAGCCAATCATGAAATCACCCATCCATATCATCGCCGTGGTTTGCGGCCTGTTCCTGCCTGCGGTATCCCGTGCCGCCGCTCCGATGAACGTGGTCATCCTCTATGCCGACGATTGGCGTTTCGACACGCTCGGTTGCGCAGGCAATCCGGTGGTGAAAACACCGAATCTCGACCGCTTGGCCACGGAGGGCGTGCGCTTCACCCAGAACTGTGTCACCACCTCCATCTGCGGGGTGAGCCGGGCCAGTTTGTTCACCGGGCAATGGATGTCGCGGCACGGCAACAAGGCCTTCGCCATGTTCGAGACGCCATGGGCGGAAACTTATCCCGGCTTGTTGCGCAGCAATGGCTATTACGTCGGCCACATCGGCAAATGGCATAATGGCAAGTTCCCTGCGGAGAACTTCGACTTTGGCCGCGCCTACTCCGGCACGCATTGGATCAAGCAGCCAGACGGCACAAAGATTCATGTGACCAAGAAGAACGAAAACGACGCGCTGGAGTTTCTCAAGACGCGCCCGGTGGACAAGCCGTTCTGTCTGACTCTCGCGTTCTTCGCCACCCATGCGGAGGATGGAAATCCCAAGCAATTTCTGCCCCAGCCCGAGAGCATGGCGCTCTATCAGGATGTGGCCATCTCGCTGCCGAAGTCCGCCACCGACGAGGCGTTGCACAAGATGCCGCCGTTCATTGCCAACGAGAAGAACGAGAGCCGAGTGCGCTGGCATTGGCGCTTCGACACCCCTGAGAAATACCAGGAGATGATGAAAAACTATTATCGCCTCGCCACCGAGGT
Organism: Akkermansiaceae bacterium; assembly: GCA_031429315.1. Taxonomy (GTDB): domain Bacteria; phylum Verrucomicrobiota; class Verrucomicrobiia; order Verrucomicrobiales; family Akkermansiaceae; genus Luteolibacter. Next base: position 10,586 of record JANOZJ010000005.1, read on the forward strand.
GGACTCGACTTGCGGCCGCGTCCTTGAAGAATTGAAAAAGCGGGGCGCGCTCGATAACACGCTCGTCATCTTCGTCGGCGACAATGGTTACTTCCACGGCGAGCACGGCCTCGCCGACAAATGGTATGCCCACCAGGAAAGCATCCGCGTGCCGCTGATCGTGCGCGACCCGCGGCTGGCGGCGGAAAAACGCGGCGGTACGAATGACGACTTCACGTTGAGCGTGGATCTCGCGCCCACCATTCTCGCTGCCACCGGAATCAAGGTTCCCGCCACCATGCAGGGTCGCGACATCGCGCCGCTCTATCTGGCAGCGGAAAAGCCCGCATGGCGCAGCGAGTTTTTCTACGAACTCGCGCTGCCCGGCAACATCGCGAAGATCCCCGCGTCCGAAGCCCTCGTCCGCAAGGATTGGAAGTATTTTTATTGGCCAGACTTCAAGTTGGAGCAACTCTTCCATGTCGCGGCCGATCCGTTTGAGGAAACCGACCTCGCCAAAGATCCCACGCAGGCGGCGCGGCTCGCCGAAATGCGCGCCCGTTTCGCCGAACTCAAGGCCGCCGCGAAATGAAAACCGTCAACCCATCTAACTAAAATCATGAATACCCCGAATCACTCTGAGTCCCGCCGCCAGGTGCTGAAAGGCGGCCTCGCGTCCGCCATCGCCTGGTCCACCGCTCCGCTGTTCCTTTCGCCGAGAGTGCTCGGACGTCCGGGAAATATCGGGCCTAACAGCCGAATCAATGTCGGCATCGTCGGCAACGGCCTGATTTCCGGCGGTCACCGGGGTTACTACCTCACCCAACCGGCGACCCAAGTCGTGGCGCTTTGCGATGTGAACAAACAGCACCTCGATCAAGCCATGGCTGAGGCCAAAGCCAAGGGAGTCACTTGCGAGGCTCTCAGTGATTCCCGCGAACTTTGCGCCCGTCCGGACATCGATGCCGTTGTTGTCTCCACGCCAGACCACTGGCACGCCGCAGTCGCCATCGACGCCATGCGCCACGGCAAGGACGTCTATGTGGAAAAACCGATGACCCTCACCATCGAGGAAGGTAAGGCCATGTGCCGTGCGGCAGAGTGTTACGGCAGCATCGTCCAAGTCGGTTCCCAACAACGGTCTAACGGGTCATTCCGCAAGGCCGCCGAGCTGGTACTCAACGGCTACATCGGCAAGGTGGACACGATCATTTGCTCGCTCGGAGAGTTTCCGCCAGCCACCCAGTTCGCGGCAGAACCGGTGCCGGAGTTCCTCGATTACGACCGCTGGCTCGGTCCCACGCCGTGGGAGCCTTACAACGTCGAGCGCATCAAGGGCAACTACGGCGGCGGCTGGCGGCGTTTCTGGGAATACGGCTCCCGCAAGAATGGCGACTGGGGCGCG
>JANOZJ010000006.1:0-10924 GCA_031429315.1 Akkermansiaceae bacterium
GTCGATCCATCACACTGATGGTGACGCTGTAAAACAATTGCGTGATCTGACGGGCGGCCGATTGGCCTCCTTTGCCGCGGAAGGCCTCGACTTCCGTGGCGACCTGAACGACTTCCTCCAGCAAATTGCGGTCTCCGGCGATATCATCCGAAAGTCGGTAAAGTGTGCCGATCGCGTGGCTCAGCCGAAAGTCTGACGATTTCTGTTTCTCCGGGTCAAGAGCCAGCGCTTGGCGGATGGCGGTGATGGAACTCTGAACGGTGGGCGTGGCAGACATGGAAAAGTGGGTGGTTTGGCGGGATGGCGATTTGCGGGGCGGCTTTTCCTGAGGGGGATGAAATCGAGATCGAGAAAGTAATCGAGGATATGGAAAAGCGTCCGGCGCTGGCTTTCTTCGAGTTCCCCCATCTGATGGAGATTCCTTCCCCTGTCCCAAGTTGCGGGAATGCCGATCATCCCGCCACCCACTCATCCGCGTTGATGATGAAATCAAAATAGTCGGACGGCTCGATGGTGGGATCGAGTTCGCCGGAATGGATCAGCACAGTGCGGACGGATTGGGCTTTCGGCAGCTTGAGCTTGGCCACTTTTTCCCGGACTTCTTCGATGACTTCGCTGCCGATGTGGCGGCGGAATTTCATCTCGCAGACGTAGATGGCCTGGCGGGTGCGGATGAGCAGGTCGATCTGGCAGGCTTGCTGGCGCAGGGTTTTTCCTTGGGCGTAAGGTCCGGCGTTGAGGACGGCGCGGTTTTTCAAGCCGAGGCGCTCGAAGACTTCATCCAAGCTGTCCAGGGCAAGGGTTTCAAACTGATAGCCCATGATGGTGTCCCAGGCTTCCAGCAGCTCGATGGGCACCCGCTGATAGAGTCCCTTGAGCACCCGCCCGCTGGCGGGCGCGATGTATTTCAGATAGAAACGGAGATAGTTGTCCGCGATCCGGTAGCGGTGGTCGCGCGGGCGGGTCTTTCCGGTGGTGGGATCGAAGAAGCGCTCCTTGCGGATGAATCCCGCCATTTCCAAATCCGTTAGCACGTCGCCGAGGCTGCCGCCGCGTTCGCGTTTGAGGGTGTTGCTGATTTCCAGCAACGTCTTGGGACCACTCACCAGCGTGCTGACAATATCCCGGCAGGTGGCGGCGCGGCGGGTGAAGATGTCGTGGAAGATGCGCTCGAATTCGTGGAACAACATGCCGCCCTGGTTGAAGCAAAGTCGCTCGATGTTTTCCTCCGCGCTGCGGGAGGGCATGAGTTGTTCCAGATACCCCGGCACCCCGCCGGTCACTGATAGCATCCGCCATTTCTCCGCCGGACTGACGCGACTTGCGTGTTTCCCCCAGAACGCCGTGCAGTCGCCCAGAGGCAGCGGCTTCAAGTGGAATTGCCAAGTGCAACGACCGACAAAGCCGGTGCTGTTGAGGATGTTGTCCTCGATCCAGGAAGAAGCCGAGCCGCACAAGACGAGGGTCAACCCGGGGCGCTTCGAGAAGTCCTGATCCCACGCGTTTTTCAGATGATCGGCGAAGTCCTTGTCGCCGATGGCCATCCAGGAAATTTCATCGAACAACACCACGACCGTGCCCTTCACCGGCAGTTGGCTGGCCAGGAGTTGGAAGGCCGTGGGCCAGCCATCCAGAACGACACGAGGGGCGGCGGTTTGTTTGGCGAGGCGATCCGCGAATGCTTCAAGCTGGTTTTCCCGGGTGATGCCATCGCGCGGTGGCAGGCCGCTGAATGAGAGATAATGCTCGGCGGAACCGGCGCAGTGCCCGATCAAACGGCTCTTCCCGATGCGCCGCCGACCCTCGCAAGTGACGAGGGACGCCTTCTTTCTCGTGAGGAGTTCCGCAAACTCCTGACGCTCCTGTTTTCTGCCGATGAATTCATCCATGTCGATCTGGTGCCGGAAACTTCCGGGAAAGTTCTGGCACGAAATCGACATTGTGTCAATCTGGAGCCTGGAAAATCTTGATTTATTCGGGCACGAAATCAACTGGATGCGGATTTCGTGCCCAAGTGATCATCGCTTCCGCCGGAGGTGGACGATGGCGCGGAGGATGGCATCGAGCGTGGTGTCCAGATGTTTTCCGAGGTCTTCGGCTAGAAAACGGAGGACATGGCAGCCGCTCTCCTGAAGCAAGGCGTCCTTGCGGCGGTCGCTGCGGTAGGCGGCGGGATCTGATAGGTGTTGCGGGCCGTCGATCTCGATGGCGAGCTTGAGATCGGCGCAAAACAGGTCGATCTCAAGTTCGCTCCAACCGTCGAAGGGAATCGGGAGCTTGGCGTTGAGTCGGAACAGGCCGGCGGTTTCTGCTAGGGATTCGAGGCGGTGGAAAAGGAACGCTTCGCTGGCGCTGCGTGCCCGTTCGCAATCGTTGTTAGTGCGAGTGGCGGTGACGAACAGATTTCCGAGAGGAACATCGACACCGTCGCGGATCAAGCGGCGGACGCTGGCGGCGTAGTCTTGTTTCCACGCGGGATCGATGGGTAACGGGACTTCGCACGGCCAGCCGGGCAGGGCGCTGGCAGGTAACAGAATGGTGTAGCCGACGGCTTCATAGCCCGCGCAGCGCTTGTCGAACATGCGGGAGAGCATCGGGATGTCGAGGTCGGCGTAGTCGTGAATTCTCACTTCGCGCTTGCCGTCATGCAGGCGGTGAAGGCGGCCGGCGTATTGGGCGATGATGCCGCGCCAGGAAACGGGCATCGTTAGAAACAGCGTGTCGAGCCGTGAATCGTCGAAGCCCTCGCCGACGAATTTGCCGGTGGCGATGACGACTCTTGTTTGGTCTTCGGGAACGGCCGCGAGTTGGCCGATCGCCTCGCGCAGCGATTTCCGGCCCATGCCGCCTTGGAGGATGATCAGGTGCGGGGCGTGCGGACGGATTAGGTCTGCTAGAGTGGCGACATGTTCGGTGCGCTCGGTTAGAACCAGCGGCGAGCGGCCGTCGCGCAGGGCGGCGACCACGTCGTCGCGGATCATGGCATTGCGCGGCTCCGAGCGGATGATTTCGGCGCAGAGGTTCTGGTATTCCACCCGCCGGTCGGGATCGGGTGCGGCGATCGGGCGGAGGCCGGTGGGGCGGACGATGACATGATGGGAAAACGGGCGGGCGTCCGCCTGTTGTTTGGCATCCACGCGGTGGCGGACGGGGCCGCACTGCATGAAGATGATCGGGTGATGGCCATCTTTCCGCGCCACAGTGGCGGATAGCCCGAGTACGAAGCGGGCCTTCGCGCGGCGGGCGACAAGTTCAAAACTATGCGCTGATAGATGGTGGCATTCGTCAATGACCAGATGGCCGTAGTCCGCCACGCGGTCATCGACGACGCCCTTGCGGACGAGGCTTTGGATCAGGGCGACATCGATTCCGCCGGTGAGTTTCTTGTGTCCGCCGCCGAGCCGGCCAATGGAGTTGGCGGGCAGTCCGAGGAAGGAAGACAGGCGTTCGATCCATTGCTCCAACAGTTGCTGGCGGTGGACGAGGATGAGCGTGTTCACCCCGCGGGCGGCGATGAGATGGGCGGCAAGCACGGTTTTACCAAAGGCGGTGGTGGCGGATAGGACGCCGGTATCGTGCGCCAGCATCGCGGCGGCAGCGGTTTCCTGTTCCGGGCGGAGAGTGCCGGTGAAATGGAGATCCAGCGGAGTCCCCGCCACGCGTTGATCGCGGATCACGGGTTTGATTTTGAGCTCCGTGAAGAGCACGAGAATTTCCTCAAAGCAGCCTCGCGGCAGGCCGATGTGGGCGGGCAAATCTTCGCCGCAGGCGATGATACGAGGTTTCTCGTAGGTCGGCAGCCGCATGGCTTGGGCGCGATAGAACTCCGGGTTCTGAAACGCGGCGAGGCGCAGCAGGCGGTTGCGCAATGCGGGCGGGAGGGAGTCTTTTGCCAGATAGATCAAATCACCGAGGACGAGCTCGATTTCCTCTGGTAGGGGGTCACTGATAGACGCCTCGCGGTAGCGACGGGAAGGCGGGGAATTCCACGGCTCCGCCTCGTCATCGGCTGATAGGGCGAAGCGCACGCCGACCACGCGGCCGCGGCTTTCCGCGTCTTGGACGATGGTTTCGATGCGTTCCCTGGGAAGTCGCTGAATCGAGTCGAGAAAAGCCCACGGATCCGGCCAAGGGGTGAAGGTTTCATCCACGAACATGCTGTGGCCGTTTTCACGGGGAATCTTCTGCATCGGCATGGCGATTAGATTTCCAAAGCCGCCTTTGGGCAGCGTGTCCTGGTTAGGAAACAGTCGGTCGTAGGATGCGAGGCCGAGTTCGGGCCGCCGCTCCATGGTTTCGGTTAGGATGAACGAGCCGAGCTTCCGCGCCAGCGTCGCGGGAAGCGCCTCGGTGAAGAACAACCAGACATGCCCGCCATTGCCGGAGCGCGAGCGTTCGAGGGCGGCGGGTATTTGTAGGGAGCGGCAGGTTTCCATCACCGCGAGGACGTCCTCATGCCATGATTCCTTGTCGAAATCCATGGCGAGGAAATAACAGGTCTCATCCGCTAACATCGGATAGACTCCGGCGACGAAGTCCTGTCCGCTCTTGTCCTTGCCCGAAAGATGCCAGTGGATGACCTCTTCGGTCACGGGCAGGAACGCGCGGTGCGGGCAGTCGCCGCATTTGATCCGGGGTTTCTCACAGATGCCGCGCACCCATTCGTTGCCGCAGGCCGGGGCGTAGCCGGTGCGGCCGGTTTTCTTGCTTTCGAACCGACGCGGATAGACATCGTCGCGGCCGCGGAACAGGGCGCGGAACAGGGCGATTTTTCCGGCAACCGGGCTGCGGGCATGGATACCGGTGGAATCAGCCTCCGGGAGATGGCCGTCGATCATTCCGCTCATGCCGCAAGCTGGCATCACGGCTTGTGGATGTCGAGAAATGGGGCGGCGGTTCAGCGGACTGGTCGCTTGCCAGCGGACGGTCGGGTTGCTAGACGGGGGCGTGCCGCCGACGGGTCAAGCTACCGATTCCGCCATGAGCTGGACCACCGTGGTCTGGTCGATGGAAGCGGCGGTGTGCCTGACACTGGCGGCGATTTACCTGTTGGTCTGGTGCCGGCGGCGCGATGAACGGGCGCACCTGTTATTCGCGGTGAGTGCTGTGGCTGCAGCGGCGGTGGCGGCTGGGGAAATGTGGCTGATGCGGACGGAGACGACGGCGCAATTCGGCACCGCCTTGCGGTGGCTTCACCTGCCGGTGTGGGTCATGATCCTGGCGCTGCTAGGTTTTGTTAGACTCTACCTGCGGGCGGGGCGGCGGTGGCTTGCCTGGTCCGTCGCCGGTGTGCGGACCTTGTCGTTGATCCTCAATTTCCTGATTTCGCCCAACCTCAATTACCGTGAAATCACTGCGGTGCGGCACATTCGGTTCCTTGGTGATTCGGTGTCCGTGGCGGACGGGATTGCAAGTCCGTGGATGCTGGTCGGGCAGTTGAGCTTGTTGTTGTTCGTGATCTTTGTGGTGGACGCCTCGGTCACGGTATGGCGGCGGGGCGACCGGCGGCAGGCGCTGGTTCTCGGTGGCGGCATGAGTGTTTTCGCCATTTTGGGATCAGCGCAGGCGATGCTGGTGCTGTGGGGAGTGATTCAGTCACCGATCACCGCGAGCCTGTTCTACACGATCATTGTGGTGGCGATGGCGGGTGAAATGATCATCGAGTTGCTGCGGTCGGCGCGCACGGCGGCGGATTTGCGCGAGGCCCAGCAACACGTGAAACTCGCGGCGGCGGCGACCGGGTTGGCGATCTGGAACTGGGACGTGGATCACAACCGGATCTGGGTGAGCCGGGAGGGGCGGCCGTTGTTTGGCCTTTCGCGGGAAAAGGAGATCAGCTTCGAGCGGTTTCTGGAGACCCTGCACCCGGATGACCGTGGCGCGGTCCGACAGGCGGTGGAGCGTGCCATGGGCGGGGCAGGGGAGTTTTCGACAGACTATCGGGTGGTGCTGCCGGAGGGTAAAGTCCGCTGGCTCACCGCGCGGGGGAAGGTGGAGTTCAACGGCGGTGGCAAGCCGTTGCGGGTGCGTGGCGTGTCGCTCGACATCACCGCGCGCAAGCTCGCCGAGCTGGAGTTGGCGAGCCAGCGCCAGGATTTGGCCCACCTCTCGCGGGTCAGCATGCTCGGCGAGTTGGCCGGCGCGCTCGCCCACGAACTCAATCAACCGCTGACCGCCGTGCTCAGTAACGCGCAGGCGGGTCAGCGTTTCCTCGCCAAAGGCCCGCCGGATGTGGCGGAAATCACCGCGATCTTCGACGACATTGCCAACGATGCAAAGCGGGCGGGTGGCATCATCCACGGCATGAGGGCGATGTTCAAAAAGGACGCCCCGGCGGAACCGCAACCGGTGGACGTCAACGAATCGGTAAACCAGGTGCTCAATCTGCTGCACGGCGAGATCGTGGCGCGCAAAGCGAAGGTGGTTTTGTTCCTCGGCCAGGGGCTTCCGCCGGTGCGGGCCGGCCGGGTGGAAGTCCAGCAGGTGCTCATCAATCTGGTCCTCAACAGCCTCGACGCGATCAAGTCCGACCCGCTGCAAGGGTGTGTGGAAATCGCCAGCACCCGCCACGGCGGGCGGGTGATCGTCAGCGTGAATGACACCGGCCCGGGGATTGCGCCAGACATCATGGAGCGGCTGTTTGAGCCGTTTGTTTCGAGCAAGGCCGGTGGCTTGGGTCTTGGCCTGGCGATCAGCCGCAGCATCGCCGAGCGCTTCGGCGGCGAGTTGCTGGCCAAGAATCACCCAGCGGGCGGCGCGCTATTTCAATTAATGCTTCCTGTGGCGGATGTCATGTGATAGGCATCTCCCCCCTGATTGGCGGTTAGAAGCCGCATTTCCCCGCCACCCCCGGTAGTCGTGAATTCCTTCCCTCAGACCGTCTTCATCGTGGACGACGATTCCTCGGTTTGCCGCAGCCTCTCGCGACTGGTGCGCTCGGCCGGGCTGGAGGCACGGACCTTCGCCTCGGCGGAGGAGTTTCTCGAAGACGCGCGGCTGGAGGCATTGCAGCGGCCGGCTTGCCTGGTGTTGGACTTGCAAATGCCCGGGATCGACGGCTTGAAATTGCAGCGCGAACTCTCGACCCGCCCCGCCCCGTGGCCGGTTATTTTCATCAGCGGCAACGGCGACATCCCGCTCACGGTGCAGGCCATGAAACAAGGCGCGGTGACATTTCTCACCAAACCCTTCGAGGATGAAGACCTGCTGCAATCCATTTTCGAGGCGTTGGAAATCCACCGCAGCTCGCTGACTTCCGCCACCCACGTGAACGCCGTCCGCCACCGGATGGACTCACTCACCGAGCGCGAGCGCGAAGTCATGGCCTGGGTCATCACCGGGGCTCTCAACAAGCAAATCGCCGGCCATCTCGGAATCTCGGAAAAAACCGTCAAAGTGCATCGCGGGCGGGTGATGGAGAAGATGCATATCGCCTCCGTCGCGGAGTTGGTGCGGCTCTGCGAGACCGCGGGGTTCGAACCCGCCGCGAGATAGGGAGTGGGACATTCCTGTCCCCACCCAAGGAGCGGCGGTATCCGCCCGCCCGGCGCATGGAAAGCCAATGCCAAGCGATCCATCTCACCTCATTATCACCCGGTGCTCAGGGCTGAAAGATTCCGCCCCTCCTTGAGATGCCCGGCCCCCTTCTCCATTGGACCAAAGTCCAATGGCCGAAGCGGTTTTTTCCTGCCAGTTTCATCGGGCCATGGGGCCGGTTAGATCCACCATCTTCATCATCGACGACGACGCCAGCGTCCGCCGGGCGTTGTGCCGGGTGATGACCTCGGCCGGGCTGGAATGCCAGTCGTTCGACTCCGCGGAGGAATTCATGGCCACCCCGCATCCTGCGGTGGCGGGCTGCATCGTGGCGGACATGACCATGCCCGGCATGAGCGGACTCGACCTCAAGCCGCTGCTAGACGCTGCCGGGATTTCCTATCCGCTCATCCTCCTCACCGCCCATGACAACGAGGAAATGCGCGCCGCTGCCCGCAACGCCGGGGCCACCGCCTATTTCCGCAAGCCGGTGGACACCCAGGCCTTGCTCGACACCATCAAGTGGGCTTTCAAGCCGCCGCCGCTGGCGGATGTCTTCTGATTTTCCGCATCTTCGAATCCCCATGAAAAGCATCCTGCCGCCGCTCTCCAACAGTCACTGTGAAATCTATCCGCATTCCGGACGATCGGGTCGCGGCGGTTGCCGCGAGTTTGTTCTTGTTCCACCACACCATCTAAACCACGCCATGACCTCCCCCTCCAAATACAACCTCCTCGCTGCCGCGCTCGTTAGTGCGCTGGCATTCACCACCACCGGCACGGGTGCCGCCGAACCGGTCGTCATCGCTCAACCCACACTCGACCGCACCGCGCTCCCTATCGCGGAACCCAAACCCGAGAGCATCACCACGCTCGATGCTCGCGATGCGAAGGCACCGCCGCGTTTCGAGGTGAAGGCACCGCAGGGCGCGCCAAATGTGGTCATCGTCCTGATAGACGACATCGGCTTCGGGGCGAGCAGCGCGTTCGGCGGGCCGATCAAGATGCCGACGCTGGACAAGTTGGCGAACGCGGGGCTGAAGTACAATCGCTTTCACACCACGGCGCTGTGCAGTCCGACCCGCACCGCTTTGCTCACCGGCCTTCCCAGCGCCTTCACCGGCAAGATCGTGAAGGTGACCGTCGAGCAGAAGTAAGCCGCCGCACGATATCGTCACTTTACCCGCAGTGGAAAGATGCCCAAACACCCTATCGCTATGAAACTAAAACCAACGCTAAGACTACTCGCACTGGCCCTCGGGCTGGCACTCATCGGCACCGCCTCCTCGCAGGCTGCGGATAAAAAGAAACCCAACATCCTCGTCATCTGGGGCGACGATGTCGGCTGGTTCAACGTCAGCATGAATAACAACGGCATGATGGGCTACAAGACGCCCAACATCGACCGCATCGCCAAAGAAGGCGCGAACTTCACTGACTGGTATGGCCAGCAGAGTTGCACCGCGGGGCGCGCCTGCTTCCTTACCGGCCAGACGGGCTATCGCACCGGGATGTTGAAGGTCGGCCTGCCCGGCGCGAAGGAAGGACTCAAAGCACGCGATGTCACCATCGCCGAACTGCTCAAGGCACAGGGCTACATGACCGCGCAGTTTGGCAAGAACCACCTCGGCGATCTCGACGAGCACCTGCCCACGGCGCATGGCTTCGATGAGTTTTTCGGTTCGCTCTATCACCTCAACGCCGAGGAGGAGTTCGAGAACGAGGACTACTTCAAGGATCCCGCGATGATTAAGAAGTATCAGACCCGCGGCGTCATCCACACCTTCGCCAACGCCGACGGCACGCAACGGATCGAAAGCAAAGGCCCGCTCGGAAAGAAGCGCATGGAGACGATCGATGAGGAAGTCACCGCGCTGACGCTTGACTATCTCGAACGGGCGAAAACAGCTGACAAGCCGTTCTTCCTCTGGTGGAACTCGACCCGGATGCATATCTGGACGCACCTCAAGCAGGAGAGCAAAGGCAAAACCGGCCTCGGCGTCTATGCCGATGGCATGATCGAACACGACGGCCATGTCGGCCAGATCCTCGACAAGCTCAAGGAACTCGGCCTCGATGAAAATACCATAGTCATGTATTCCACCGACAATGGCGCGGAGAAGTTCTCCTGGCCCGATGGCGGCAACTCGCCCTTCCGCAATGAAAAGGCCAGCAACTGGGAAGGGGCCTATCGTGTCCCCACCGCCATCCGCTGGCCCGGCGTGATCAAGCCCGGCACCGTGTTGAACGACATCTTTTCCCACGAAGACATGCTCCCCACTCTCCTCGCCGCCGCCGGTGAACCCGATGTGAAAGAGCAACTCCTGAAAGGCAAAAAAGTCGGCGACAAGACATTCAAGGTGCATCTCGACGGCTACAACCTCACTGACGCGCTCGCCGGAAAATCGCCAAGCCCGCGCAAAGAGTTCTTCTACTTCAACGACGAAGGCTCGCTCGTCGGCCTGCGCTACAACCAATACAAAGTCGTCTTCGCCGAGCAGCGCGCACACAGCCTCGATGTCTGGCAGGATCCGTTTGTGCCGCTCCGCTTTCCGAAGCTCTTCAATCTGCGCTCCGACCCGTTCGAGGAAGCCGACCACGAGAGCATTGATTACCCGCGCTGGCGCGTGGAACACGCCTTCGTGCTGGTGCCCGCGCAGGAGTACGTCGGCAAATTCCTCTCCACCTTCGTGGAATACCCGCCTAGCCAGAAGCCCGGCAGCTTCTCGCTGGATGCGGTGATGGAAAACCTGAGCAAGGGCGCGGGCAAATAAGCGCATTGACCGTTTCGATCGTGAAACACGCGGGCCGTCTCGGAAGGGACGGCCCGCGACTTCACCACCGAAGCCGAATACTCCACGGATGAAAAACTGCTCATTGTCACTGCCGTGCTCGAAGCCGGCACCGGACTCGGGCTGATGGCGGTGCCCGCGCCGCTGATCCTGCTGCTGGCCGGCGCGACGCTCGATACGGCTGGCGGGCTGATCGTGGCGCGCGTCGCGGCGGCCGCGCTGCTGGCGCTGGGCCTTGCCTGCTGGCTGGCGCGCGACGATGGCGGGAGCCGCGCTGCCCGGGGATTAGTCGCGGCCATGTTGCTCTACAACGTGGCGGCAGTTTCGGTGCTCGTGTATGCGGGCCTCGGGTTAAAGCTCTCGGCCATCGGCCTCTGGCCCGCCGTGGCACTGCATCTGGCATTGGCGTTCTGGTGCGTCGCGTGCCTCCGCACCGGAAACAATCACTCAGTTCCAAACACCACCCACACCTAAATCATGAAACAAACTCTCCCCCCATTACTGACCATCGCCGCGCTTTTCGCGTTCTCCCTGTTGCCGGCTGCGGCTGCCGAACCCGACGCTGATCAACTTCTCCGCCAGATGTCCGCGAAGCT
>JANOZJ010000007.1:0-10967 GCA_031429315.1 Akkermansiaceae bacterium
GGAGTGCCGGACATGAGAGCCATCTGGATCGTTCTTCACTACGGGGCAAAGGCCCCAAGCTGATTGGAACCGCCCTGTACGGAGCCGTACGCAGGGTGGTGTGGGACCCGGGAGCTAACTACTCCCGGGGACCCGATTCTCCGGCATCTCCCAATCGACCAAAGACACCACTTCCACCCGCTGCCCGCCGTGCTCTGGATCGGGAAAAGAAACTTTCACGCCCTGCTTGAGCAGCTTGTCGATCTCCCGGTTCGCCTCCGCCAGACTCATCGCCGTGCGATCCCGGCAAATCTCCTCCACCGCTCCCTCAATCGCCTCCACCGGCAGATCCGGATTCAGCCGTTGGAGCGCTGGCTTTAGCCGGCCCGTGAGAACCACTTCTCTCTTCCCATCCCGCCCGAGAGCACTCGCCCCACCATCCCATTCCCCGTAGCAATTCACCACGTCCCAGCCCAACTCATGTTGCATGAGCTGAAGCGCCGGTTGCTCGACGAGGTGGTCTTCACTGTAGCCGCTCATTTTTCCGTGGCTTTCCGGATCATGGCGAAATGACGATCCCGTTCCAGCAGTTCCACCCCGTGGCGTGTCGCGCAGGCGGAAATTAGCACATCGCCGAAAGGCACGTTCACTCCGGATCGCAGACAGGCTCGTGCGGTCTTTGCCGCCTCGACCCAGCACTCGTCATCGAATTCAAGCCAGTGGCTCACTTCCCGCCAGCCTTTAAGGTTTTCTTCGTCTCGCCTGCCTTTGGCTCCCTGATGGAGCTCAACCCATACAGGCCATGTCATCGCCGTGCGTCCGGCCCGCAACAACTCTGCAAGCGCCGCCTTCAACGATTCGTCGCCACTCTTGCGGGAAACCTCCACCCACACCGAGCTGTCGATGAGGATCGAGGGCTTCATGGTGCGCTGCCCTGGGCCTCCCTCAAAGCGATCTCCTCAAGATCACCCGCCTCGATTTCGTCATTGGTCGCGAAATCCAGCGTGCCGAAGCTTGCAATCAGGTCGTTGACCCGCTGCTGGCGGTTGTATGCCTCCAAAGCCTTCACCACCGCCTCCCGTTTCGTCTTCGCCCCGGTGAAGCGCATGGCATCCGCCAAAGCTGCATCAGGAATATCAATGGTCGTTTTCATGGATTCCAAATACGCGGGAAATCAGAATCCCGCAACGTGAAAATTGAACCTGTCGTGCCGCAAAAAAGTGGCTGTGGCGTCTCGCCGCAGGCCGTTGCCGGAGCGTCTCGCTCCGAGCCTCGCCTCCACCGGCAGATCCGGATTCAGCCGTTGCAGCGCCGGATTTGTCCGAGTCTTCCTCGTTTCTTCACTTCGACGTTCAATGTTGGAAGTTCGATGTTCGATGTTCCTTCCCTCCCGCTTCCCGTCTCGTCCCTGATTGCTGACACCGCCGCTCCACTCGTCGTAGCAATTCACCACCTCCCAACCCAGCTCATGCAGCATGAGCTGGATCGCCGGTTGTTCGACCAGGTGGTCTTCGGTGTAGGACGAGTTCATTCGAAATCGAGAAGTGCGAGGGCGATGGTAACGAGGTCTTCCTTCAAGCGCATCCCTTCATCGCCCGGAGCGCTCGGTCCGTAGCGAAATTGAAAAGCCTGAAGCGGACCATCCTGATCGGTCTCAGTGAAATGAGCTTTCAAGGTTTGCACCGCGACTTCGAACGCTGGGTTTCCACTCACCGCTTCCGCATGGAATGCTTCAATTGCCGCCCTCGGTCCTTCCGAATACAAACTCACCGCCACGAGCAAGTCGTAAGCATCCTTCGCTTTCTTGGCGTTGGCGCGCTTCGCAAAAGCATTCAGTTTCAGCACCAGCAATGGACCAATCCCACAGATCGGCACACGGTGGATTTTCGAATCACCAAATTTGTCGACACCTGGTATCCCGATATACTTCCTGACCTCAAGCGCCCGGTTGATTCCCGGACACACCGAGGCGACGATGCCGCTCACCTCACGCGTGCCCGATTCTCTCGGAGGATGTTCGGTAAGGAAATCGATGTAGAGCGTCCCGTGTTCCATTTCGCGAAACATCCGTCCCTGATCCGTCGCTTCATACCCTAACATCGACAAATCGAACTGCACGGTTCCGGCCATCCCGGCATCCGCTCCCAAGCTGATACCGAAATCAACGTCCAAGGTCGCGGTCGCCGGGAACTGCGGATTCTTCACGTCCCTCGTGTGATAGTGAACCGCCAGACCTCCAACCACAACCAGGTCATCATGGAATTTCTCCAACGCATCCCATGCGGTGAAAAGGGCCGCCTCGGCCGCTGCTAGACCATCCTGAGAATAGTCTCCGAGTTGAAAGAACGCCTCGCTCATTTCCACCCTCCTGAAAAATCGTCCGCTTTCCTCAACTCCTCCGCGGCCTCATCTCCACGAAGCCCAGCCCGCAGCAGATCCAGATAGAGCTGCACATCCGACACCACCGGAAGATCCTGAATCGTCCGCACATGATCAAACACCCCCTCATCCTTCGGCCGCACCAAGCGCAGCCTGCCGCCTCCATCCACCCGCCGCGCCAGCAGTTTCTCCTTCAACGCTTCCTCGTCCGAAAACTCCGAAACATAAACCGTCGTCACCACCGGCAGCGTGTATGGACTCCGCAAAAACGCGCCGAACCACTGCGTGAACGCATGCCGCTTCGCTCCCAACAAGCCGTGAACCCTCGATGCGATCTCCGCCGGATCGGTTGCCAGCAACGAATACTCCCGCACGCTCGTCCGATCCTCCCAGCGGTCCGCCGCCGCCCAATCGTCCAGCACCGTGTCCGGCTTCGTGATCCGGATTCCATCCGGCGTATCTTCCGCCAAACGCTCGTCAAGCAACCTCGTGCGCACCTTGCTCACCAGTCCCAGACTCACATCCGCCTTTCCGGCAAGCTCCTGAACCTTGTGTCCCACCAGCGGCCCTTGCAGCAGCAGCCTCAGGAGTCGCGTCGCCTTCGCTGCGTGCAGGGCTTTCAACCCCCGATCCTCCTTGTGAATATTCGGCTTGCCCTCGACGTGGATGTGGACCGGGCCAAACGCCAGATGGCAGTTCCCCGCGAGGTCCAGATATCCGATCCCTTCCTCATCGCAAATCCGCGCCGCAGCAGGGGAGACATAGGGGGCGGCGAAAAGAGAATAAATCTTACCATCCGGTGGTTGGTTTTGGAGGCCTCGCTTCAGCGTCCACGCCGCCGCCTGAATTTGGCGCGGTTGGGCATGGGCTTTGATGACCGTTCGCACGCACCATGGACGGCTATTATTTTCCCCGATCCATACGGACAGCACGAAGCCTGGATCCGCGGGGTTCCCCAAATCCCGTCGAGTCCAGCGATCCTCTTTCACCTCCAACTCAGGAATCGCTCTGAGCTTCCCGAGCAGCAAGGCGCGGACTTCCCGCTCGATGTCTTGAATTTCACTCAAAATCGTATTTTCACCGCCCGGTGAAATTAGCCGAGAATGCCGCCGGATGACAAGCCATTTCACCAAAAACACTGTTTTCACCGCGCGGTGAAACCAGTGTTTTCGGTGAAATGGTCCAAGGTTTCACGATAATTGCTGGATTCCTGACGGCGTAAAAAACGGGTATTCATGAAATTTAGATCGCTGCCCGCCGTGCTCGGGATCGGGAAAGGAAGCTTTAACGCCCTGCTTGAGCAGCTTGTCGATCTCCCGGTTCGCCTCCGCCAGACTCAGCGCCGTGCGATCCCGGCAAATCTCCTCCACCGCTCCCTCAATCGCCTCCACCGGCAGCTCCGGATTCAGCCGTTGGAGCGCCGGCCGCAGCCGCGAAACCAACACCACCTCCCGCTTTCCATCCCGCCCCCGATTGCTCACGCCACCGTTCCACTCGTCGTAGCAATTCACCACCTCCCAGCCTATTCATTACGAATGAATTGGATCGCCGGTTGCTCGACGAGGTGGTCTTCGGTGTAGGCTGGCATGGCGTGGCGATTTGCGTCTAAAGAAGGAAGTGACTATTTTTCAGAGTGTTATGAATCCAAGTTCATCTTGGGCAGGTTTGCGACTGAATAGACCGAGACCCAGAGCAGGATGCGTTTCGAGTTCAGTCCGTGCGTGAACTCCGATCAAATACCCATCAAACAAACTTTCACTGAAAGTCAACAACTTGTGAAGCCATTCAACGAAGGGATACTTTTTCATCAATGAAATCAGGCCCAGTAGGGCATGTAGCGACGGAGCTTGTTGGCTGCGTCTGGGTTCACTAGCCGGATGCGACCCGCATCGAGGGCTTCGTTCAGCAAGCGGGATGCCTGAGCCGAATTCTGCTTCTCAATGCCGAAACGGCTCCGGATCGACTCGTTGTTCGTGATCTCGTTGTTCACGAACCGCAAACAACAGTGCTGATACACCGCATGCACCCGCTCTTCCGGAGCCAGATCCTTCAGGGATTTGTAACGGGACAGGACAATGGTTGTGTGTCGACTGCCCAATCGGCACCGATACGGCGGAAGCTGGAAGACCTCGATGTGGCTGACCACCTCATCAATTCCATGGCCTCGCTCTTCGCAAATCCCGAGCTGCCGCATGGCATTGGCAAAACGCTCGTTGCGCGATTGATTCTCATCGATGAATCGGTCCACCTCGAGGATCGGCAGGCCGGGATTTGTGATTTCCACCCGGTCGTCGAAAATTTCCACCGTGATGCCGGTTCCACGCTCACCAAAGTCCTGGTGGACGATCGCATTCCCCACCAATTCCCGAATGGCCTTCTTTGGATAGGCATGCGTGGTCTTCCTCAACGCAGCGGCAATCTCTTCGCTGGCTGGCAATTGATCGAAGATGTAATCGACGAGCCCCTCGAAGCCCGCCGCATATCCCTTGGTGCCGGTAACGTCCTTGCCGTCGCGGATCCGCGCCTTGGTCGTGCCATCGTAAACGATCACCCGCACGGCTTTGCGCTTCAATTCTTCAAATTGATCGAGCTTCTTGGCGAAGAGCAGCGCCCCGAGGTTGGTAATCATGTAGTCACCTACACCACCGAGAAGGAATCCCTTCTGCACGAAGGTCTGGAGTGCCTCCTTTCTCGTCGATGGGTAAGGACGATCCTTTAGATCGAAATAGCTCTGGATATCCAGCAGCGTCACGACTTCTTCTTCGCTGCAGTTTACCCGCGCCGCCAGATCGATGAATTCGGGCTGTCCTTCGCTGAAAATACTCTTGAGCTGGTCCGGCGTCATCCCGACCAACTCCTCGCCAGCGCGCATCAGATAGCGGCCTTCATAGGCGACCGGCTGCCCAATCGGCCGGGAAGGCGCGGTGAAGACGAGCACCCGTCCCTGTGGATGTGCGATCTCGTCAAAAGTGATCTTCAAGTGAAGCCGTTCGTAAATCCCGGCTACGGTTCGTTCCGGAACATCGAACGCCGAAGTCCCGACCACCTGCCGGGGCCGCTTGTCGCTCACACCCAAGATCATCTTGCCTCCGCCTTCATTGGCCAGCGCCGCGCAGTAGCCCACCAGCTTCTCAAAATCGAACCGGTTCTTCGCCTCCTTGAATTCCAGATGCTCGTTCTCGGAACGTGCATTCATCAGCCGTTGCAGTTCTTGAAGATTCATGCCAACGTTTTCTTGTTAAATAAGAACTCACTCAAAGTCAAAGCATTGGATAAAACTCGAAGATTCCGCACAAATAAACTAGCAACGCGAAACCTCGGGAACGCGCAGGCTGACGGCGGGCACATTTTCACGAAATCGCCACTTTCACGCATTCGTGAAACACCTGAATCCGTGAAAATCGAGTGCGGTTTCAGTAATATCGCCAGTTTCACCAATCGGTGAATACGCCAAAAATACTGAAACCCGTCCACGAGAGCGCTCATCCCTCCACCTCCCCTGAATTCGGATTTAGCCGAAGAACCGCCTGTCCTCTTCCATTCAAAATCCAAAATCCACCATTCAAAATTCCAATCTCCTCCACCGCGCCCTCAATCGCCTCCACCGGCAGATCCGGATTCAGCCGTTGGAGCGCCGGCCGCAGCCGCGAAACCAACACCACCTCCCGCTTCCCATCCCGCCCCCGATTGCTCACGCCGCCGCTCCACTCGTCGTAGCAATTCACCACCTCCCAGCCCAGCTCATGGTGCATGAGCTGGATCGCCGGTTGCTCGACGAGGTGGTCTTCGGAAAAGATCGACAACATTCAATTAGAGTGTGGCAAACATGGAATCCATGTCATCGTTCGTAAATTCTTCGGGGTCTTCTTCAGGTTTTTCTCGCTCATCGGAGGCAGGATCCTCCTTCTCCTCTTGATCAGATTCGATCTGGGTCGCGCGCTTCTCTATCAACAGCTTTTCTTCACTGATATCGACGCCAAATCGGCTAGCGAGAGATTCAAATTCCATTATCTCGTCACGTAGACCTTCAGGATCATCTCCTCCCTTACTATCGACGTCTCTAGCATAATCAACGACAGCATCTTTGAACAGCTTTGCCATTTGCTCGATTTCACCATCTGAAAATGCCTCAGGCAGTCGCTCGTGAAGATCTTTGACCGTCTCGAAATTTTGAGGCCAGTACGCTGTTTCAATCGTCCGCTCTTTGACAGCCTTGATGAATTCAAGGCCAGACGGTCGAGCAAAATATCCCATCTCGTGAAGAATTGAAATGGGGCGGAACCATCCCAAATGGCCGTATTCCCCGCTTCTGACCAATGCCGCGAGTTTGACAAGTTCGGCATCCACAAAATTCCTGCCAGTTCGTGACCTGACTCTCCTCGCGGCTTGTGCCACTGCCGACAACCGCTCTGCATGATCGCTGGTTCGAGTGTAGATTTGGATCACGCCGCGTAAATGAAGCCCCACCCCGGAAAATGGAGCGGCGGCATACAAGGAAATCAGTTTTGCACAAATTTCTTTCGCTAGACTTTTCAATCCGGATTTATCCAGACGGCTTTCTTTATCCGTGAGGATTTCAAAAAACCACTCTACTTGCTCAAAGAAAGGCGCAGCCTCAATCAACAAACCCAAAAACGGGGACCCCATTAAACGGCGGCGCATGAAGTCTCGTATTGAAGGATTTTGAAATTCCACAACCAATCCACCTTTGACCCGCTTCGTTTGAGTAAAATTCCCATCAAGGATCTTAATTGATTTGTTCAATTCATCAAAACCCCGAGCTCGATTAAATCGAGCCGCAATTCTCTCCGAGAACGCATCAAACGCTACACCTAAATCCTTGACCGAAACTTCTCGATGAAGGCTTGCCAGCACCAACAACAACATTTGTGAAGACTCATCGATTTGATTCTCGTAAGCGTGAGCCCAAATCTCGTCAGGATTATTCAGCTTCTCGATAAACAAACTGGTATAATTTTCGGAATCAACTTCCTTGACGACCGCCTTTGAGGCAACAAATCCGATAATTCGGGGATTGTAATTCTTGTGATCAACAACCGCTATATAGCCCTGACTCAAAACGAAAGCCTTTAAATATTCCTGGGGTAGCCCGCAAAAATGAAGGTGGTTATATAGAATTTGGGCCTTTATCCTCCTAGTATACTTTGAAAGATCGACTACACAGTTGCGATGATCAAAATTCTCACGGGCGATCTTTTCGTATCGATCCTTAGCCTGATTCAGGATGTATTCACGCGTTGTCATCACGAGAACCGAGCTCTTTGACTCGTTAATGCTGCCCATGAATGCCAGCAGTTTTGCATCTTCGTTTTTCTCTAATTTATCGGAAGATGCGGTTTGCCCAAGAAAGTCATCATAAAGAAAGAAGCGTGGTCGGTCGTTATAGGAAGCTCTCCTCGCTTCTGAAATATTGCTCTCGATTTTCACCAAATCATACTCAGCTCTTACATAGTACAGCATGAGCATCCTCGCGAGAGTGGTTTTGCCGATTCCTGGAATTCCGGAAATAATACAAACCTTTTCTTCCCTGAGAATTTCCAACGCTTCATCGAAGCTAGGATTTTTCACATAAATCTTAGCTGCCGCCTGGGTCGCTTCAAGCTCCTCACGTGATACTGCGTGCCCCTCTGCATTGAGGATGGATTCAAGAACCCCTACTGACTGGATCCAAAGCTTCGGGTGGCGGCGCTCAATTTCAGAATATTTGTTGAGCAAGAAGCAGATCTCATCTTCCGAGTAAATATCCGCAGTAGAAAGAATGAATGGACTAAGAATGGCTTTGATCTCGTCTTTCTGCTGGGGTGACATTTTTACCGACGCGGAAAGAATGTATCGTCCAGGTTTGAGCTTCTTGATTTTCGGAAGTTCTTCAGTTTTAAGTTTCGATTTGAGAGTCGCAAATCCATCACTCTGGTATCGTTTGCATTGGACGACGGTCGAGAGACTACCTGTAACTGGAGCATGTCGAAGATCGATTCCACCATCCTTGCCTTCTCGGAAATTTTCAAACAGAATTCCGAGCTCGGCTTGGAGCAAATCTTTTGTAAGAAGCTCAAAGTCCAATGACGAGAGAAGCGATGCTAGATTATATTGAACCATTATTTGGAAAGTAGTTTCGGCAGTAGTAGGTCACGGGTATTGCGGAGGTTTTTGATGCTCGACTGGAGCGACTCTCTGTGTTGAGCGAAAGGAAAACTCAACTTGGCGAATTGCTCCTGAATCAATTTGGGCGGAAGCGTGACCGGCACAGATGAGAGAATTCCTGTATTGAGATTGGGCATTGTCACGCCTTGTGCCCGGCCTGCGATAAGACTCGCGACGTTGTCTTGTCCCAGGAAATTAAAAAGATACCAGCCATTCACGGCATCAGGATCAGGTCTGATGCGAAGACATCCGGTTCCACAAAACCATCCGACTTGATGCGGCATGATGAACGCGCGGCGGCCGATGTCGCCTCGCCGCCCATAAACGATGTCGCCTAATTTCATGCGGTGACGAATGAGCTTGTCGGCCGTCTCTTCAGGTATTCTTGCGACTGTGTCGGTGCGGATTCGAAAACCGATAAGATCTTTGGGCATGACTACCGGCACCCCTTCGACGGAATAGTCGGACTCATGAAGTTGGCTACCAAAAGGGCCTGTCTGGATTCCTTTGTCTTTGACGCAAACAGCGGCCAAATCAGTGGTCTTCCAGCCGAGAGGAATTTTGCCGAGTTCTGAGTCCGTGAACCGTGCGGATTCGTGGCCGGGGAAGCGGAAGTGGACGAACCAGTCGCGGTAGAGGGATTGCGCCATCTGCTCCAGGATCTTGATGCGGCGCAGGTTGTTCTCGATCAGGTCGTCGTAGGCCGAGAGGATGCCCGCGATCTTGTGCTGGGTGGGGAGATCGGGGAGATCGATTTCAACCATCGCCAGTTTTTCGCCCGGCAAATGCTTGATGGTTGCGCCAGTGAAGAACTGGTCAAAATAGCTTCGCTGCCCAGCCCACAAAAACCAGTAGAGCAGATACTGGCTATCTAAACATGGATGAGACCGCACTCGATGAAGAGCCTTTTGAATCTTCATGTTCGGAACTTGATCGTTCCAAAGCGCGCACCTCCCCGGCTCACCGCCTTCACATACAACCAAATCACCGCGCTTTAGCCCGTAGCGTTCATGTTCGTGTTTCTCAAAACGCATTTGAGGCAGATTCCCCAAATCAAACATTCCCCATCTAACGTGAATGTTGCCGAGGTAAGGGTGGAGCTCCCCTTTGTTTTTGTTTTTATCCAGCATCTTGCCCAAGCAAAGATCAGCAACCTCTGACAGTTTGTGCTTTGGCCAACAGCGTTTCGTCGTCATGCCTCCAAAAGTTCCACGACGTTTTCCGCGATCTTTGCTTCTAGCTCCCGCGCTTCGGCGTTGAGTCCCACGCACCTTTCCAACTGACCGGCAGGGACCATTTTGTTGACGCCAACAAAATGGTGTTCAATATTTGCAAATCGCTGAAGAACAGCAGTTTGCCTGAGTCCGGTGGTGGTGTATTTTTTGAGAGTCATCCAGGTCATTTCAGGTTGCTGTCTCCCAAGCTGTCGGGCTTTTTGTGGGCCTTCTTTTCATCCGAGATCAGGCGGCGTTCGACCTTTTTCACGTCCTCGTCGGGGAGCAGGGATTCCGGGCGGATGCCGCGGTCGATGAGGGTTTGGCGGACGGCTTCATTGTTGGTGACGTGCTCGCTGGAAATGGCGGACTCGCTGGCGAGGCGGTGTTGCCGGGAGTTGAAGATGGTGATCTCGGTGGCGAAGTCCTTGGCCTTGAGAATGATGGTGGGAGCGAAGTCGGCGAGCGGGCGGTTGTCCGGCACTTTCCAAGCGGACTTCATGGCTTGGGTGGATTTGCCGAACAAGGCTTGGTCGCCCTTGCTGCGGATGATGGCGAAGTTGTCGTTACCGCCGGTTTGCTCGAAGATGACGACGGAGAGTTCCTTCTCGGTGGCACTGAGTTTTTTCCGGGCATGAATGCGCTCGGCTTCCAGCAGGCGATTCTCAATCAACTCGGCCCTGCGGGTCTGGACGGCGAAGTAGGTCTGGGCGAAGGCGATTTCCTCCTTCCGGGGATCTCCGTTCTGGGCGATGAGGTAGCAGGCGTAGCGGGTGAGCAGGATGTCCTCGATTTCCCGTTTACCGCCGGAGCCGAGATCGACCATTTTGCTGACGTCAGCAAAATGGTCTGAAGCTTGATTTCCTGAGACTTCACAGGCGGTTTTGGCCTTGGAAACGATCAGCAGAAAATTCCGCCACTGGACGTAGCCCAAGAGATGCTGGATGTCCCGAGCGAGCCAATATTCCACGCCGCCTTCGGTCTGCTGGGCGTGAGCTTCAAAGGTGGAAGTGAGGGAGTGGATAATGTCGGTATTCATGCTTCGAGGAGTTCGGTGACGTTTTCCGCGATGCGCATCTCAAGCTCCCGCGCTTCGGCGTTGAGGACTTCGAGTTCCTCGTTGAGGGCTTCGAGCTGTTCCTTGAAATCCTCGTCACTGAGGTCCTCGCCCTTGGCGACGCCGACGTAGCGGCCGGGATTGAGCGACCAGCCCTGGGCTTCGATTTCCTG
>JANOZJ010000008.1:0-1532 GCA_031429315.1 Akkermansiaceae bacterium
TGGAGATCGTAGGGGTCGGAAACCAATTCACTTTCTTCGGAAGTGTTAAGGTTGTCTGTATTATTTAGTCTATCGCGCTCCTTGTTCTCAGCGTTTTGTGTCAGAATTTTGTAAACTTCATCGCGTTGACCGTCCTCAAAATCGATATCTTCCTGGATTTTTGAAAGAGTTTTTAAGGCCATGGTATCAACTTTGCGGGTGAAATCTTTTTCATTGAGATCTGTGAGTGCGGCTTGTTGTTCGGAGGTAAGGTCGCTCGTGAGTTCATTTTGGAGTGCTTCGTTGGTGAGTGAGCGGGCTGTCGCAGAAAGACTTTCGAAGGATGCTAGATTGGACGTATCCATGGCTTCCATTTTCTTGATCTGACCTCCGAGCCACGCGGTGAGCCGTGATTTCTGGGCGGGGGTGAGTTGTAATTTTTCACTCAACTGCGCGATCCGTTGTTCGATTTTTGCATTTTTATCTCGAATTTCCTTTTTCGACATCATTGCCACCATCTCAGGCGCTTAGTCTTGGCTCATTTTGAATTGCTCACCGGTGTTACCTTTTTCAGTAGGCTCACGTTGCATGCGTTTGGTCAGGATGGGTGATTCATCGAGAGAAGTGGGTCTAGCAGGCGTAACCGCATTTGACACACGTTGAGTGGCTGCGACTGGCGGCGCTGGCGAAGAGGATGATGGTTTGGCGAGCCAGCCGATCGCGATTCCGAGTCCGACTAAGAGAATACCGATGATGTTTTTGTTTTTCATAAAAGAGAGCAGGTTTAGGTCACAATCAAAGAATTGTCGGCTATTCCACTTGGTCAATATAACTGTCGGAGGGAAGATCGAAGGAACTCAGTATTTTTGTTCAAATTATTTTGTGGTGATTGGTATTTTTGAAAGCGGGTGGGTGGCAATCCGGTGCGTCATGGGCTGCCGCAGCTTTCATCCCAAGCTGGTTACGGCAGGCGGCAGCTCGCTCTGCTCATCACCCATAAATTTTGTGGTTTCTGAATATGCGAAACGTCTCGGCAACATCCTCGAGCCGTTGCAGGCTGTGCCGCAGGACTTGTGCGCCTGCTCCCTCCCTGTGTTGCCGGTGCCTTTCAAAATACCCATGGGATGGACTCGCGGGAATTGGCGATGAATCTTAAAAAGAAGGTTTTCTAGGTTATTATTTCAGCCGATGAAAACAGTGGAGAATATTGCTAGGAAATTGCTTTTGGGGTGAAGGCCGTTGAAAGAGCTGGTGGCCGGACCGGAGGCGGGGAAAAGGGGAGTTTGGGTAATGCTGAAATGCTGAAAACTGAAACGCCGAAAGGAAGAATGCTCAGCAGAACGCCGAAATCTGGCGGGACTGGAAAAATTCGCGGCGGTTTTCATTTGCCGCGAGCGTAGTTCTCCAGAGCGCTTTGCCAAGATTCTTTTTGGCAGCGGTTTTTCGGAGTGAGGTGAGATGCAACGGATTTCTGGACCGTTATTTGTTTAGTTTTGGGTGAGGATTGCGGCTTCGAATTGGGCCGGGGTTTGGTAGTCGAGGGAGGAGTGGTT
>JANOZJ010000009.1:0-2430 GCA_031429315.1 Akkermansiaceae bacterium
CTTTGCTGGAGCCGGCATGCCCGATACCCGAAGGATCACTATGCGCAAGATCAAGGACGTTCTGCGTCTGAAGCTCGACGCCCAGCTCTCGCACGAACGCATCGCCGCGTCGCTGGGCATCTCCAAAGGCGTCGTCGCCAAGTACGTCAGCGCGGCCGCCGCCGCCGGCCTGGACTGGGCACAGGTTCAACTGCTCGACGAGGCCGCCCTGCAGCACCGATTGGTTGGTGCGCCCCAACGCGCCAGCGGCTTCGTGGCGCCCGACTACGGGCGCACACACCAGGAACTGCGCCGCAAAGGCATGACGCTGATGCTGCTGTGGGAGGAGCATGGCACGCAGCACCCCGGCCAGACGATCCACAGTTACTCCCAGTTCTGCGAGAACTACCGCCGCTATGCCAAGACCCTCAAGCGCTCCATGCGCCAGATCCACCGCGCCGGCGAGAAGCTGTTCATCGACTTCGCAGGCCCCACGATCGGGCTGGCCGATGGCAGCCGCGCCCACATCTTCGTGGCCGCGTTGGGCGCATCGAGCTACACGTTTGCCTGCGCCACGCCTCGCGAGACCATGGCCGACTGGCTCGGAGCCTGCGCCCAGGCGCTGACCTTCATTGGCGGCGTGCCCCAGCTCATCGTTCCCGACAACCCCCGCGCCCTGATCGCCAACCCCAACCGGTACGAACCCCGGGCCAACGACACGGTGGAGGACTTCGCTCGCCACTACGGCACCTCGGTGCTGCCGGCACGCCCCTACCACCCGCAGGACAAGGGCAAGGTCGAGTCGGCTGTGCAGGTGGTGGAGCGCTGGATTCTGATGCGCCTGCGCCACCAGCGCTTTGCCAGTGTCGACGACGTCAACGAGGCCATTGGCCCCTTGCTGGAACAACTCAACCTCAAGCTGTTTCAGAAACTTCCCGGCAGCCGTGCCAGCGCCTTCAAGGAACTGGATGCGCCTGCGTTGCAATCGTTGCCGGCACAACCCTACGAGATAGCCACCTTCAAGACGGTACGCGTGCACATCGACTACCACGTCGAGTTCGAGGGCCATCGCTACAGCGTGCCCAACGCCCTGGTCGGGCGGGTCATGGAGGCGCGGGTGACGGCACGCACGGTGGAGGTTGTGCACCGCGGAGAGCGTGTGGCCTCGCACCTGCGCAGCGCCCATGTGGGCGGCTTCACGACGCTGGCCGAACACATGCCGCAGGCCCACCAGGCACACATGCAGTGGTCGCCACAGCGCCTCATCCACTGGGGCCAGAGCATTGGCGTAGCCACCGGGCGCAGTGTGGAGCGGATCTTGACTGAGCGCAAACACCCTGAGCACGGCTACCGGGCCTGCCTGGGATTGCTGGCGCTGGTCAAGCGCTTTGGCAAACCACGGCTGGAAGCAGCCTGCCTGATCGCGCTGGAACTGGGCACTACCAGGGTCGTCCATGTGCGTGACATCCTGGCCAGTGGACGCGACCAGCTGGCCCCCATCACGACCACCGAATGGACCAGCCCCGAGCACGCCAATGTCCGCGGCCCTGGGCACTATCAATGACAACCACGAACAACAACAAGGTACACCCCATGATGATGAACACGACACTCGAACAACTGCGCGGCTTGAAGCTCAACGGCATGGCCGGCGGACTGCAGGAGCAACTCACCCAGGCCGGGATGACCGCGATGAGCTTCGAGGAGCGCCTGGCCCTGCTGGTGGACCGCGAAGTGCACTGGCGCAACGACAAGCGGCAAACGCGGCTGTTGAAGCAGGCGCACCTGAAATATCCCCAGGCGGCCATCGAGGACGTCGACGCCCGCTCCGGCCGCGGGCTGGATCGGCGCGCCGTCATGAGCCTGGCACTCGGTGACTGGATCGACAGCGGGCACAGCGTGCTGATCACCGGCCCCACCGGCGCGGGAAAGTCCTGGCTGGGTTGTGCGCTGGCGCAGTACGCCTGCCGGCGTGGCCATTCGGCCGTCTACCAAAGGGTGCCGCGCATGGGCGAAGAACTGCGCATGCGCCACGGCAACGGGACGTTCGGCAAGTGGCTGATCCAACTCGCACGCACCGACGTGCTGCTACTGGACGACTGGGGGATGACCGGACTGGACAGCCAGACCCGGGCCGATCTGCTGGAAATCATCGACGACCGGGCGGCCAACAAAGCCACCATCATCACCAGCCAATTGCCGATTGAGCACTGGCACGCGTGGGTCGGTGACGCCACGATTGCCGACGCCATTCTGGATCGCCTCATGCAAAAGCATCACCGTTTCACCCTGACGGGCGACTCTCTCCGTCAGAAGCCCAAAAACATCAAGAAGGACCCCAATACCCAGACATCGTGACCGGCACACCTACAATTTGAACGCGCAACTCACCACGCTGCGCGACCGGTCACGATCCACCGGAATCAGCGGTCACGATGACCGGAATACGCA
>JANOZJ010000010.1:0-4795 GCA_031429315.1 Akkermansiaceae bacterium
CGCGCCCGGGCCATAGAGCCAATCCCAGCGCCAGACGGGAAACCAGCCCTCGCCGATGGAACCGCGCTTGACGATGATCTCGACGTTGGCATTTCTAACCGGCGAGCCGTGGAAATAGGTGGCTTTGACGGTGGCGGTGAACTTGTCGCCGAGCTTCACCGGTGCGTCGGGTGCCTCGACCTTCACCTCATACTCCGGCTTGCGGTATTCCTCGACGCGCAGGCTAACGGTTGCGGCGATCTGGTCGCCGATTTGAAATGTCGCGTTCCACATTCCAAGCACCGCGTCCTTGGGAATGACGATTTCACTCTCGACGGCACCGAGCGCGTCGGTCTTGAGCTTTTCGATTTTCATCACTTCCTCACCGCGGCCGTTGGTAAGAACGAGCGTGCCGGTTTTGTTAGCCCACTTCGATTCGTCCGGCTCGAAGTAGCCGACATTGCGCAGATAGAATTTCAAATGCGCGGTGTCGCCGGGTTTGTAGAGCGGGCGGTCCGAGATGCCGTAGGTGAGATCGCGGTTGCCGTTCTCAAGTTGGGGCTGTTGGATATGATAGGGCTGAAATCCGAAGAACGCGGTCGTGCGCCCCTCCTTGCGGGCGATCGCCAGCCACTGATAGTTTTCCTTCGAGTCGCCGGGATTCAGCAGGGTCTTGCCGTCGGCATCGGTCTTGCGGTCAAAACTCTTGGTGCGGATGTCCATGTTGCGCTCCAGCGGATTCTTCCGTTCGCGATGCACCGCGCGGTAGCCGAAGAATTCGATCGCGGAGTCGGCAACCGGGGTCCCGCTGGCGGCATCGGCGACCCACCACTGCTTCTTGCCGCCCACGTCGTTTTGCACAAGCACGGAATCGACGATCCAGACGAGCGTATGAAACGAGTTCCCGCCCTCCACCCCGCCGGTGATCCACCAAGCGCCGGCTTGGTCGAGAGGCACCTCGAGATCGGCGCGGGTGTCGCGGTGTTTGTCGCGCGGGGTGAGGGTGACGTTCCAGTTGGCGGCGGGCTTGCCGATGTATTTCGCTCCGTCGCCGGCGATCAAACGGCTGGCGATCTGCGAGGGATTGAGGCGCTGCCAATCGAGTTCGCGCGGGTTGCTTTTCAGATAGGCGAGGGTGTCGTTGATGACCAGATCCATGTCCACCGGCGCAGCGGTTAGAGCAATCTTCGACGCGTTGCGGAAGACCAGCGGCAGCTTGGGTTTCACGCCGGCCGGCACGGTTTCCGCCGCCTCGAAGCGGCCCCAGTTGCCGGTGATCTGCTTGAGCAGCTTCTTGCGCGAGTCGTTGTTTCCCGGGCCGTGTTTCGCGATGGTTAGTTCCAGCACCTCGCGGGCCTTGTCGTATTGGCGGCGGTTGAGGAAAATTTCAACGAGCGCGTCACCGGCAGTGTCTCCCATCAGCTTGTTATCGAGGATCGACCGATAGAGCGCGATGAAATGATGCTCTGCGGGAAGTTTGAAACGGCGGACGCCATCCGAGGTTTTCGCCAGGCATTCGTCTTCGGCCAGCGTGTCCATTTCGAGAATGCCCTTCGCGCTGTCCGGATCCTGCTGCCGCCACCAACCGTAAGACGAGAGGGTCTCGGTGCCGAACTGGGAGCGGGAAAATTTCGCCCGCTCGGAAATCATCAACGCCGCCATGTCCGCTTCGGCGCTGAGGCGGGTTTGCTCCGAAAGCGCGAACCGCCAGCGCTCGCCGTCGTTTTTCGCGGCATCCCACGAGGCGGGGACTTCATACACCACCGGTCTATCCCCCTGCCATGGCGCACCCTCAGTGCCGCCTTCCGGTCCCGGCTCGCTCCATTCGGGGAGAATCTCTAACGGCGTGAGTGTTTGCAACTTCCACGCTTCGTTCTGCATGAAAACCGCCGCCATTTCGCGCCAAGCGAGGATACCCTCGGCGGCGAATGCCTGCTTGTTAGTCGCTACCCGTAACAACTGGAGGGAGCGAACATGATCCCGGTATTCGGTGGCAACCGCTTGTCCCGAGGACGCCGTCGAATCGTCTTCGGCATCGACACGCCCCCTGCCATACCGATTTCCCCCGCCCCGCTCGAACTCGCCGGCGATGATGCGTCCGGAATGTGGCGCACGCCGATAAACCTCCGCGGCCGATGTAAGAAGCGAGGCGTTATCCGGGTGCGCGGCAACCGCTCGTTCGACGAGTCCGTCGAATTCCTTCCACGCGTTCAATCGGCCCAGCGACTCGGTGGCGCGGGCTAGATCGGATCCGGACCCTGCATCCGAGACGGGCGACAATTTCTCCTCGTAGAAATTCACCGCATCGCGCCACATCCCGCGCTCGGCGAGCTTGTCGCGTTCCTTGCGAAGTGCGTCGGGGTCTTGGGCCATCAGGTTGAGATTTGCGAACGCGGCGACAAGGCAGATCCAGCTCAAGGTTTTCATAACAGCCATTATGACACCCGAATCGGCGGCTTCTTAGAAGAAATATTTCGCACCCCGGGTCCGCGCTTAAGCCAGCCGGGCCAAAGCCACCGCAAGGTCACCCGAATGTGCTTGGCAGAAACGGCGATGTTCTCAAATCTGCGGACAGTTCACCCTCATTGCCATGTCCATCATCCTCGGTTGCATCTTCGGCTTCATCTTCTGGTTCCTTATGCGCTACCTCGTCGCCGGGATCTACACCGTCGATCAGAACCAACGCGCGGTGAAAACCAAGTTCGGCCGCGCGGAGCGGGTCGGCAGACTAACAACCCGCGAGGATCCAATTTCGGACTCGCTCAGCGAGGACCAGAAAAACCGTTACTCCTACCCGCAGGTCCGGGTGATCCCGCCGGGTGGGCCGTATTTCAAATGGCCTTGGGAAAAAATCCACAAGATCTCGATCGCCACCGAGACCGTGAACATGGCGTGGGACCCCGAGGACTCCACCGCCAACTACAACGGCACGATGTTGGAAGCGGTGACCAAGGACCAGCTCAACACCGGTCTAACCGGCCAGATCCGTTTCCGCGTCGCCGAGCGCAACCTCTACGCCTTCATCTTCGGCATCAAGAATCCCTACGCCCACGTCATGGGTTACTTCGTCTCGGTGCTGCGCGAGCGCATCGCCAACTTCGAGGCACCGCAAGCTCCGACCGAAGAAGGCATGCCCGACAGTGCGGCGGTCATCGGCATTTCCATCAACGACCTGCGCAAGAACCTGCGCGACCTCAACGAGCACATGGACAGCGAGTGCACTTCGTCCGCTGCTAGATATGGCATCGTGCTCGACGCCACGCTCATCACCAGCATTGACCCGCCGCCGGAAGTCGAGTCGGCGCTGGCGGCGATCAATACCGCCTACAACCAGGTTTCCTCCGACATCAGCCTCGCCCAGGCCTCCGCCGACCAGAAGATCGTCCAATCGCGGCGCGCGGTGGAGATTGAAACGCTGCGCGCGCAGGCCGAGGTCGAGCCGCTCGTCCGCCTTGCCGCGCAGTTGATGGCATTGAAACGAAGTGGCAGCGAAGCCCTCCGCGCCTACGTCCGCAACGTCCGTCTCGCCCTGTTTGAAAAAGCCCAACAAGTTTTCGTGGAATCCAACAAATGAACTTCCTCCTCACCGTCGGTATCACCTTCGTCGCCTGCTTCATCGCGTTTCCGATCTTCTTCGCGATCGCCCGGTTGTTAGGACTCTACGCGATCGTCCACGAGCGCCAGTGCAACGTCTATGTCCTGTTCGGGAAAGTGCTCGCCACCATCGA
Organism: Akkermansiaceae bacterium; assembly: GCA_031429315.1. Classification (GTDB taxonomy): domain Bacteria; phylum Verrucomicrobiota; class Verrucomicrobiia; order Verrucomicrobiales; family Akkermansiaceae; genus Luteolibacter. The sequence goes on from JANOZJ010000010.1 coordinate 3,708, forward strand.
CGAACCCGGGCTGCACATCCTGCCGTTCAAGTTAGGCCCCGCGGCGTTCATCGTGAATTGGCTGGGAAATTGCCACGTCCTCGACATGCGGCTCGACCAGGAATACCTGCGCAGCCAGCCGGTCAACTCCGAGGAAGGCGCGCCGATGGGCATCGGCATCTGGCATGAAATGTTCATCAGCGATCCCGTCGCCTATCTGTTTAAAAACAGCGACCCGCGCGGCTCTCTATCCGCCAACGTCAGCAACTCGACCGTCCGCTGCCTGAGCAACATGCCACTCGCGCAAATGATGGTGAACCGCCACACCATGAGCGACAACGTCCGCAACGAGGTTTCCCCGAAGTCGCACGAATGGGGCTACAAGCTCGGCTCGATCTACATCCGCAAGGTGCATTTCCGCGACGTCGGCATGATCACTCAGATCGAGAGCAAGGTGGTCAACCGCCTGCGCCAGGTGACCTCGGCCATCCGTCAGGACGGTGCCAACCAGGTCAGCATCATCACCAGCACCGCCGAGCGCGAGGCGGCCATCGAGTTCGCGAAAGCCGCGGCGATCCGCCCGCAGATCGTCGGCGAGGCACTCCAACAGATTTCCGAAGACAAACAAGTCGCGGAAGCGATGTTCGAGATTCTGGAAACGCAGAAAGTCATCGGCAGCGGCGCACGGCTAACCGTCCTGCCGCGCGGCGGGGAATTGTTAGCGCAATTGCTCGCCGGCCACAACGAAACCGGCACCAAGACTCCGCCGCCGCTGGCATGAGTGAAGTCATGTCGGTCTGAGTGATGGGAAGTGATGGGAAGTGATGTAATGTAGGCATTCCTGCCTGCAATCTTCAAACCGCGCTGCCCGGCTGATAGCGAATCAACAAAGTCGACCGCAGTCCGACGCTCCTAAACCAGCGACGCCGCCTCAGACATCCCGACCTAGCAGAAATCCCAAGAAGTCACCTGTCCAGCGACAATTAGAAATTCCGTTGGCGACAATTAGAACTTCCCACCGACGACAATTAAAACTGCCCACTGGCGACAATTACAAACAGGGCTCTTTGGGCGGCTCCCCCCGCCTCCCCTGGGGGACGGGAGGGGAG
>JANOZJ010000011.1:0-54603 GCA_031429315.1 Akkermansiaceae bacterium
TCTCCCCTCCCGTCCCCCAGGGGAGGCGGGGGGAGCCGCCCAAAGAGCCCTGTTTGTAATTGTCGCCAGTGGGCAGTTTTAATTGTCGTCGGTGGGAAGTTCTAATTGTCGCCAACGGAATTTCTAATTGTCGCTGGACACGGGACAAGATGAAGGATGCCTACGACATCTATTACTCCGTCCGCAACTATCCAGGCGGCGCGGCCAAGCTCGGCAAAGACTGCAAGCCATTGCTCGAAGACCCAATCGCTGCCGAGGGCTTCCGCCTCCTTGCCTCCAAATTCGGCGCACGCGAGGACTTCGGCCCGGCGACGGTTCGGAAATTTCTCGAAGAAGCCGCCCCGGAATTCACGGACATGGAGCCCGAACAGATCCAGACTGACGCATTCGGACAAGTGGATGCGTTTCTACGGGCGCTGGGCGTCCGCTGAAACCTATTTGATTCAATACTCTCCAAATTCTATCAGTTCTGATTCCAAGTCCAAAAGCAATTGATGACCGGGTGACCATTGTATCCTTCATCACATCATCGGATCTCCGCAGCAAACATGACCATCGGGTGAGGACAGCGCTTTGAGTTGGGTAGCCCCCTGACAGCCTTCAGCCCACCGGGGTGGCGTCCGGAAAAAAGAGTGTTTTCCGGCCGATAAAGGCGGGGGTCCAGGGGGATTGGGACCCAACACCAAGCGATCCCGCCATCCCATGGGCTGCGGCGGAGTCAAATCGCCCAGCTTGCCGGGCGTGGTGTGGATCGGGGTTACGGGGTGGAACCCTGTATAGGGATGGGAGCGAGCAACGGCGTGCGCGCGCGGGAAGGGGCTTCTTCCCGGCCAAAATCGGAAAACGACAGCATCATGACACAAGTGCCGCCCAAAACCAGCCAAGACTCTTCGAAATCAAAAGCAGATTCAAATGATCGGCGAAGTGATCCAATCAGATCTCGATCTCCGGTCCGGCGCAGCGCCGCAGAAGCGCACGGGTCTCCCTGCGAAGCCAGAGCCTTTCGGCATCCGGGTGCATCAACCACCGATCTCCCACAATGAGGTGCGGCATGTAGAAGCTGATGGCCGCCTGGGTGATTAAACTGCCACTCACCTCACGCGCCGATGGGAGCGAACAATTGGGGAGCCGCGGAGTGAGAGCGCGGGAAGCGACCCCTTCCCGCGCTCCTCCATAGGTCCTACGTGTTGAGACGACGACTACTTGGCAAAATACCCGTAGTAGGACGCAGCGATGGAATCCACCTCGTCGGCAGACAGGAGTTTTTTCTCAAACACCATCGGCAAGGTGTCCCTAGGCGTGACGTTGCACACCGCCAGGAGCCGGAAAAGCTCCTTCCTGTAGGGCAGCGACCGCCCCTCGGCGAACTCCCGGTAAACATGCGCGGCAACAATCCAAATGTAGATTTCAGGGAGCGGGTTTGTATCTCTGCGAAAGCCTTCTTCCCAAAACTCATAGCTGTGTTCGTATACCCCGACGAATGATATGCTCAGGGATCCGATCATCGAGCGTATGTCCCCCTCGAATGGCGGGTGCCTGTATGGAGTCTTTTTCAAATCGACGGACGTGGCTTCACGCCAAACCAAACCGGATCGTCCTTGGATCTTGCATTGCACCATGCCGGGAGCGAGTTCGGATTTCGGAATCTGGGTGAACGTGTTGGACGATCCATCCCAGAGTGTGACCATCGGATTCTTGTATTTTCGTTTCATGATATTTCAGTTTTTTTTCTTAAACAGGTGATTTCCAGATGATTAGACGGCGGTCAGCCCGAGTGCCTCAGCGAGAGCGGCACGTGCTTCGAACTTGCCGGCCAAGGCATCCTGAACCGCCGCTTGCTTGGCGTGCTCAGTTTCCTGGCCGGGACGATTCGGGCGGGATGCCTGCCTCCGATAGCCTTCTGCTCTGTGCCGGTGCCTCGTCGCAATCTGACGCAGCTTGGCTGCTTCCAGTTTGGCTGTGGCTTGGGCAACGCGTGTGCCGTCCTGGCGAATCTGCGAGCTCTGGATGTCTCGGATCACTTGGCAAAGGTCGGGATTGCACGCCTCGAACGACTCGTAGACATACTGCGTTCCGTAAGGTATTGCTCCGTCGGGGGGAGTTTCGTTGGGTTTAATCCGCTCGATCTCCCAGTTACCGCCGCATGCCCAGTTCTTCCCGTAGTTTCCAGTCGACCTGCAGCGCCTCCAGTATCCGTCAACCGCCGACCAGGAAACGAGCGGACCGGATTCACGGGTTCCTGCGTAGAAATCCGCGCATGTTCCAGCTTCGGGTGAGTGGAGAGACTTCACCCAACTCCACGTTAACATGATGCCCTGGCGTTCCGCCTCGCCATTTTGTGCGGCGCCCCATTCGCGCTCCATTGATTGGATCACACCGCCCGAGCAGACAATCCGTCCCAAAACGGGAACGACCTGTTCGACATCGGCATGGTCCGCCATGGTGGGTTCGACCCCCGCAAGGGCGTCATCCAGTTCCGCTTCAGCCTCCAACCTGTCTGCGTAGGCCAGAGCGAGTGTGAGGTGTTCATCATTCCGTTCACGGGCTGTGATGCGGATGAGGGCGGCGTGTTTTCTCTTCGTTGCTGTGTTGTGCATCTGTTTTTTCTGTTTGTTTTTGTGTTTGGCGGCCCCCTTGTTGGGTGTTCCGCGAAATTCGTGATGGGCTGAGAATTGAGGTTCCGCGCACGGCGCACCGTGTCGGATGCCCGGTGCGAAGCCGCCCTCAGCGATGAGGCCAGACATGTGGGCAGAGGTGAACGCCCCAAAAATTCGACGGATGTTATTTCCATCCTTCCGCATCCCGGGCCGACCCGTCGGCAATACCCGGCCGATTCCTGAGGGAACGCAAACTCATGGCGACAAGCGCAGGTACGGCGTCATGCCTCACGGAGAGCGCAGGTGGAAAAGGCACGGCATTTTCTCTGACTGAGCCGGACCCGGGTCTCCCGGCGTCCATCGTGCTACCAATTGGTAAATAGCAGCGAAGCCGGAAATCGTCCTAAAAGTTCCGATTTTCGATTTGAGGCCATTCGGGCACTCCAGATCCGCTGCGAAGAGGCCAAACAATCGGGTCTCTTTAACCTCTTCATAGAACAAGACGCTATCAGAATACGAAACGTGCAAAAATAGTTTGAAATATTTTCTGGGTCACAATGCGGAGACATTCCGGTCGCATCTCCCAGATCAGAAAGGGGGATTTTTCAACCCAATCCAGCCCGCCCAGATTGATGATGTCGAGCTTGATGCCGGCGGGAAATACCATCAGCCTCTCCGTTGAGAGTTAACGAGATGCGTGCTTGCCGTCGGCCTGTTGTTTCAGCAACAGAGCCACACGGGCAATCGGGCACTGTTCCTTCCAACGAATTCCACCTCCTTGTCCCTTTATCCAACATGACAAACGAAAACCAGAGCAGTAAATCTGCCCACGGCTCCAATGCGCTCCAAGATGCGCTCATTCTGATGGACGAGCAACTCACCGCCTGGAGGCGGTCACTCGAATCTCCTGGGCTTGGGGAACCTGAAAGTCACCAGGACAAATTCGTGATTGCCGCACAGCTAGGTTACCGCCTGATGGCGTTGAAGCGCGGTCATACCGTCGATGCGGCGAATGACATCGCCCAGAACTGCATCTGGGGCTTACTCAAACGCATGCAATCCAACAACCGCCCTCCATTCTTACCTTCGCTCATCGATGCGTTGCTGGCCGGTGGTTCAAAACCCGCCAAAAAACCGGCAGCTTCCTCACCCCCCCTTGCCGGTTACCTCTACGGAATGCTTTCCAAGGGAGTAGGGGCACAAGCTCGGCTGATAAGGATGAGGGAGAGTCGGTCAAGCGCAGCCGACCCTAGCACTGGGGACAATGATCCATCTACAGAAGAATCCGGCGGGGACGGATTCATGGGAACGAGTCCTGACAAAGTTCTTCTCAATGTGAGCACCTATCAAAATCATGCCCTTGCCTTACAGATTCACGACGACTACCTGAACACAGCCACTTTCAAGGGTCAGCGCCTTCGCGATGTTTTGGGAGAATGGACCCCCATGGGGGAATGGACAGGAAGATTCAACAAGGACGAGCGACCGGAGGTCATGTCGAAGACCATGTTGTTGCTTCACATTGGTAACATCAGAGAACTGATTCGATCGGCGAAGAGGATGACAACCCCACTAGGTGAGGCTGATCGCATCGTGAAAATCTGACCAGGAATTGCCTCTCGATAATGGGCGAGTCGTTCCCCAGTGCCGGCCACGAGCGAGGAGTTTTGCTTCGCTGGCACGGGGCACTGCCTTTGTTCAATCGGCTCCTCTCGTCGACGTTCGGCGGAGCCGATTACGTTGCCCGACACTGTCCAAGAGCGCGGAGGAAGCGGCACACCCGTGTTAGTATTCGCCGCTGGCCGGACGCGGGGTTCAAACCGGGGTTTTTGCGGGGTGAAATCTCGCAGGATGGATGGGAACATGCAACGGCGTGCGCGCGGGAAGGGGCATCCTTCCCGGCCAAATCATTTACAGCTCGATTGAACAGAATCAGGGACAGGAAAGCCAGAGTCGCACAATCCTGAGCCAAGTCAGTCACCCCTATCAGATCTCGATCTCCGGTCCGGCACAGCGCCGCAGAAGCGCCCGGGTCTCCCTACGGAGCCAGAGTCTTTCGGCATCCGGGTGCATCAACCACCGATCTCCCACAACGAGGTGCGGCATGTAGAAGCCGCTGGCCGCCTGGGTGATTAAACTGCCACCCACCACAAGCAGTTCCGGACTCTCGAATTCCACCGCACGATTCGCAAACAGGTGGTGCCAGACCGTCCGCAGTTCGGGCAGCTTGATGCTGCGGGCCTTCATCGCGATCAACGAGCCACCCACGGATTTCAAGGTAGGTGCCTCGACGGTTTTATAATGCATTGCGATCACGTCGCCACGGACGCGGTCAAACGGCACGATGCAGTTTTTTGCCGAGGTGACGACATACGTGCCGTAAAGCACGAGTTCCTCCATGGCGTTGATTCCGATGAGGTTCTTCCTCGGAATGATTGTCCTGGTCAGCTTGGAGGAAACATTGAGGTCCGGCAGGTCAACGCCGGTGCCGAGCCATTCGCCGCGCTGGTTGAAACACGTCAGCAGGACCTCTCTGATCGCTCCGGTTTCATGATAGTGGTCCGCGGCCATCATCAGATCGTGGATCCTGGTTTGTTTTTGTGATTTGGTCATCGGCGGGTTGCGATTCGAAAAGGTGGACTGCCCTCGGGATTCGGATTGATTCCAGTCGCCGCCTCAGAAGATCTGCAAATCCGGCCACTCCCGTTTTTCTCCCACTCGTTCGGACGGCGTCGCGGAAGGGACGAAATTCGCCATGATCGCCCGCTCCTCCATGATCGCGGCCAGCAAGATCTCCTCAAGATAGCGCGCCCCCTTCTTGTGGTTCACCGCGATCTCGATCCGCGCGTGCCCGAGTTCGAGAAATCTGGCCCGCCACATTTCGTCAACATGGCATGCCATCGCATCCACCATCTGGTGGTAATCAGCCGCGGTCAGTTCCGGCAGGATGAACAATTCCGACGAAAACCGGTTGATGGTTTCCCGCCCGACGATCCGCACCAGATCATTCCAATCCGGGATCCCGCCACGGGCATCTTCTGGGATGAACCCCATGGATGGTCTGGCGCTTTCTTCCCACAGATCCTGAAAAGCCGCACCCGCCACCATCATGGTCCTGTTCTCCAGAAACCGCTGCACTTCCTCGATGCGCGACTGGGGGATTGGATCATTATCCAAATCATTGATATTAAATGGTATCCGTGAGTCCAAAAGCGAAAAGACCTCACAGCGCAAAAATGCACACCAAGGGGATGAATTCGATTGGTCCCTGCCGCACTTCTCAAGCTCATCCAAGTAGATGATTGCGCCCGACTGACTTGCAGAGCGTTCGATAAAATCGAAGATTGCCGGCCAAGTGGCGGTGCCGCGGCTGCCAAGCAAAAGCCAATCCGAGACCGAAATGGAAAGAAATGGCAGGCTGCCCATTTCCAGCGCAAGCTGGCGTGCCAAAAAGGTCTTCCCGAGGCCTGAGCCGCCTAACAGCATGAAGGCATTTTTGAGCCGGATCGGCCCGCAACGCCTTGTAAGTAGCACGGCGCGGGCGGTCGCGCATAATCGATCAAAAAGCGCCTGCTGGTACGGCAGGATATGAGACTTGTGGTGGGGTTCTTTTTTTAACATTTCAAATAATTGGTTGGGGTTGAAGAGGGCGATGCCGACTTGCGACATCGCCCTCCCTTGTTGTTTTGATCAGGCCACGCTGGACCGGATGAGTTCGGCCATTTTCACACCGATCACGCGACCGAGGTGCCCCCACTCTTCTTCCTCGCTCAATTCACGGCGCGTTTGATCGACCGGACAGAGCTTGGCAAACTCCGCGGGCTCCATGCGATCGAGGAGGTCTTGGATCGGGCTGGCACGCCGGCCAACGCGAACGTGGCAGGTCGGATACTTCGCTCCTTTTTCCTGTGCCTTCTCGATACAGACCATGGTGCCCGTCAGCGGATGCATCGGCTCAGCGATGGCATCCACGTCCGGATCGGGTTCGGTCAGCTTCTGCCAGATGCGATGCCCAAGTCCGGCGGGACTACCATTTTTCCCGCCACCCTCGAACGTCGATCCGAGCAAAAGCCGCGCATCAATTCCCCCCGCCTTGTTCTCGACCAGACACCAGCAGGTGGCCAGTGAGCGACTACGGAAACGATGGCCCGACGGGTTGTCGCGACTGAACAACTCTTCGGGCGCATTCGCTTTGAACCAGCGCTCCGCCGAGTCGAAGACGCTTTGGGCCCCTTCGCGGAAAGCGCTGGGATTGACGAACCGACCGTGCGCCATCTCGACGGTGGGCACATTCGCCATCCAGCTGCCGGCACCCGGCAGCGCCGGCACGACGCGGACCCAGTTAGGCCCCATTTCCAGCTTCAGTTTCGTGAAACCGTCCTTGAAGATCAGATCCTCGTCGGGCGTGCGGACCGTGCGCATCCATGGAGCTGTGATCGAATTGTTAGTTGTTGGTTCGAACTCAATTGTATTCTTGTTTTTCATACTCTGTTTTATCTATTTCTGTTTGTTGTGGTTGAAGTAACCCCATTTCTTATCGTGAAAAAATGCGTCAGTTACCGGGTATCGATTGGCATTCCTAATCAGGAATCCTAAAGACAGTAGAGATTGTCTTCGTTCCTGTGACGGTTCCCGAAAGGGAGCAACCGTCCACGGGTCTACAAATTCTGTGTTAGCAAGGGATTAACAAACAGAGCTGTAATCCATACCCACAAAGGCGTGGCGCGGAAGGTCACGGTGCCTCACGAAAAGACGCTGGCCGCGACCCACAGTGCAGAATCTCTTGGGCACCCCCGGTGCCGGAAACAGCAAGCTCTACACCAATGAAATTTCGATGACCCCGAGCTGCGAGTCTTGGCTCGAAGCGTTCCCGGACACAAACCCGGCGGAGTGATAATTAGCCGACGACCTCCACCTTCTCCAACGCATTGGGGTCGTCCCCCAATATCGTTCCACCGTCAAAGACGCGCCGGCTTGTCACCCGGTCCATTCTTTGATCACATGCCCGAGTCGTCATGATCGCTACGGTCGATACTCCACGTTGCACGGCTGAGGAATGGGAGCAATTCCGAAGAATGGTCGCGCACGGCATGTTGTTCGAAGTCTTGGAATGGATCGACCAGGGCAAGCCGACACTACGGCCGGAGAACAAACACACGTCCGCATTTGAGTCCGCGGTGATGGCACCGAATCTCAGCATGACGCAGGTTCTTTGGGAGCGTGCCTGGCAGGAGCGGCGCGAGGCGGCGAGTGCGCTCGGCTCCCTCGCGTGGCACCGCACGAGTGACGTGGTGATGCGTTACCTGTTGGAGAAGGAATGCCCGGTAGATCACGTGAGCGGCTTTGAACTCTGCCTGTTTCACGATCTGGAAATGGTCAACCTCGGAATGAGCCGTGGAGTAAGTCTCTTGGAGCCTGATGGCTGGGCATCCGCCTTCGTCCGCGTCGGGAGTCGCCCCCTCATCCGGCTTTACCTGGAACAACGGGATAAGATCCCGGAGCTGAAAAAAGATGCGATCCGGGCGTTATGCAAGTGCATCGCGGAATCCAGGCTCAGGGCGACGGCGCTTCTCGTCTGGGCAGGTGTCGATCCACTGGGCAAAGCGCCACGCTACTATGACCTGGATGATGAGGAAGAGGAGTGGGATGGATTCCCAGCGTTGTATGTGGCGCAGGCGGAAAAAGCGGGAGAACTGATGAAATTACTGAAGCTCAAGCCGACGACCGAGCAGTGGTTCGACCTCCTGGAAGCGTCACTTGTCCGTCGAGCAGAATGTATTCGGGATGTCATGGCGCTTCGCAGGGATCCGGATGCTGTCTTTCGAGAAAATACCGAACGCACTGCTGCACTGCTGCGACGTATACTACGCAGTCTCTGTTGGGGTTGGGGATGGCAACCGGCGCGTGACGAAAGTATCATGGACTTTTGTATCCAACTTTTGGAAAAAGGCGCGCAGCTTTGGTGGAAGGATAGGAATGAGATCGCAAGCTGCCGCCGTGATATTTACCGAACGAATAACCAGCGCTTGGTTTTCAAAGTGCTGTCGGTTGCTGCCGAGCGAGCCCAAGACCGATCGAAAACTCAGATGGCCGAACTCGTGCGCGCGGCTAAAATGCGGGAACTAACCATCCAGAAGGATCCGATGATACTCAGGCATTTGGGTTTGCCCGGACCTGCTGATTACATGTCCTTCTCTCAGTCATCTCGGCGCGAGCAACAACGCAATCGCATCGGGACTGTCACTGTGCAGACTCAGAACAGGGCCGAGTCGGAAACCGAACTGCCACACAGATCCATTGACCCGCCGGTGCCCGTGAAGCCAAAACCTATTTCCGGGCACTTGTTCAAACGTAAGGGCAGTCGAGTCCTAAACAGGGAGGAGATTTATGCCGAAGTCTGGGCCGAAGCTGCGATGCATGTCGCAAAGCGATATGGCATTTCCGGCTCGATGCTTGCCCGGATCTGCACTCAACTCAGAATACCACGGCCACCACGAGGCTATTGGGCGCGGCCAGCAAAAGCGCGTAAGGGCATGAAGTTGCCATTGCCTCCATGGACAAGCGATCAAGAGGCCTGTTGGGCAATCAATCCGATCAACGTCATGGCACAAAAGCGAGAGAGGACATGATTCTCGCCGCCTTTTGCGATCTCTTGCCCAGCGATTTTGCTCCGACTTATAGCCCGGTTCGGTGGCACCGGGTTCGGTGGCAATGTGGCGGGTGTATTTCTTGTCGTCGGCGAGTCGGGCGGCTGGTTGATACCTGAGGTTATCGACGTTGCCCCGGCATTTCCCTGAAACCGGACAAGGACGGTCGGTAAGGTAGCATCCTCCGAGAAATTGAGCTGCCCTTTGCCCCAATCAGCGACATCCTCGGCCGGCCCGGCATCCTTCTTGCCCGCTCCATCTCAAATGAAGCCCATTTACGTCCTAGGAGATCACCATGGTGAATACGAAGCGGTGTTCTCCACTCTCCGCCAACGCGGAATCAGCGACTCCACGGTTGTCCATGTTGGCGATGGCGGAGAGGGATTTCCCGGTTGGAGGGCGAAAACCGCCGAAGAATTGGACAAACGGTTCGCCGCAATCGGGATTGAGTATCTGAGCATCCGCGGCAATCATTCCGACCCCGCCTTTTTCGATGGAAGGGTGATGCTGCCAAATTTCAAACTCCTCCGTGATTACACCACTTTTCACATGAACGGGCAATCCTGGCTATTCGCGGGAGGTGCCATCAGCATTGACCGGATTCACCGCTTACCGGGGCAATCGTGGTGGTCCGGAGAGGCGTTTGAACTGAGGGAGGATGTGGCCCTGCAGGCGGATGTACTCGTCACCCACTCAGGTCCGTCATGGATTGGTCCGAGTTGCCGGAATGAATTGGTCCGCGCATGTGCGAATGCCGAGGCCGCGTTTGGCTGCGACACCCTGATTGCGGAACTCCAAGCGGAACGACGGTCCCACGAGAAGTTGTTCCGGCTTGTGAAACCGAGAACCTGGTATTTGGGGCACTTTCACGAGCGAGCCGAAAAGCCCTACTTGGGATGCCGCACCCGCATTCTTGATTGCAATGAACTGATCATTCACCGGTCGGCCTGATTGCCTACCCTCCCCGCGTACGATGCGCCGGCCCGATGAATCGTGCAGGCCCGGTATTGCGACGAAGGCCGCCGTCTAAGATAACGTGCTCCAATATTCAAAAATCGACAGTAACCGTCCCTTTCTGCATACGTTAACCCATCATGAACAAAGCGAATCGGGTTTCCGAAATTCTCGATAATCTCCAAAGGCGCGGGTTGTATGGCTTCGACCGTGGGAAAGTTCAGCAATTGTTGCCCGTCTCGCCTGCGGCCATGGGGAAATCACTGGAGCGCATGGCCTCCAAAGGTCGCGTCAAACGCATCCGCAAAGGCTTCCACACCATCGTCCCCGTCGAATTCTCCTCACAGGGGATGCCGCCCTTCGATTGGTTCATCGACGATTTCATGTGCTCATTGGATGTCCCCTACTACATCGGTTTGCTCAGTGCAGCAGCGCTCTACGGTGCCGCCCACCAGCAGGTCCAACAACTTCAGATCATGGTTCCAAGGCAGGAACGGCCGATTGAGCTTCCCGGCCTCTCGATCCGGTTTTTCACGAAACACAATTTTTCAACGACTCCAATCCAATCCCACAAGGGGCATGCCGGCATGCTGACCGTGTCCAACCCAGAGGCCACTGCGCTTGATCTCGTCCGTTATTCCCGCCACATCGGCGGATTGGACTCAATCGTCACCGTATTGACGGAACTCGCGGAATCCCTCCATCCGGAAAGACTCGTAGCCGCCGCCACTGAATCGGAAACGTCCCAAACCCAGCGACTCGGCTGGCTCTTTGATCAAATTGGACAAACCACTCTGGCCGACGCGCTACTCGCCGCCATACCTGCTTCGAAAACTCTGCAAAGGGTCAAACTCGACCCCGCTGCCTCCCGCGTCGGGCACTCCTCCCGCAACCGATGGCGGATTGTGGAAAATACCAACCTGGAGGCCGACGTGACGGCAAATACGTAAATTGCGCGAAAGCCGACTCAATGCGGTCGTCCGAGAACTCGCTTTGGAAACAAAAGGAGAATCGGCAGGATCTCGCGGAGGACTCATGAGTGATTGTTTCACCGGCCTTGAACTTACCTCCCCCACCCGGCCTGATAACTATTTGTCAGAAAACCGATGATCGACTGGATTCTACCGCTCGCCACACGCCAGCAATCCTTCGGAGAGCCGATGTTACGGCCATCGTATAAAAAGCGTGCATGAGTTTGCCGAAACCCACGATTTAGGATCACCTCAAAAGGTGGTCGATTGAACACTTTCGCATTGACGAGCTGGGTCGGAAAGCGCTATTTGATTCACATGGCTAAGAAATCGACCATCAACAAAAGCGCAGTCTCCGGCAAAATCGTGAGCGCTGCGGCAGCTGCCAAGAGTCCATCCACAACCTATAAACAGACCGTGATGAAGGGCCCTGTCAAAAAGCGTGCTAAATAAGGCCCTAGGCTCGGTCCTTGGAACATGAAGATTTGATCGAGATTTGATCGAGATTCGATCAAGTCCGAGTGATCACGATTGGTGGCATCGACTCAAAACGAGGGATTTTGTCGCGGCCCTATGTCTTGGCTTCACATTTTCCACATCAGGCCTCTCTCCACGGATTAGCAACCCGAGTTTTTTCAGTTTCCTAGCTTCCCTCAACGACGTGCGACTCATTCAAGGGGTGGCAGATTAGTCCTTGCTTTGACGGAAAAACCACCTACTTTTCCCGTCAGAAACAAAGTGCTTCTTAAATCTCAAACCATTGATTCTAAGATTCGTAGCCGCGTTTATGGCAACGGAAAGGGTTGGGTATTCACGCCAAAGCATTTTCAGGACCTCGGCAGCAGTGCTGCCATCGAATCCACTTTGCGCCGACTCAAGGTCGCAGGCACCATCCGCCAACTTGCCCGGGGCCTCTATGATTACCCCGTCCATGACCCCGTGCTCGGCACAGTGGCTCCCTCCGCGGATTCCATCGCTCGTGCGCTGGTCGTGAGGGATGCTATCCGCCTTCAACCTTCCGGCGCGTATGCCGCCAATGTGCTGGGACTGTCCGAACAGGTCCCGTCCCGCATTGTTTTCCTCACCGACGGTCCCGCCCGCAAGGTCAAGATTGGCAGCCGGGAGATCCATCTCCAGCACACCACCCCTCGGAATATGGCCACGGCCGGCCGGAAGAGTGGCACGCTCATCCAAGCCCTTCGTCATCTCGGCCAGGATCAAATCGATGACCACGTCGTTGCAGTCTTGCGTCGCCAAATCACCGACGCCGACCGACCAGTCATCCGAAAGGACATGAATCATGCGCCCGCCTGGATCGCCGATCTCCTTCTCCCTTTGACCGAACCACCCAACTGAACCGTGGACACTTTCCTCCAGCTCCCAGCAGCCCGACGCCATTCAGCATTCCAACAAGTGGATGAGAAAATGGGGTTGCAGGCTGTCAGCGTGGAGAAGGATTTGTGGGTGTGCTGGACCCTGCGAGAACTCTTCGCCCTGCCTGGCGTCGGCGACCACCTCACCTTCAAGGGCGGCACGTCGCTTTCGAAGGCCTGGAAACTCATCCAACGCTTTTCCGAAGACATCGACATCATCGTGGATAAGGAAGTTCTCGGCTTCGGCGGAGATGCCGCGCCGGACAAGGCGCCGAGCAACAAACAACGCAAGGCACGCCTCGAAAGCCTGATGGAAAGCTGCCGGCTTTGGGTTCAGGGCACCTTGCAGCCCGCGCTCGCAGAGCGTTTGAAGGCCGTTCTCGGAGAAACCGGCTGGATCCTGGAGGTCGATCCCGACATACCCGACGGTCAATGCCTGCTTTTCCACTACCCGTCCGTCTTCCCGGCGGGTTCCGCTGGATATGTGCGCCCGGTCGTGAAAATCGAATTGGGTGCTCGATCCGACGACTGGCCGCACGAGTCAAAATCCATCCTGCCCTACGTCATCGAGCTCTTTCCCGCGCTCGACCCGGATGCCGCCTTTCCCGTCCGCGTCCTCGCTGCCGAGCGCACCTTCTGGGAAAAAGCATGCCTGCTCCACGAGGAAACCTTCCGCCCTGCCGATAAACCGCGGAAAATCCGAATGGCCCGTCACTATTACGACCTCTGGTGTTTGCTGCAAGCTGGCGTGGGCGAGCAAGCCCTTGCGGAGAAAGCTCTTTTCCAGCGAGTCGCCGAGCATCGGGAACTCTTCTTCCGATTCTCTTGGGTGGACTATACCACCCACAAGCCAGGTACGTTCCGTCTCGTCCCGCCCGCGGCGCATCGCGCCAACTGGAAATCCGACTACCAAGCCATGCTTGGACCGATGTTCTTCGGCGATACGCCCACATTCGACGAAATGATGGCGGCGGCCGCAGAATTCGAAAAGACATTCAACGCTAGCGCATAGTACCGGGAAAGCGTCCCAATCCCCCCGGCCTCTCACCATTTAATCGTTTAATCGGAATCGACGTTCCTTACACCCGCCTGCAAAAAGCTTCCCCAAAATAAGTCCATGCCTGATTTCAAAGACATCGCTCTCAAAATCAAAGAAACCGATAAGCCTTACAGCATGTCAGTCCGAGATTTAATGAAAAGTATCGGGCACTATCGGCGGAGTACGGATGCGAATCGAATACTCAAAAATCGTCTTCGCCGTCACAAGTTGACAGTCGAACCAGATTTTGAGCTCGTGAATATCGAGACGCGAATCCAGATCTTCCCGCTAGAAGGTAAAGGGGCGATCAAAAAAACTGATATTCATCCAAAAGCGCATCTAACCCGAGAAGCTGAACCAACTGCGACTACCGAACGATCAGAAGAAGAGAGAGAAATCGTTCTCACCATTGGGCAGCTGCCATCGGCCGTGCGCGAGCCCACATTCGTTACAAGGGATGAGCCGATCGCTCGCGCCATTACTCTCATGCTTCAGGGAGGTGTGGACCATCTTGTCGTCTCTCAAAACAAGCGAACCGCAGATGGTTTGATTACTTGGTCGTCGATTGGGCGGGCAAGAGCCGGCCGGGGTTCCGGCTCGAAGGTATCGGATTGCATGGAACAAGAACCTTACGTCGTGCGATTTGATGCTTTGCTCTTCGATACCGTCCGTGAGATTACGCGAAGAGGCATCGCTCTCGTGCGTTCTTCAACGGGGACGATTGGAGGTTCAGTGACGACTGCTGATATTGCAGAACAGTTCGTAACACTCTCGGAACCATTTCTATTTCTTGAGCAAATCGAGAACCATCTCCGTGCGCTGCTTCGTTCGGCCAGGCTTACGGTCGAAGGCTTACAAGACTTGGTCGATCCAAGGGATGAAGTCAGAAAGGCCAAGGTCAAGTCGGTGGACAGCCTCACTTTTGGCGAAACCCTTCGTGCATTCGATCTACAGATTACTTGGGAGAAGATGCGCTTGGAGTTGGATCGAAAAACGGTGATTGATGGACTCAAGAAGGTGAACGAAATTCGAAACCATGTAATGCATTTTCATCCCGACGGCATCTCGGATGAAGAACGAGAAATTCTACGCCGCACCAGGCACATGCTTCAGATTCTTTGAATGAAGAACACCCATGATAAAATTCTCAAATATCGGTCCAAAATCATCGAAGCAATGACCATGCTTGTAGCGTAAATGCTTTTTTGATTAGTCGTAGCGCGTTAGAGCCACAAACCAAGGTGAACACGAAATAATGATTCAGGATCCGAGTATCGGTGTCACACAGCATGAGACTTTCAGGACGGCCGTCGCTGAGGCATCAGTCCTTCCGTTCCCAGCGCTGAGAGACTTGGCAACTGAACGGTGGCACCAGGTCACTTCAATTCTGAGGGGCTCCGAACTGGAAATTCTGGCAATTGGGCCCCTTGCTGAGGCTGCCGATCTCCCTTGGCCGAGCACTCGCACTAACGAGTCCCTCGTTTCTTTTCTTGAGGCTGTGAGTCCGGATCATTTACTCAACCTTAAAGGACTTGGCAAACGCAAAGTCCGCACCCTCCTCGCGATCATACTTAGTTTAGTTGAATTAGTTGACGATGAAGTCCACGAAGCTGTCGGACCGGGGAGCGGGCATTCCCAGCGCCCGATACTTATTCCCACCGACCCGATCGCACGGGTTGAAATGTTTTGGTCAAGAATCAGCGAAAAAATAGCCTCGTCTGAGATTGCCGCCGAAGAATTCGGTGCTCTTGCGCGTCGGTGGGGGTTTCCTTGGCCAACCAATAGCAAGGTGGAATATACACTTGGGGATGTCGTAGGGATGGACTCTCTATCACAATTTGTGACGAAGAGTCGAGGACTGGGGAAGAAGAAAAAGCCTTCGATCGCCACCATCATCTGGAGGGCCTGGACCGAAGTAGAACCTGATGGCCCGGCAGGGCCTCCCAGATCAGGAAGCGAAGTTGCAAGGGCCGAGTTCGAAGCATTGGCCGATAATACGGACGTTCTGGAAATTATACAAAAATGCATTGATCTCGCCGGATTGAATGATCGTGAGAGCTCCATTCTGGAGCGTCGATACGGGCTCATGAATGCAACGCCAATGACGCTCGAAGAAATTGGAAAAGTCGATTTGGTCACACGTGAGCGAATTCGTCAGGTTCAGCAACTCGCAGAAAAAAAGATTGTGGACAACCAGACAAGCAGCGGGTTTCTGCGACTGGCGCTGGACAAAGAACTTTCTGATGTGCTGCATTATCTTGAGAAACATTGTGGTTCACCTCTTCTCAAGATCGATGGGGAGTGGCATCGGAATCTTATTCCTTCGCATTGCTTCCTGATTGATGTAATCCACGGAAATGTCCGCCAACTACTCGATCAGCTTGTTGCCGACGCCAGGATCCAAAAAACGTCGGCTGGATGGTGGCTGGGAAGCAGGCTCTCGGATGATTGCGCGGCCTTGGCGGAAAGAGTGCGGGAGCGCATCATCGCTGAGAATAGGCCTTTATCATTGTCGGTCCTCGCAGATGAAAGAGGAGTTCTGATTGAGCAACTCGCAGATGCCGTATGGTCGGTAGGTTTGCGAATTG
Source organism: Akkermansiaceae bacterium (assembly GCA_031429315.1). Lineage (GTDB taxonomy): Bacteria > Verrucomicrobiota > Verrucomicrobiia > Verrucomicrobiales > Akkermansiaceae > Luteolibacter. The sequence continues at coordinate 16,170 of JANOZJ010000011.1, forward strand.
AAATGGGCTACGTTTTCGAGGGGCGAGTGATGGCACCTGAGAGACGTTGTCTTTTTGCCCTCAGAGTTGCCTCCGAGACCCAGAGGTGGCTTTGGCCGGAGCTCGATTTCTATCAAGCAGCATTGGCAAAGAACGCGATTGAAGCGGGTAGCATGCGCTTGTTGATGCGTGATGCCGAGTGCATTCCCGGCGTTGCGTTCGATATTCCCGGTCCATTTGTGATCATTAATCCCTGTGCGGCAGAAAACTCCGGCTTTCCGACCCCGTTGACCAGTGGGCCTCCGGAGATTGATTTGGAAGATGGAAATGAGGACGAAGACCCGGAGGCTGCCGAGAACACCTGGGAACAATGCCAAGGCATTCCGAGCGCCGCGACCAACCCGCCCTTTTCGGAAACTGCACTTTCCTAGTCACAACAGCGTCTAGCGAATAGAGCTATTGGCAAACAAAGATGGATCGGGAAACTTCAATCTATTATTCGCAAAACGCTGGCAAACTTGCCAGAGAATATGCGCCTGCGCTCTCCACGCTGGAGGATAGGTTGGCCACAGTTTTCGCACGATCACACAAGATTCTCGACGTGGGTTGTGGCACAGGCCGTGACTTGTCTTTTCTCCTGAGCAAAGGCAAAGACGCATTTGGCGTCGATCCTTCGAGGGAAATGCTCAATGCCGCGTGTGAATCTCTTCATGCCCAGGGACTCTCAAGTGAAGGTAGGCTTTTCGAAGGTGCGCTTCCTGATCTCAGTCAGTTTGGTGAATCTGAATTTGATGGAGTCCTTTGCTCGGCGGTGCTGATGCATCTTCCCGAGGAAGAACTCTTCGACGCAGTTTATGCGCTGCGACGGGTATTGCGCCCGGGCGGAACACTTTTGGTTTCCGTCCCGGCAAAAAGGAATGATGTCAACCCGATCACTGGCCGTGATGCCTGCGGGCGGCTGTTCACCGAGTTACCAGCCCCAAAACTGCATTTGCTTTTCGAGCGCGTGGGCTTCGTTGTCAGGGAATCGGAAAATGTTAAGGACTCTCTCGGACGCGAAGGCGTCAGTTGGAGCGTTACGGAGTTTCGTCTCGAAGAATCCTCGGACCGACCGCTCCATTTGGTAGAAAGCATTCTGAGCCGCGACAAAAAAGACGCCACTTACAAACTCGCCCTCTTCCGGGCATTGGCTGAGATCGCGCAAACCCAGCATCATCTCGCGGCTTTCACACATGACGGCAAGGTCAAGATCCCTGTTCAGGCAATCGCCGACAAATGGATTCTATATTACTGGCCAATCTTCGAGAGCGAAGTCTTCATCTGCCAACGCACCGGTGAGCGGCGGGGTGCGGCAAATGGTGTAGCAATTCGGCGTCCCCTTGAGGCACTGATTGATCACTTTCGTGCGTCTGGCGGGATGAGCGGCTTCCATGCCGGGTTGAACAGCGGAAAACTTTCGAGCGACGCGCAAAAGCTCTGGCGCGACGCACGCTCCAAATTTCAAAACACCATCCACAGCATGCCTGTCCGCCATTCGGGAGGGGGAAACTACAGCGTGTTTCAATATGACCCTGCGGATAAGTCAGTCTGCATGGATTCCAATCTTTGGCGCGAACTTTGCCTGACTGGAAGCTGGATTCAGGATGCAACCATACTGCGGTGGGCAGAACTAACTGAACATCTCAGCAAAGGTGCTGTTCGGGCAAGCGCTGTCATCGATTGCCTTCTTGCCATGCCCGACCCTGAGAGAAACGTCAATGATGCCAGAGGATACTTTAGCAGGATTGGGGAACGCACTTGCGTTTGGTCAGGTGTGGCGCTTGGCGAGGGGCGATTTGACATCGACCATGCGATGCCATTTTCGCTCTGGCGTAACAACGAACTCTGGAATCTCTTTCCCGCCGATCCGGCGATCAATAACAACAAGAGCGACAAGCTGCCGACCTACGGCATGCTGAATCGGCGTCGCGAAGCGATTGTCGATTGCTGGCGCGGACTCAATGATACCCTCGGGGAACAATTCAGCCGGGGCGCACAAACCTTGCTTGGCCGCGATTCTTTCGCGTCTCACAATTGGGAAAACCGATTGTTCGCCCGCTTTGTGGAGGCATTCGAAATCACTGCCGCGCAACGCGGTGCGCCGCGATGGGAAATTGATGCACATCCGGCATCCAGTTCCGGACTTGTGAAGACCAGGGTCTTATCACGCGAACCGGCGACACCGGGTGCGGCGTTGAAACCGGGTGATGACACTTCACCGGGAATTGAACCAAGCATCGTCCGCTTTTCTGAAGTCGGAAACGGGGCGTTCAAAACTCACTTGCCACTGGTAGGTTCAATTGCTGCGGGGGTGCCCTTTCATGGCTTGGAGACAGGATCTCTCGATGACACCAACGATCTGGACTGGGTTGCTGTCCAAACTCGATTGGCGAAGGAGCGGCGATTTGTGGTGCGAGTCGCTGGCGATTCGATGGAACCATCTCTGAAGATTGGTGACCTTGTGATTTTCGAATATCACCGGTCACCTCGCAAAGACGGGCAAATCGTGATTGCAAATATTCCGGAATTCGGGATGGGAGGCCATGGCATCGAAGCCATCAAACGGATGCGACAAGATGCCGAGAATTGGATCTTCCAGTCGGATAATCCATCTTATCCGGACATCGCGATTCCAAAAACTGTGACTGACTGCCCGATTCTTGGAACGATGATTGAGAAGATTTAGTGCCCCATGCGGTGCGGTCAAGGGGTGGGGAAATCCGCATCAGCCCCGGTAATGCTGAAAAGGCCAGTGTGGATTTTCGCACGAATTCCCGCAGGACTGCAAAGGCAGGTTCAGATTTCAGCACGTGCCTCCGTAGGGCTGCAAGTGCCGGTGCAAATTCCCGCACAAGCCTCCGCAGGATCGCAATTGCCGGTGCGGAATCCTGCCCCCATTCCTGCCGGACTCCGGATGCCAATCCGGATTTTCTCACCCCTTCCCGCTGGACTGCAAGGGTTTCCCGGAAAGTGGCTTGGCTTTCCCGTAACAGCCTGATATTTGGGTGCCGTTATGATAAACATCGAACGATTCTTTGAAAACCATCTGGAACATCGCAGCATCAGCGCCGAGGAACTTCGGCAGTTTGCGGAAGATCACATCGGCAAACTCAAAGCCTTGCCTGCCGCCCCGGCCAATATAGCGACTCTCGCCGCGCCCACTGAAACCGCGTTCGATGATTTCGACGCAAAACTTTCCGCCCGGACTACCCTTCAAGCCACTCAATCGGGCGGCACCATCACCAAGGATGAGGCGCTTCAGCTCATCCGCACCACCATCCGCCAGCGCGAAGGACGCATCCGCGACAAATTCGCCAAGGGTAGCGGTCCCTATGCCGAGTTTTTCCCGCAGGGCCTCATGGAATACAGCCGCGCCCGAATTGGGCAAGTTACCGGACTGCTCGACCGCCTTATCTCCGCGGCGGACAAACATAAAGCGATCCTCGGCGCAGAGTTACTCGCCGAATTCCAAGGTTTGAAAGCGGCTTTCGCAACCGCCCGTGATGGACAGGTTGATTCGAAGGGAGAACTTGCCCAAGCCCGCGCCGATATTGCCACCTCACGCGACGTGCTGGAACTCCAACTCGGGAGAAACATCCTTGCCATCGCCTCACACCATCTTGGTCAGCCAGAGCGCGCAGCGGATTATTTCAATCAATCGCTCCTGGAAGACCCCACGAGAAGCGAGGAAGACGCGCCATCGCCAACTCCGACAGCGTGAATATGGTAAATCCGGAGAAGAAGACCTTGAACGGCCTCCAATCGAAGGCGATGCGGCCAGAATCTCAGCCGGATCGCGACAAGATTAAAACTGATGCTTTTTCCTGTGCCATTCGAAGTGCTTTATATCCGGCCTGATGCGAGCATCGGTATGGAAAGTTAAAGGCTTTTGGTGAAATCCCGCTAACAATCGGCCATGCGGCGAGGTTTCGGAGAAGCGACCGATTGCGACCTCGATGAGGATGTCATCCCCCTTTGGAATTGCGGTCCAGAGGCCAGCATCAAACATCCAATGGGCGTCCGGTGTTAGCGCGAGGCCGTTACGTGGGTCGTCATTTCCGCTAGCGGCATGCTGGTGAATGTGGGCGGCTTGGACGATGTAGCCTGCGGTTGTTTGAAGACAATATCCGGTGAGGGCGCAGGTATATTTGTAGCCGGGGCCGACTTCAGCCTTGAAGCGGCTGTCTCGGCCTTTTTTCTGGCTCGCTTTGTAGGCATCCCGGTCTTTGGCGAAATTCGCCATTTCGGCGGTATCGGGCACAGGAAGGCGGAAACGCTCACAAAGTCCCACTTGTTCAGCGGGGGTAAAATAGGTGGCGATCATGATCCGGCGGGCGCTGAGTCGGAACTCGGGATCAAGCAGGCAATCGAAGAGGTCTGAATCGAGTTGGCAGAGGCGGGTGGTGAGCTTGGAGATGGAGGGTTTGCCGCTTTCGTCGAAGCGTTCCCAGATCGCGTCCCGTTCGCCACCGAGAGCGTTGAAAGGCATCGTAATTTCGGGACGGTTCTTGCGGCGCTCCACCACGAGGCTCCAATAGTCGCGGAAGCGGGTTACGAGGTCGGCATTGTAGGGCACCCATCGGGTGCGAAGAACGTCAATTTCGATGAGGTCCATGACACTGAAAATCATCAGTGGCTTATGCGGTGCAACACCAAGTTCGGGCGTATTCGCTGCGTTGAGATTGGCGAGTTTGCCGAGCCAAAAATTCTCAGTAGCGGGTGAGGCTTTCATGAAAGGTGAATGATCTAGGAGTTTTTGGCGGCTAGTCCGGTTTGTTCCAACAGCTTTTTGATCCATACTTCTTTTCGTATGGGTGATGGATGGAGCATTGCCCATCCGCCATCTGCTTGTGACCAATCGACCGCAGTGATCTTTTGAAGCGCTGTTGCGCATGAATCTGGCGGAGCAGAGGCGATCTTTGCGCATACCTGAGCCAGTGGCGGAATCATTGATGCGAGTGGTAGAACTGTGGTCTCCCGCAATTCAGATGCCGTGATTTTGCCATTCGCGTAGTCATCAAGGGCCGGTATAGCACTTGCAAGAACATCCCAAGATTCGGCGATTCGAATTCCCATTTCCATTGTGGGTTGAACAGATGATGAGTTCAGGAGAGATTGCATGGCACGGCGGACGGCCGAACCAGTCCATAGCTTGGAACTTCGGGTCGGTAGGGATGATTTTTCTTGGGCAACCGCGAGATTGAGGAACTTCGATGATTCGATGACGTTTCGAATCCATAGAGCATGTTGAGGGTTTGAAACGGCGGAAGGCTGGGAGATACGGGCGAAGACGTTTCTTGATTTTTCCACACCATGCAAAAGACGCGCAAGATCATGATCATCTTTTACTTCAATCAAATGGATAGGCCATGTGCTTTTCGTGAGAATGGCGGACGGAAAACCCGCTTTTTCCAGAGCTGCTATCCGATGAACTCCATCACAGACATCCAGTATTGCGCCTAGAGGAAGTTGCAGGGTGCCCAATCCGGTTTTGGGCGCGGTTGCTAACGGGGAGAACCTCGCATCCGAGCGGATCGCAACGACAATCGGCCTAATGCAAGGGGCTTCGCCATTCTTTGTCCAGGTCGCCGCGATTTTCGCGGCGACATTCGGGTTAAGTCGCAGCCCGGAGCCATCTGTTGCATTGGTCGCATGCGGAGAAAGACAAAAGAGGACGGTCCTCATGGACCAGCTGGTTAAATACTGCTGGCGCCCATTTTTCAGCGCGCTGATAGCAGGAAAGTCGATAGTTGGATCATTGGTCATGCTGCGCGCAAGTTTAGACTGTCGATGGGCGGCGCGATGGCATGCTTGAGTCTGGGGAGATTCTGCTCGTGGATGTCCTCGTCGGTGGAAAGCAGAATCACCTGATGCGCCGCCACCGGGAAATAGCGTTCCACCAGGTGTTGGCGATGGGTGGAATCGAGACGTCCGAGGGGCGTATCGATCACCGTGGGAATCGGCCGGCCCGAGGCCCGGGCAAGTCCCCATAGCAGCGAGGTGGCCAGCAACTGCCGCTCTCCGGCGGAGAGCTTGTCGAACGTCAGCGGTAAGCCGTCGCCGCCCGTGAGGCTCAGTTCAAACGTGACGGGATTGATCTGAATGGCGGTCACCAGGCCGCGCTTGCGGAGAAGCTGGGTGAAAGACTCTAAAATGAGGGCCTCGATGCGGCTGACATGGCGGCGGGTGACTTCCTCGCGGAACTTCACCAGCGTGTCCCGGGCTTTTTGCGAGTGGCGGAGGATCCGCTCCCGGTCCTCGTCGTCCAGCCCGAGTTCCGCCACGCGGCGGCCGGCATTGTCGGCACGTTTCCCGGCCTCGGCAAGTTGACGAATCGTCTGCTCCCGGCGGGCCTCCAGCGAACCCAGCTCCATGGTGGCCTGTTGATGCCGCTGGCTGATTGAATCCAGTTCAATCTGAAGGGTCGCGATCGCTTCCTTCGAGGGGATGCGAGTGATTTCCCGCTCCATCCGCTCCAGCTCCACGCGTAGACCCTCCAGCTTGCGGAGATGACGTTCGATTTCCGCGGCGGACTTCGGCAGCGCGTTGGCCCGGAGATGGCGGAGTTCAGCAAGAAGGGACTCGTCCGCTCCCAAGGCCAGTTCCCTTCCCGCAGTTTTCCGCCGCTTCTCCTGATCTTGGTTCAGCCACTTTCTCAGCGTGTCCGCTACAGACTTTGGAGTGGTTTTGAGAGCGGCCAACATCTGCTGGTCACGCTCCTGAATGACTTCGAGCAGTACTTTCTGGCGCAGGATCTCGGCATCGCCCCACACTTGTTTCTCCACGGTGGAAAGCAAGGAGGTGAGCATGAGCAACGGTGCGGGTCCAGCTGCCAGATGACGCAGAGACTCCTCTTCCGCTGATACCGATTGCTGAAGTTCGTTCCGCCGGGCCTCAAGCTGCTTGCGGCGGTCAAAGAGTTCGCCTCCCGCCTTACGGTATTCGTCCTCTTTGGCGGCGACCTTCTTGGCCAGTTGTTCGGCCTCACCTCGTTTGGCAGCCGCCTCATGGACCAGACGGCCCAATTCGGCATCGAGGCGCTCCACCTCTTCCTCCGCCATCACCGCCTGTTGCAGAGCCACGGGATCTCCGGACTCGCCGCGCTTCTTCCGCTCCAGAACCCTGAGATCGTTTTCCAGACGCTCTACCAGATCCAAGCCTAACAAAGAATGGACGGCGGTGCGCAACATCTCACCTGCGTTTTCACCCTCCGCAAGCTCCTTGATCTGTTCGCCATCGAAGAAGAACAAATGGGCAATCCCACTCGGGAGAAAGCCCTCGATGTACTCCGCCCAATGCTCGGCGAGCTGCGGATCGAGCTCGCCATCGCGCATAACGGTAACGGTCTCCTCGATGCCACGAGCACCCACCCGCCAGGAGCGGGCCACAAGGAAGTGATGCTCTTGTCCTTCGAGAATGCGGCGGAACCGCAGGCCAATGCTGGCCCCCTCGCCGGGATCGGCTCCGGCGTGGATGGCCGACTGAAGGTAGTCATTGTAGGAGAGCTTGCCACGTTTCGAAACCTTGGCCTTACGGCCGTAAAATGCGAGTTGCAGCGCGTCGAGCAAGGTGGTCTTGCCGCCGCCGTTCAATCCGCCGAAAAGGATCACCGGCTTGTTTTTCCGCGGACTTAGTTCAATTTCCTGGCTTCCTCCATAGACGCCGAAGTTTTCGATAATGATGGCATCGAGAATCATGCTGCACCTCCCTCGGAAACCGGTAGTGAGCTGAGTTTTTCGGACCTACGCTTGGCCCGGGCCGTGGCATCGTCGCGGTCATCAAAGAAATGGCGCTTGATTGACTTTTCTAGCTTGTCGTGGAGACCAGCCCGTCGGGCACTGGCTTGTTGCTGCATCGTCACACTCAGCAACTCGCGGGTCATCTCATAGTGCAATCGGTCGTCGCCGCAAAGAGCCGCTAGAACTTCCATCTGGTCAGCACCAAGCAAGGATTGATCATCCAAAGCGCGACCTGGGTAGTCTTCACCTGTTGCTTTCCTGTAAACGCCAGGAAGTCGGTCTTCGAGTTCATGCTTATCCACGACCCAAAGCCGCCGGATTTCCTGAAGTTCCTCCAGAGTGATCAACTCGATTTGACGCACGTCTTCCGGACCGTTTTTTCGAATCCATACCTGCGCCTCCAATAGCTTCGTCAGCCAATCTTCCCGAGCTTGTTGATGATAAGGACCGGGAACAAGTTTGTCCTCTTGGCTCATCAATTGTGTCGCTCCGCTCATTCTCCTGAAATCGCGCAAGTGGTGATCCGAATTCATCGGGTCTTCGATCGTGGCGTTGTTGCGAAAGTCCAAAGCATTACGAAGATCAAGAAGCGGCATCATCCACTCCTTTTCCGTGTCATTCTGAATCATTGCCGTCATGGATTTGTCTTTTTCAACAAGTGTGCAAACCCAACATCCGAACCGTGAACTTCCGCAACTTGGAGTGCTAGTATCCACGACCAATGGGCATTCACCGTCGGCGGAAGCACCCGCATACATACCCATCAGATCTTTGTTGCTATGTCCCCACGGATTTTTGATCAGCGTTAGAAACATCCAAACGTCGTCGCTAGTCCAATCCTCGATAGGTGTGTAGATTGAGCAACCTGCAAGAGTAGCGCTTGGGCTGAGGCGGCTTCGAACGCGGTATTTTTGATTCTTCGTAAGGACCTTTGCCCGTGCTTGACTCTCCTCTTTGCGGGCACCAAGTGCGAGGATTGCTTCACCGTTGGCACTAACGACATGATTGATAAAGCGATTCGATGGCTTAATTTTTAGCCGCTCTGTACACCATCTAAATTTATGCCGTGGCGCGGGATACCCACGGCCAATGAGATTCACCCAGAATGACTCTTCGACCTGCGGGCGAAGGAGTTTCGGCCGAATTGGCACCACCTGCGTCTTGGCGGCTTCGCTCATGACTTCGAGGGAACGTTGAACCCAAGATGAGACGATGGGGTTCTCCACCATGGTATCGGTGGAGATGACGTGGACGGTCTTGGTTTTACTTTCCTCGGGCAATTCCTGGAGGGCGAGCCAGATGAGTTGGAGAGTGGCGGTGGAATCCTTGCCGCCGGAGTAGCCGAGGATCCAAGGCACCTGGTCCTCCAGATAGAGCTCGCGGATTTCCTCGCAGAGGGCGTCGATGGTCTTTTTGAAGCCGAGTTCCGTGAACGCCGAGTACCGGGCACCCGGCGCAGGCCCCTCCACCGACTCGGAAGAGACGCGGCGCGGTGCGGGTTTGGAATCAGAGGTCGTTGTCTTGGAGGGCATGGGAAAGGGAATGGGAAATGATCAGGTGTCAGTGATCGGTATAAGAAAAAGCGTATCAGATATTGCCGATGAGGGACTTGCCCTTGGCGGTGAGACGGTATTTTTGGAGACGGCTGTTGGGTTTGTCGGGGATGGTTCGCTCGACAAGACCGGCTTCAAGGGCGGGGATGAGGAAGGATTTCCGGAAGTTTTCCCTGTCAGCCAAGCCTAGCCGCGTCTGCAAATCCTCCCTGGAAAGATCGGCATCGGTGACCCGAAGGAGCGCTTCGACTTGCGGGGTGACTTGCGGGGTGACTTGCGGGGCCAGCACTGCTCTGTCTTTCGGATGAACCGGCAGGCGAACGGGGAAGAAGGAGTGATCGTCGTCGAACTCGAATTCCGGAGGCGGCGAGCCATTTTGCTTCATCGTCCGGAGGATTTTCGGAATGCCGGTGGAGCGCCCCTCGGTGATTTCCAGTTCCTTGAGGAAATCGCCGATGCGGCGATTGCGGTAGCGCCTCGGAACGGCCTTGCCTTCGCGAAGTTGATCGAGTCGGACCGAGCGATCGGGTCCGGGGTAGTTGACGATGACAATTTCCTCCGGGCTGATGCGGACCTCGATGGGTTCGCGTTCGTCGTAGCCGCGATGATAGACGGCATTGGCAAGGGATTCTTCGAGGGCCTCGTAGGGGAAGTTGTAGAAGCGTTCAGCCTCCGCCCGATCGGAGTGCTTGATCACGCGTTCTCCGAGGAAGCGGGATTGGATGAAAGCCAGGGACTCGCGCAGCATCCGGTCGAGCGGGCCGTGGAAGATTTTCTCCTCGAAGTGGTCGCCGCCCGCGCCATCGGGGAAATAGACGACATCGATCTGGGCCTGGGGGAAAAAATGGTGGGGCTGCTCGTTGAAGAACAGCAGGCCGACGTTGCGTGGGAACATCGCTTCGGGCGGGCCGTCCACGATCTGCATTTGCCGGCAGAGCGCCTCGAATTCCATCTTTGCGGAGATCTTGTAAAGTTCGCTGCCGATGGCGCGCAGGAAGGTGCGGATCAAGCCGAGGTCGAGGTCGGCCAAGGTGGCGCGGTGGTTCACCCGATCGTCGAAGGGGATGTTGTTAGCGAGACCGAGGAGCTCGCGCTCGTCACTGCCCTTTGCGCGGACGGTGTTCGAACCTTTGCGAATGTAATACGCCCACTCGGTGGCGTTTTTACCCAAGGTGACCCCAGCCTTGTAAGGGCGAGCGGGTCCGCCGGGCACCCAAAGAATCAGAATGTGTCTGCCATCAATCACGGCAGGCTCCATCACCGGATGATAGAATGGCTGAATCGAGGAATGGCCGAGGTTGAGGATTTCCTTTTGAATGGCATCAATGCGCTTCGGATCGAGGCCGACCGGTGGCAATTGGGCGTGACCATCCTTTTCGGCCACACCAACGATCACATAACCGCCGCCGAGGTTGTGAAAGTCGTTGGCGAAAGCGCACAGGGTGTGCAGCACCGATTCCGGATTCCAGCCTTCCTTCAGCTCAATGCGTTCGGATTCCACAAGCGAACCGGAAAGCAAGGCGGAGATGTCAATGGGAAGGGGCATCGGAGAAATAATGGGCGGTGATCGCGGTGGGTTAAAATGCCTCGGAGCTCAATCTTGATCCCGCTTGCGGGCAGCGGTTTCGATCCTTTGCTCTTCCGGTTCGAGGGGCAAGCCCAAGGCTTTTTTGATGACGTTGGTGGTAAGGGTGATGTTGGTGGTGACCTTGGACAGCTTGCCGCCAATCATGGCGCGGCCTTCCCAGACCTTGGCGTTAGCGCGTGACCAATTGATTTTTTCGAGAGCACTCAACTGTTTTTTCCAATCCTTCGGGTGGAGCGTCAGGAGGCTGTTGCCGGCCTTGGCGATGGCCTGGAGAGCGATGCCGTGGGAGTGAATGAAACCTTCGCGCACTTCGCTGGCGGGCATCCGTCCCTCCCGCACCTGTGCCCATGAAGGAAAATGCTTGGCCACTTCTTCCCAGAACTCCCGGGCAATGGCGGCGTCCTTGGACAAATCACCGGTGGCGAGACCGGCAACAAGGTCGGCACAGGCATTGTAGAAGGCGGAAAGCGTGAAGAGCTTGCGCGAGCGTTTAGCTAGAGAGGACTTTTCCATGTCCACGATCTCGCAGAAGAACTCCGACTTGAGGATAACGAGTTTCGCGAGCTTCGCCTGTTCGTTCCTATGATCGTAGAGCAGCCCGATGGAGCGGCTGGGACGGATGGCGTGACGGTTGAGGTCGGCGAACATCTGCTGGCAACGGTCCAGACCAATATCGAGGAAGAAGACGACGGCGATGGTTTCATGGCCGAGTTCCGGGCGCTGTTCCAAAGCTTCCTTGATCGCGGCCCGCCGGTGTTGGCCGTCGTTGATGATGAACTTGGCCTCCATCGGCACCTTGAGCATGCCGAGCTTGTCCTGTCCTGGGACCGGATCGAATTTGACTTCGGAATTCACGGAGACGGTGAGGGCGGAGAAGACGTAGTCGTCAGGGTTGTCGAGAATGTAGCCGGCGATTTCCGGAATGCGGGCCTTGTTGAGGATGCGTTGGGCGCGAAGTTCGGGCGGCAGGTCCTCCTCATTGAAGATCGAGATTCTCTGCATCATGCGCAAGGTCCACATGGCAACGTAATACTCCCGCCGGGCTTGGACGCCGCGGATGACAGGAAAGGCAAGGGTGGATTCAGTGTCCATGGAATCAGGCAGGATCGAGTTCGTGGAAAGCGGCGAGCCGCGGAAGTGCTTCGCGGGCGGATTGTTCGGAGCGTCGGGCAAGTGAGACCCGGGTTTCGAGTTCCTGGATTTTCGCCGCATCGCCAGAGGAACAGACCTTCGCCAGCCGGACCTCCAATTTCATCAAGGCATGTGCGGCTTTGTGATGGATGGCTCCCATGTCGTAAAAACACGGCGCGGACCGATAAATGTCGTGGGCTTGGCGAGCGGCGACGGCGAGTTGATCGGCGGTTTGCCAATCGAGAGTGCTGTGAAAAATCACGTCCCGCATAATGTTCTCCAGGATGGCTAGCTTGGTGACCGGCGCTCCCGTGGCTGCGAAAATCAGCTTAGAGTAAGGGGATGCGTTTTGCCGTTGCATGGGGGAAGGATTTGGGATTTTTTCGGTCAGCACTTAGAGTTCAGTGCTGCTGGTTAGTTAAAAAATCTGTCTGTGTTTGGCAATTTCAAACTTTCACAAACACCGCTTTTCTTCAAATGCCTCCTGTTTACCTCGATTGCAACGCGACCACCCCGCTGGATCCGGAGGTAAGGGAAGTGCTATTTCACTACCTCACCGAAGAATTTGGCAACGAGGGCAGTCGTACGCATGAATACGGTTCGCGGGCTAAGCAAGCGGTTCAGAAAGCCCGCGATCAGATTGGTGCTGTGGTAGGGGCGAAGCGTGAGGAAGTCATCTTCACCAGTGGCGCGACGGAATCCAACAACCTCGCCATTCTAGGGCTGGCCGCCCATGGAATCGAAACCGGCAAGCGCCATTTGATCGGAACCCGAATCGAACATAAGGCGATTCTGGAGCCGTTGGAGGCACTGGAAAAACAGGGCTTCGAGGTGACCTGGCTCGCTTCTGACGAGCAAGGGCGCGTGAGTCCCGAAGAGCTCCGCAACGCGCTGCGATCCGACACGCTGCTGGTATCGATCATGGCGGCGAACAATGAAACCGGGGTCCGCCAGCCGATTGACGAAATCGCCGCCGTGCTCGAAGGGCATGATGCCTACCTCCATACCGATGCGGCCCAAGCGTTCGGCAAAGACATCGGACCATTACGTAATGGGCGGATCGATATGATTTCGGTGAGCGGACACAAAATTTACGCCCCCAAAGGCGTCGGCGCCCTGATTCTCCGGCGGCGCGGCTACGAACGCCCTCCCCTCAAGCCCCTCTTCTACGGCGGTGGCCAGGAACGCGGCCTACGCCCCGGCACTCTTCCGGTAGCCCATGTCGCCGCGCTGGGCATGGCCGCGGAAACAGCCATGAAGAATCACGAAAAACGACGCATTCGTTGCCGTGAAATCAAGGACGCCGCACTCGCCGCATTTTCATCGCTCTCCCCGCGCATTCATGGCCGGCCCGAGGAAACCATGGATCACGTGCTGAATCTCGCATTTCCGGGAATCGATTCCGAGGCACTCATCGTGGCGCTCAAAGATCTGGTGGCGATTTCCAACGGTTCTGCATGCACGTCTAGCAGCTACACGCCCAGCCATGTCATCAAGGCGATGGGCTACAGCGACGACGAAGCGAACGAGGCGATCCGTCTGAGTTGGTGTCACCTGACACCGGACGTGGATTGGGATGGGCTTGTCGAGCGGGTTGAAAATCTTTACTGAACTCACATGCCTCAAGTGGAATTGGAAATGGATGCTCTGGCGCTTCTCCGGCTCGAAGCGCGGAAAGACGGTGACGACCTCTCCGCATGTGTGCGCCGATTGATTTCAAACGCCCACGCTAAAAAGGGAAGCAAGCGGATCACCTTGGACCAAGTTCGGATCCCCGAACGCCTGACGCCGGAATCGCTGGCGACCTGTTATCCAACGGCAATCCTGCGCTTCATGTGTGCGCTGGGGTGGCTGTCCAAGAAACACGGAGCGGAGTTCGCCATGGTCCAACATTACACAGGACGAGGCAGAACTTATTTTGCAAGAAGTGCCCAAAGCATTATGGACGGTGGCAGCAGCACCAATCCCAAGCGGATCCCGGAAAGCGAATTCTGGGTTTGCACGAATCTCTCGAACAAAATGAAGGGCCAAATTCTTGACGGCGTGATGACCATTCTGGGTTATCCCCCGCAAGACCGGCGCGCATGGGCTAGCTCGGTCGAAGGAGAGGAATCCGGTGACAGCGATTATGAGCGGGAAGATCAGGACGATGACTCGGATGATCAAGGCGACATCAGGATCTAGCAGACACCTCCTCGCTCACGAGAGTTTGGGAAGTTGTGCGGTGACCGACTCCCACTTTTCTTTCGTAGGCCCGTAGCCGATAGTTTCCTCGCGGAGACCTAGCTTGCGCAGCTTGGCGCTGAAGCGGTCCATCTTCGGGCGGTCCGGGTGATCCTTGGCAAGGAAGCGCTCCTTGAAGAATAAAAGTTGGTGTTCCCGGCCGGTGGTATGGTCGATGACGGAAACAAAGAGTCGCTTGAGGTCGATCTTGATGCGGGTGAGCAATTCGGGAAGCGGAGTGGAGTCGAAGCCGCGGTAGTAGTGGAAAGTGAGCTTTCGCGAATGCAGGTGAATCTTGATTAGGTCGGCCTCGCGGGGATCTCCGTAAAGGCGTGCGGCACACTCGACATAGACGCGGAGAATGGCGGGCAACTCGTCGAGAAGACTGCGATGAACGGTGAAGTGGCCTTCTTTCGGATCAAGGAAGCCGAATTCGAGTTGGGCGACGGCGATTTCCAGTTCGTCCGAATCGCCGGCGGCGAACATGAGTTCGCGGGCCTTTTCCTCCGCGTTGGCGTAGCTGCCGAAAAACGAACGCAGGTCGCGCTGGAGCCGGAGGGAGAGCTGGTTGAAAGGGATTTTCTGCCGTAGCTGCGCAGCGGCGACAAACACCAGAAGGTCTTCTTTCCGACGCTGGCGTGCGGCGGTGAAGGTCGGCTCCCCGAAGCGGTCGATGAATAGTTGAAGCGCTCGCGGGAGAGAACCGCAGGCTTGGCGGACTTCCACGAGTCGATCAAACTCTTCGTCACGCGGGATCCTTCCTAACACAAGGACGGACTCCCAAAAGCCGTCGAGCAACTCGCGATGGGTGTCGTAGGGATCGCGTTTGGCCCGGAGAGCCTTCAGCAAGCCCAGACGGCGCGAGAGAGATTCCCAATCGATGAAGCGGCGGGCGCGAGAGGCGAGGAAATCATGAAGATCGGCGGTGTCGCGGAACACCAGATAGATACCGAGACCAACCGGCACGGCTTCCGTGTGTAAGGTGTCTTCGAGCAGGGCCTGGATTTCCGCGGGTTCGAAGAATTTCTGGAACGTGTCGCGACGGGTGATCACGCCGTCGCCGAATGTCAGGACGTCATCGTAAGCTTCCTGCCCGGCGATGAGTGTGGAGACAAGCAGAACGCGGAGGGTGAATTGCCACGCATCAAGCACGGCCTCGACACGTTCCGCCGGATCCTCGATGACGTTGAGAACGAAGCCGAGATTGACCACGTCAGCGGATTGCTTTGGTTCATCCGGCGCGTGGACAGGGTCCCAGCCGATGGATTCGTGGCCGAGCTTTCGAATCGCTTCCACATCGCCACCGTGACCGCAACCGTAGTCGAAGAATGATTCCCCCCGGCGGAGCTGACCGAGTTCTAGCAGCGTCTTCACCGGCTTGGAAATCTCATGGCGGACGAGGGCTGTCTTGTGCCGGTGGATCTTCTTCTTCGGTGCAGCCTGGGCCGCGGAAGTCACCTGCCTTGTTTCAATAAGTCGGTGGCCGTTGAAACCAAGGCCTTTATCAGCGAGTGCGCGTTCCCAATTCAAGCGGAAGCCAATCTGTGAAGTGTCTTCCAACAAGCCTGCCCCCTCCTCTTGGCGCGTGAGCTTCGAGAACTTTTCATACAGCGGGTGCTCCGGCGGCAGGAAAGTTTCCTTGCGGTGGAGGACCGGCGGATTGGCGCGGGCGCGGTAATCGTCGCGGCGGGTCTTGCCGGTGATGAGATCGACAATGACCGATTCCTTCAAGGCTGGGTGCGGGTCTTTTTCAAAATCCGGATAGGCAAGGAACGAGATCTTCGGCGAGGCAGTGTGGAATTTCAGCAGGTTGAACTCCATGCCGATTTCCATGCGCTTCCGCAGTTCAGCCACCGTGATTCGGAGGAGCGATGGGATGCGAGAATCGTCGCCCGGATCGATCAAATAGACGGCACCGGGAAGGCGCTTGCCAAAGGGCAAGGCTTCCAAGGCTTCTCGGTACTCAGTCGCGGTCACAGGAACTCTATATCACCCCTCTGGTGGCTCCGAATCGTAGGGTAGTTTGTAGTGGTGAAACACGTCCCGGGTGCGGTTGTAGATGTCCATTTCCGACATACCGGCGCGCTCCATCATCGTATTGAGCGGCACGAAGTTTTTCTTGATGAAGTTGATCAAGTCCATCGGGTCGTATTCGACGGCGGCATTGGGTTCGCCGAGGCGCTTGTAGCCGCTGAGGTTCGGCATCAGGCACAGGGTCATCATGGTCAGGGTTTCCGTCCGCAAATCGCAGAAGAAAAACCAATAGGGCCAGATGCGGTGGAAATGCTGGTAGAATTCCCGCACCTCGGGGATTGAGTAAAGTTCCCGCGGGTCGTCGTCCCAACCTTCGACCAGGAATTGGAACTTACCCATCATCGCCGCGAGTTCCGGCCCTTCGGGCAGCGCGGCCGGGCCGAAAGTCTTGAGGAAGTGCGCGGTCTTGCAATGGCGGACCTGGGGCTCGCTGAAGATGACCATGACGGCGTCGGTGGCTTCCATTTCAGTTCAGGGTGGGATCGAAACCGCGGTTGACGATGCTCATTCCGAGCGACAGCAATGTTGCCTTTGCCTGGGCAGCCTCGCGCACGCTGGGTTTGTTTCTAGGCATGAGACCTGAGAAGCGCCCCACGGATTCGCCGAACTGCATCGGCCCGGGGTCGCCGAAGGCGATGAAAGCACCGGCTTCGTCACGGATGATAGGGAGCATCACGGTGGCGTTGCGGGAATGGTCTTCAAGCATGAGGACGACCACTTCCTTTCGGTCTGCGGCTTGGGACGGTGGCGTGTCGGTGTCGAGGTGGCCGCTGGCATCCGGCAGTCTTGCCCATGCCTCCACGACCATGACCAGAGAGCGAGCGGTCTGGGCGATTGCGAACAGGCGGGTGACTTCAGCAAACCGGTCTTTGGCGGCATCATCCATCAGCTCGGTGGGCATGCAGAAAACGAATCCCTCGTCGGTGTCGGCGATGACCGTTGGCGGCAGGGAGCCGGTGGTCGCCATCATGTGCAGGGCGTAGTCCTTCGCTTGGCTGGCGAGCGGTTCCAGACCGTGCGGATTTTTCTGCCAGCGGTTTCGTTTCACGTTGGGGAGCTAATCCAATAGCCGGAAATTTGACCAGCGAATCCGACCTCCCGACGCTTGCCTGTGCTCGGGCGGACTGTCAGCTTCGTCCGGCGGTCACTGCGACCGTGTCGCCAGTCTCACCCTCGATTTTCCCAATGCCATTCGCCCCCGACGTCCAACAACTGATCGAACAGGTGGAGAGGATTTCGGAGCGGCCGGTCCATGTAATGGAGGAGACGAATCTGAAGGCCAGGGCGACTGTGACGCCGGCGCGTTCTGGCGCACCCGCGCACATGATTCGGTTCAGGCCGGGCTCAGCGTCGCTGGATTACCTGGTGGCGAGCCAGCTGATGTTCCTCATCCGCACCTTCTCATGCCCGGCGGCGGACCGGTGGGAGATAGCGGCGACGACCGCCGAGCAGGACGCCGGCATTGAGGCGATGGGCATGACCGGGTTTTCCGATCCGTTCGCACGCGCCATGATCGGCCAGATCGTCACCCAGCTCCGCACCTATTCGATCGGCTTCCGGGTGGATGGATTCATCTGGAAAAACCTGCCCGGCCTGAGGCAGCAGCAGGAAACCGAAATCCGCTCGCAGCTTGCGGAGAACGAACGGGCTCTGGCACCCGAGATCCGCGGGAAGTTCCCCAAGCCGCTCGTTGATACGAACACCTCCATGAACGCGCTGTATGCCACGTTCTGGAGTGGATTGCTTGAGGAGCCCCGGTTCACCATCCCGTTTGTAGCCCTCGGATACCGTGGCAAGGCCGCCGAACTGGAGAAGGTTCTTCAGGAAATCCCGGACGAACCCGCGAACGATCGCCTACTGGTCGAACGCTGGGCGGAGATCCTCGGTTTGTCCTCCGCCTTTCATTTCAACTGCTACTCCACTGACTGATGTCGGCCACGCCTCACGACATCCAGTTTTCGCTCGCGGAATTTGATCGCAGCCAGTTACCCGAATCGCAGCGCGGCTTGGAGGGCGATGATTTCCGGCATGCCGTTCGCGAGCACCTGGCGACGCAATTCGCCGGGCAGGGCGGCGCTGCCGAAATCGTGGTGACAGGAGACCGGGTAATTATCCGTTGGAAGGAAAGCTCCGCGCCCGAGTCGCTGGCGGAGCAGGGTGGCAATCTCCTCAAGCAGGGCGAGCATGACAAAGGCACCGCCCTCCTGCGGCTGGCGCTGGAACGCGATCCGGATGATGCCGTCGCACTCTTCAATCTTGGCATGGGTCTGGGCAATCAGGGTCAGACAGCCGAAGCGATCCATCTTCTCCAGCGACTGGTGAGCCTTCAGCCGGATTATCCCGGCGCATGGGTGGCCTTGGGTGTGGCGGGTGGACGGGCCGGCCAATGGGACGATGCAATCCGGGCATTCCGCGAAGCTGTCGCCCGCGATCCCAGTGATGCTCTCAGCCGCAAGAACCTCGGCGCGGCACTGTCACAAACCGGGCAACTCGCCGAAGCTCGTGAACACCTCCAGGCGGCGGTCGCGCTCCTCCCATTCGACGCGCAGGCATGGCTTAACCTCGCCATGAATCTGGAGCAGTCCGGGGAAATGGCGGAAGCTGAAACCGCTTACCAACGGGTCATGACTCTGGATCCTGCCGGAAGTCTGGGCGAACTCGCAGAGCTCGGCCGCAACCGGATCACAGAACGCCAGTTCCGGAAGTCCGGCGGCAAGGTCAGGCCGGATGTCCTGACCTCCTGCGGCGACGCCCTCCGGATGTTTGAAGCCATGCCAAAGGACGAGGTCCAGCGCATCACCCTCGAAATCGCGATGCTTGGCGCACGGGGGTTCGCAGTGAACGAGCCCTCCACCAAATATCAGCTACGGTCGCTTCCTGGGGATTTCTCTGGCCTCCATCTCCTCTGTATCGAATACGTCGGATTCAAAATCATTGACCCCACCGTGGACATCGGCTTCGACATCGCCATCGAATACGACGAGGCGTGCCGGCTTCGCGGTGGATCGAATCACCACTGATCACAGCGCTCTACCAAGACCGTCAAGCGCCGTCACCCTACTTCACCAGTCAGGGTGGTCAGCATAAACTGACGAGGAGTATTTCTCACGACATCAGGAAATTTCCGAGAGGCCCGGCTTTGGCTGTGGTAATTCACGAGTCGTTCTCAGCCGGTCAATTGCCACGGCGATGTCGGCCAATAACTTGAGAATCCGAACCTTCTTCGCCTTTTTCTTTCCTGGCATCTTCACGGAAATTGAATCTGTGCCCCGGTCCGGGCGGGTTATTTCGCAGCCAAGAGAAAGCAAGGTGGGTTCCAGATCGGCGGTCGTCCTTGGAGGTTTGGGCATTCTGGCAAGCTCTTCGATCAGGTCCTCCTCACCGCGCTCATGGGCTCGGTCGCGCTTGATTTCCGGCATCGTGACGATAGACGTAATTCCCTGGGCTTTGCGAAGAACATTGAGCTCATCGGTTACCTGATCGATGGTCCAGCGGAGGTGTTTACGGATGTCACTGTCACGGTCACGCACGAGTTCCCCCCTAGAGGTGAACGCAGCGGCCAGGAGGTTCAGGTCCGCCGCACCTGTATATTTGTTTTTGTGCCAATTGTGGATACCGACTACCGGGCCACCGAGTCCCGTAGCTTCAAAGATGGCATGCTCGTAGGCGGCCATTTCCTGAGGTTCAAGATTGGTTCCGTCGGGAGTTCTCACGATGACCCAGTTCGCCGCATTCTTGGGCGGCCTCCCCACCTTTTTCCGGCTGTTCATGCGGAAGGCCTCAACGGCATAGGCTATGAATTGCTGGACGGACTTGACCCCCAGCACCTGAATGGGCGTGAGGTCGTAGTCCTTGTGGTGGCCGTGCCCCTCGTTGGAGAGATAAGCTGCGATGTAGATCAGTGAAGCGGGGGTTACGCCGATGGTGTCTGAGTAGGGCATCCTGTTCTGGTCCTCAAGGTTTGGTAATTCCTGCGTCTGCGAGCATGTCGATGATGTGAAGGAGGAGGTCTGCCGTCCTGGTGTCCTTTTTCGCTCTGAAGGTCGTTTCCCAATGTTCCAAGATTTTAATGCCATTCCTCAGGCGGAGCACTTTTCGAGGCGTCAGGCTGGAAAGGGAGTCGAGGGCAACCTCAATGGCTTCCTCCAACTTTGGGATTTTGACGAGCAGCCGGGCGCTCTCCGCCCGCCATTCGACAACTTCTGTGTAGCGGGTGTCATCGTCGGCAGGAGTCGTGACATTAAGACGGGATTTTGCCGTGGCAAAAGCCGTGCGCCATTTCTTGATTTCGCCGAGTAGCTTTTCGAGCCACTCTGGAGGGGTCTTGGGCGAAAGGTAAACGTTACCGGCCTTGTCCTCAGACTCGCGGATGATGGCGCGAACTGCTTCACTCTGGCTCTCGCCCGTGCGCTCCATGCGGCGTGTGATAATGTCGTTCAAGTCGTCTGTGCAACGGATGGAGACATGGTTGTCGCTCTTCTTTTTGCGCTTCTTCTTCGACGATTTCGGTGACGAATTGGCGACGGGGGCCTGGGGGGTATCCCCTCCAGCGGGTGCACAACTGGAAGGTTCGCTAGAACCGGGGACACAAGGCGTAGTCGAGGTGTGCTCCAGTTGTGCTGCTCGTTTCGGAGTGCAGACATCTTGGGTCTGCACACGTCGCACTTGCGACGGGTCGGCCTCCGGTTGGGGCCGCCCACCATTCGCATTGGCGGGTGGTGCCGTGGTTTCCACGGGGGAGGTTGCGTTGGATTGGGCAGCTCCCGTTGGGGAGATGCCAGCATCCGCGGTTGCGGTGCCCAACGTGGGTTCCGCAGCGGTGATCGCGTTGGATTGGTCGGCCTCCGATGGGAGGTTGCCAAGCGTTGCGATGGTAGGATCCGGCAATTTGTCGGACTTGGTTGGTGGGGTGCCACGCTCCGTGAGGTGCTGGCTATCCACCGGTTGCTGATCGTCTGGGGTATGATTATTAAGATTCACACTGAGGCATGCCAATGTCGGCGTCTTCTTTGCAAGGCGTTTTTTAAAAAATCCTGAAAATAATTTAAAATTGATTATCAAGGTCTGGCGGGATGCCAGGCTCATGGACCTCCTTCGGGCGCTTCTTTGATTCCTGGATGCGGCTTTAGACGCGGCGGCTGGATGAACTTTTCCGAAAATTGAAATGCGGAAAAGGAGAACTCTGAGATTGACGAGTTGATTTCGTGGAGACTTTTTGCGACTCACTTAGGCGCGATTGCGCTGGAGGTGGTCCCGACATTTGAGGGATGACGAGAAATTTCTGACGCTACCTCGGCTGGAAAGGACGGGCGGATGACCTGCTTGCTTCTTCGGCGCGAGGTCACCGACAGGTCGGGAAGTAGCAAGCGCCGACGCCGAGAGCGGGATTTTGGAGAGGGTCCGCACCATTCATGCAGAGCTGAAGGCGATGAATTTCGAGCGGATCTGGGAATGAAGCGGTGATGAAGCCGATCAAATTCTCCGCGTCAGCCTCAGTCAGAAGCAATGGGGAACAGCGAGGATGGCAGAGATTTCACCGTCTGCGAGCGACTTTGGAGAAGTAGATCGGCTCGTGTTTGAGGAAACTTCAGAGCGCCGGTGCTCTCCCTTGGGGCACACGTCGGGCGGGCTGGGCTGGAAATCCCAAGGTCAAACGGCTCACACTTGGTGACCGTCGGCAGCACGATGACGACGGCAATCAGAACTTTCGCGGGAGTTGACGAGCGGCAATTTTGGTGGCGACGAGCCGTCGATGGAGCAAAACTCGAACGCGGTCGACAAGGCAATCGAGTTTCTCAACGACTCACATTCTCGATTTCGAGTTCGGACATGAGGATCACAGTACGGCTGGGGCGCACATTGGCAGGTCCGATGGAAGACCGTCTCCGATGCGACACACGGTCGATGCCGACGATTCAGAGCATGGTTCAGGAATGAATCGGGCAGTTGTCCGGCACGCTCCAGCGTGATTTCAAGACCGTCATCGGAGTGATGGCGGTGGCAACCTGCACTTCCTCGGGTGTGATTGGATACCAATCCCGGCAACGACAGACCAGCGGAGGCGAGGATTTCGAGTGGGGCTGGATACGCGGCAGCCATAAAAAGTTGGCGGAGGTGGTGATGGCAAAGCCGCTGTTCCCTCCCTGCGGGCAAAAAAATCTACCTCCTTCGGGAAGGTGAAATGACATAATGCCGGCCCGATTTCGGCGAGAAGGAGGCGTCGGATGCGGACAGGTAAACATTCTGGTCGCCATCACCCCACCCTCCCACCGACGGAGCCTTCCTCAAAAGCACCCGCGGCCTGTCTCAAAAAAACCGCAAGGCAGCCGAGTCCGGCGGGTCTTTTCTCTTGCCCGGTCGAGCGCATCCCGGTGTCGCTGTAAATTTTCCTTGGGATTAAAACTGCAATGCTAGCGATTATGTTGAACTGGAACGCGATTGAAAATCTGCGCCAAACCATCGACACCTCGATGATCGTTGGGCAATTCTCGTGGGATTTCTCAAGCGTAGGCACTCATGCAAGTGTTGGTCGCATTCCCAGGCGATCCCGAATCGTATTTGAAATCGGGTGCGGAGCGGAGCATGACTCCGCCGTCTCCTTGTCCGCATTGTGGAAGCCATCGCAAGTTGCGGCTACTGGGATACTACGAACGGTTCATCACAACGACGACAGGTGCCTTGGAACGAATGAAGGTCCGGCGCTTCCGTTGCCGGGACTGCCGGCATACCGTGAGCCTCCTGCCCAACTTTTGCCTTTCGTACCGGCTGGTTCGGGGTGAATCCGTTGCCCGGTTCCTCCGCGGCGACGGAATCGACGCTCTGGATTTGCCTTGGCAAGAGCTGCTCCTCCGATGCCGCAGAAGGTTTGAGTCGTGGATTCCCAAACTGGAAGAACTGACCCATTCGGCGTTTGGCGTTCACTGGAACGGCTTGCCGCCGCACCTGGTGTGGACCGGGATGGAAGCGTTTTTCGGCGGTTGGACCGAGGCCCGGCACCGGATTTTATCCAGGTGCGGGGTCACCATGCTTGGCGCCTACTGTTGTCATGCCCCCGGGGTTTCTGGGGGTGACCACATAAATCGTCTATTTCCATCCGGCACCGATCCGCCTATTTGAAATGGTTGCCATGAAATCGACGGCCAGAGCGTGCGAATCTATTGGCGGGTTGAAGCCCGCGGCCGTTTACGTCCGCATGTCCACGGAGCATCAGCAGTACTCCACGAGCAATCAGATGGATGTGATTCTGGCGTATGCGGCTCAAAGGAAAATGGAGATCGTCAGGGAATATTCGGACGGGGGGAAAAGCGGCCTGAACATCGAAGGGCGGGATGCATTCACAAAAATGATCGACGATGTTCGCTCAGGAGCGGCTCCATTCGAGTGCATTCTGGTCTATGATGTGAGCCGGTGGGGAAGATTCCAGGATACGGATGAAAGCGCACATTACGAATTCATCTGCCGGCAAGCCGGAATTGAAGTCCATTACTGTGCGGAGCAATTCGAAAACGACGGGAGTCCGGTCTCGGACATCGTGAAAGGCGTCAAGAAGGCGATGGCTGGAGAATACAGCAGGGAGCTTTCGGCCAAGGTGTTTCAGGGAGCCTGTCGCCTGATTCGCCTGGGGTTCAAGCAGGGTGGAGTTGCCGGATACGGGTTACGTAGAATGCTGGTCGACCAAGCCGGTCAGCCCAAAGGAATTCTGGCGATTGGAGAACAGAAAAGCATCCAGACCGACAGGGTGGTGCTGGTTCCGGGGCCTGACAACGAGGTGGCCGACGTTCGCTGGATGTTTCTTGCCTTCGTAAACGAGGGTTTGTCGGAAACCGAAATCGCAAGACTTCTCAATTGTCGCGGCCTGAAGACCGACTTCGACCGGGACTGGACCAGGGGAACCGTGCATCAGGTCCTCACCAATGAAAAATATATCGGCAACAATGTTTACCACCGGACCTCCTTCAAGCTGAAACGCAAACACGTTAAAAACGATCCCGCCGATTGGGTGAGAGCGGATGGCGCGTGGCCGCCGATCATCGATCCGTCGGTTTTCCACCGAGCTCAGGGGATCATCCTGGAACGCAGCCGCCGCGTCAGCAACGAGGAGATGCTGGATCGCCTGAAGTCCCTGTTGAGCCTCCATGGAAGGCTCTCGGGGATTCTAATCGACGAGCGGGAGGATCTGCCGTCCAGCGCGGCGTTCCGCCATCGCTTCGGCAGTCTGGTTCAAGCCTATTCCCTGATCGGATACACTCCATCTATCGATTATGGTTTCGTCGAAGATAACAGATCGATGCGAAGGATGCACCCGGAGATTGTTTCGTCAGTGGTCGGCTTGTTGGAAGAAACGGGCGCGACCGTGGAGAGTGATCCAAAGACGGAATTATTGCGAATCAACAACGAGTTTTCCGTTTCGATCGTCTTGTGCCGACATACCACCACGGCAAGTGGTAATTCCCGCTGGGCGATCCGCTTGGACACGGGGCTGCATCCCGACATCACCATTGCCGTCCGACTGGAAGCCGGGAACCAATCAATCCGGGATTACTACCTACTCCCATCGCTCGACATGACTTGGGAACGACTGAGGATGAGCGAAGCGAACGGCATCGAACTTGACGGCTATCAGTTTGACAACCTCGGATTCTTCTTCCGCATGGCGGAACGAATCCTCATCGAAGATCCACCATGAAAACAGAAATATCCCTCATACCGGTCGCCCGGATCCGCGTGGTCAATCCGCGGGTCAGGGACAAGCGCAAGTTCGTTCGCGTACTGGAAAGCATCCGCAACGTCGGATTGAAAAAGCCAATTCAGGTTTCTCCCCGCGAGGTTCCGCCGGGAGATCCTCCAGCTTATGATTTGATTTGCGGACAGGGACGGATGGAAGCGTTCCAGATGTTGGGCAATACTGAGATTCCCGCCATCGTGATGCAAGTGACCCGCAAAGAGGCGATGCTCATGAGCCTCATCGAGAACATGGCGAGGCGGACGGCTTCGCCGTTGGAACTGGTGGATGAAATGATCCGGCTGAAGGAATGCGGTTACTCGAACATCGCCATCGGGAAGAAGCTCGATATTTCCAACACCATGGTGGGCGACCTCATCGTTTTGAGCAAAGCAGGCGAAGGCCGGCTTCTCTACGAGGCTATCAGAGGAAACATTCCCTTGGGATTGGCGGTCGAAATCGCGAAAGTGGAGACGACCGATCAGCAGCGAGAGTTTCTCGAAGCCTACGAAAAATCCAATCTCAACCAAGCAGCAGTCCGCACGGTAAAACGCGTGATGGTCCAGCGGGACGTTTTCGGAAAAAAGCTGGGCGGGGTGCCGGTAAAAGCGAAGTGCACCAGCGCCGAAGGACTCGTGAACGCTTTCAAAAAGGAAAACCAGAGGCAGAAACTGCTCATCAAGAAAGCCAAGGTCTGCGAAGCGAGATTTATGTTCATCGTTGAAGCGATGCGCCGTCTGAGGACCGACGAGGATTTTGTCACTCTGCTCCGGGCCGAGAACATCGATACAATGCCCAAGGAGCTTTCCGACATGATCACCACCTCCTAACAATCAAACCCATGAGTACTGCATCCATCGCATTTGAAATGATGAGAACCACCCTGCCGGTTGACCGGATTCTGCCGGTGCGGATGATCAAAGAACCGGAAAAGAAGGGTTTACGACAAGGCACGATCCTTTCGACGATCCGTGAAGCCGGGTTGATCGAACCGCTCATGGTATATCCCCAGAAGGGCGACACCGGTTTCTATGTTCTGACCGACGGCCATCTGCGGTTGGCGGCCTACAAGGAACTAGGATTCACCGAGGTGGAATGCATCGTCGCGTTCGATGACGAATGCTACACTTACAATGCTAAAATCAATCGTCTCGCCCCCATTCAGGAACGGCAGATGATCCTGAACGCGGTGGCGAACGGAGTCCCGGTCGAACGGATCGCCGCTGCATTGAACCTGGAACCATCAGCCATACGCGCGCGGATCAGCGTGACGGACGGCCTATGCCCCGACGTGGTGGATATGCTCAAGGACAAACAGATGAGTCCCGACACCTTGAAAATGCTCCGCAAGGTCGTTCCGAGCCGCCAGATTGAAATCGTTGAGCTGATGGTGGCGGCTAACAATTACACCCGCGTTTACGTCGAGGCGTTGCTGTTCGGAACGCCAAAGAACAAATTATCACCTGCGGCCAACAAGAACGTCCGGAAAATCAAACCCGAAGAAGTGGCGAAGATGGAGATGGAAATGGAGTCGCTGGAAAAGGAATACAAGATCTGCGAACAGGGATTCTCAGAAAAGATGCTGCAACTGACGGTTTTCCGTCGCTACGTCATGCGGCTTCTGGAGAACTCCAAGGTCAACCGCTTTCTGGGAAACCGGCACACTGAGATCCATGCCGAACTGTCGGCGATCGTCGCGAGCGAGACAGTATGTTGAAACCCAACCGCTAAAATCGGAAAAATAGGAGATGGCGGAGACATTAGCTCGGCAGAGTCTGGGTCGCGCTCTAAGGTGGGGATGCAACAGGATTTGGATTGGAGGCGGAGGGGGCTGCAATCGGTTTTATCGGTGCCGTCGTCACGGATTTCCCATCGATCCAACCGCCGCCTGCCAAGATCGCGATGATTGCGCCGATGCCAAGGGCTACAAGGCCTTGTAAGATCAGAGCATTGAGCGATCTTTGCAGGCGCTGAATTTTGAGGAAGACAATTCCCCCCATTGCAAGCAATTGCTGTTTGAATTCTCCAAGTGCGAATCCTCTAGTTTCTCCATTCACCACATTCTCCAAATATTTTTTGGATTCATCGTGATTCCAAGCATTTTCACATGCGGGGAACAGCGTTGTGAAATGTTGTGGCATGGGGAGGGCATTGGGGCGAATTGTCATGAATGCTTGGTGAAGACAGCGTCCACCAAGCATCACTTCCGCCAGAATGAGCACAGTTAGTGTCCAGTGTATGCAGCACCCAGGGGTCTCCCAACTTACCAGGAATCCTGAGCCCACCAAGCCATAGACCCACGCGACAACCTTGGAGATAAAAGCAAAAATCGTCAGCGAAAATGCGATTACAGCTCCGGCTTTTGCGTCCATGAACTGAACAACGCGTTGGGTGTTCTCGTAGCCGCGGTGCATTTGCGCGACCGTCTCTTCGAACGTGAGCTTGCTGGCAGGATCAAACCCGCCGAGCGAGCTATCCGCGGTTTGGGAGGTGTTCGAAGTAATCCCTCCAGCGGGTTTGATCAACGAAGCTGCCGTCGCACCGATAAGTCCCCAAAGCCAGCTCATGGCTTTTTGAAATTACCGGTTCGATATTCACGAAGACCCACGTAGCCGTGCGAGTAATCAAGCCACGTTGCCGGCCAGGTCTCAATGCCTACTTTGGAGGCCAACCAGTGACGGTCCAGCATGAGCTTCATTGCCGTCACTAACCAAATAGCAGCGTCTTGAGTCTGCATCTGTTGGGGACACGAGGCTCCGGCTCCGCGCTCGAAATACTCACTCCATTCCGGAGGAAGAACCCAACAGAAGTGGCCGCGCTTGTGTCCGCAGCCAGGCGGCACGAAATGCCAATCAATTTCCCGCCGAATCCAAGGAACATCGCAGAACACCTTCGGTGGGCGCAGAAGTGGGTTTGCGTCCATTTCCATCGTCACCCTCGTATCACCGCCCTCGTGACGAATCGTTGCAGCAATCCGGAGAATTCCCCGCTTCTCGACCAGCAACCGGAGGTCAGGGAGTTCCTTTCTCAATGACGCAAGAAACAGACGGAGTTGCGATTTATACGCGGCTTCGCGGTGCGCGGAAATCCGCTTCCGGGTCTTGCCCCGATGATCCCTGACTAGGAAGGATTCTCCGGCAAACGGCCGGGCTACAACGCTACTGCTGCCCATCGCGATGTTCACGGAGGCAAACCTCGCGATTGCCTTCGCTTTTTCCGCTTCGATCTCCTTCAGACCTCGTTTGAGATCCTCGATGGAGGCGACTTCAAAATTGGATGAAGTCACCCCGTTGCTCGACTGGCAGTACCCGAATTTCTTCCGCAGCAGCGGATCCAAATATTTGAGATCTTCTTTGAAAATCGCCAGTGACTCCGGCGATGGCGATACTTGGCTGAAACCCTCCCGGGCGTATCGAACACCAGGACCGACAGCAACAAGGAAACCCCGGTTTTCGATTTCCACCTTGGCGATGTGAATGTTGCCCGAGGAATTACCGTGGGGAACATCTCCCGCTGCGGTCACCTGTGCCCAACCACCGAACAACGACGCTCTCACCGACTGTCCCATTCGTTCCTCCCATTCGACCGCCACGCGGACATGGTCCACTTTCTTCATTTCGGCATACGCCGTTTGATCCTTGGCGATGAGCGCGAAGATGGCGTTGTCTCCAGCAAAGGGAAATTGCACGAAATCGAGGGAATGCTCATTCGCAAACTTCGCCGACTCGACCATGATTTCATAAAACTCCTCGGCCAGCCTTTTGGCCAGCAAAGGTGAATTTGATGCCCTAGCGACACTCGCACTGAACCCGTCAAGATCCATGCTCAGCACGATGCCATAACGGCTCATGGGTTCGAAGGCGTTCGGCGCACCGCTACCCGGAGAACCGAGCGGTGCCGCCTGCGCAAAAATCTGGGCAGCAGTCCGGAAAGACGCGATCTGAGCCTTCCGGACAAGCACCCGGTCTTTTAACGAGCTTGATCCTAGAAAACCATCCGAAGCTTCGATTCTCCGCGAAGCGCGTTGCCGAAGGATTTCATCGAGATTCTCGGTTCGCCATGAGCTGCCGTTGAAATAACAAAGATCCCCGGTGGCGACCAGCTTGGCACCAAGCGCCGTGCGTGATCCAAGCTTCTTCGCCGGACGATTCGCCGCAATGCTCAAAGACACAATGGAAGTATCGCCGTGGATACCCGGACACTGCAAAGCAATGGTAGTTCCGAAATCGGCAGCCATTCTCCAACCGTCAGGACCACCGCTGCCGTAGACCGCCTTCAGCAACCCGTGGAAACAGCCGGAAGCATCCAGAATCTTTGTTAGGGCATCCTCCCCGCCCGTGTAGGGAAAGGCAAGATGGAGCATGCGGCCTTGGATTTCCAGCACCTTGCCTCCAAACTCATCCGCAGTGAGGAATGACGCGTCCGCCGCCTTTGCAATGTAACCAAGTGCTTTTTTCGACTCTTCTTTCGCGTGGTTGCCGTCCATCGACATTCCCAGTTTCAGTTCGAGGTAAAGGTGAACAAGGTCACCTACAAAATAGGAATGACCGGCGGAAAGTCCAGAAAGAGACCGCGTTTCGAATAAGCTGAAAGGGGAAGAAAGGGTGTTCATGCTGTATATTGTGGGAAAAGATTGGAAGTCATACGAGAAGCGGAGCTGTTCGCAAGAACATTCATACCCATCAATCCATCAAGTTTTGTTGATGGGTAAGGGTGCTGGATAATTGACTGGAGCCAGCCAGGTTTTGATCGCATGAGGGTAGGTCGATAACAACTTGCTCGTTTCAGACGGATTTGCCCCGGACGGACGATCACGCCCGCTGACTTGACTTTTGTTGGTTTGTTCGCTGACATAGTAATTACCTCCATTCTGCAAATAGAGACAGTCGAGCGTGACAGGAGGGGTTTTGGAGCAATCGCCGAGGGCGATGTCACGCTCTCCCGTCTACCACTGTGATGGCCCCTACAATCGTAACTCCGCCCCCGGATCAAACAGCTCCCACCGTCCACGACCTCATCGTGGATATTGCCCTCCTCAAAGACAGTCCGGTCGCAGGGGAGAGGAAGCAGGCCGAAGCCATTTTTGAGGAATTGCTGGCAACCTACGGCCACATCCTCATGGCCTTGGCCCAACGTGCAGTTCCCTACAACGGGGCCACCGTCCATCTGGATCCCAACGATCTTTACTGGAAGCTGGCCTTGAAGATCTGGGTGCGGGCGGAAACGTTCAGTGCCAACGGAACCGACCCCGAGGCACTCAGACAGCAGTTTACTGGATGGGCAGCGGCAATTCTCCGAAACATCGTCAGTGACGCGATTGAGCCTCTAAAGCAGGAACTGACAAGTACGGAGTCCTTGAAAACAGGTTGGGATAGGTTCGAGGATGATGTTCCCGAGAAATCGGAACGGGCGAGGATCGCGGCGGAGGTGTTGGAGGAGATGGACCCAAAATACGCGGAGGTCCTTTACTGGACGGTGACCATCAAACCAACCGATGGCACTCAGATGAGGCCCTGCAAAGAAGAACGGGATGCCATCTGTCTCGAACTGGGTGTCACGCAAGAGGGTTTACGTCAGCGAAGAACGAGAGCGTTTAAAATCCTCGAACAGGGAATCAGGGACCAACTCGGCCAATAAACCGCTGCGATCCGCCCACTCCGAACTCCAACAAAACAGCCACACGATGAATCACTCCCCTAACGCTTTCGAAGACATCTCCAATGGCTTCAAAATCCTCGGCAAGAACCTGCCGGAGACTCCGCTTGAAATCAAGGAATTCCTTTCTGAGCTCGACGCCGGCGAAATCGAGCTTTCCGAGCTCCCCGCCCACCTGTCACCGCAGACGATCATGGCTGCGATCCGTGACGGTCATGTGCCAGCTCCAGCCTGCGAGGAAAATAGTGTTGTCCCGTTTCACGCCCAGCCTCCTGTTGGATTGGGGACCCTCATAATGGCCGCCCGCAACGGTGACGGACCACTCAGCGAGGAAACAATTCGTAAAATGGAAGAGGCCCAAAACGACTGACTCTCCATGAAGCTCCAAGAGTCCCGTAAATCCGAACTCGCAGATCTCGCAGAAGCAGTGATCGAGATGAATTCACCAGGCCCCGGTCCAGTGGATCTTGTGGGCATCGCGAAGGCGGCAGGCATCAGGCTTCACTACGATGACTACGACGAAAACTTCGACGGACTCATCGCGCACAAGAACGGTATTTTCCACATTCACCTCAATCTCCGGAGAATGACCCGCGACCGGAATTCCCCCCGGGCGAGGTTCACCCTTGCCCATGAACTCGGACATTACTTCATCGACGAACACAGAAATCAACTCATCTCCGGAAAAGAACCTCACGCTTCTCAATGTGGAATGTTCGATGGTGCCGACCGCATCGAAGAACAGGAGGCCGATTTCTTTGCTGCGAATTTGATCATGCCGCCGTCGAGATTCATTCCCGCAGCCCGTGGCCTCGGCTCTCCCTTGGAAACCATCCTCACCCTTGCCAATAGGTTCGACGCGTCCCTGACTGCAACCGCCCTTCAGTACACCAACCACGTTTCCGACCGCTGCCTCGTCGTACGGTGGACGACGGAAGGTTCCCATGCGTGGTCCATTCCGGGAAGAGGATACCGAGTTGAAGGATTTCGCTCCACCCTTTTCAAGTCCCCGGACAAGCTCCCGTCGGACTCAGCCACCGGGAACGTAATTGCTCACAGAAAAAGCCACGATTCCGGCGTCCTTACTATGGCCCACGTATTTCAAAACGTCGCCATATCAGGAGACCGGGATACCCTCGTCGCGGAAGAGGCGATAGCCTTGGGAGAATACGGCGTCCTCACCATCATCAGCGATTTTGTTTCCCCGGAAACAGTTTCTCCGCGTGCCCTGCGGCGCCGCACCAAGTCATCCACCTGAACCGAGTACCAGCGCCATGATCATGCCTGGATTCCTCAAGCATACCCCTGATTGTTCGCAGGCTAACTGGCGTTGACCAAAAGCGGCCTTCAGATCCAAGAGCCTCCGTTTGATCGAGGGCTGCATGTGTCGGTTCAATAGCGGGTGAAGAAGGCCGGGGAAAAGTGGCCAAAACCGGAAGCCCGATAGACGCGCGCGAATCATAAGGCTGCCGCCCCAAACCCGTCCGAGGCAACTCGACCCTGTTTGTATCTACCTAAATCCCCCAAGACGACAACTTCTCCCTCCCGTCCCTCAGGACGGCGGGGGAGGTCAGTTCAGATCCCTGTTCGCAAGCGCCTTGTGCGCAGAGGTATTGAGGTGCCTGAGATCCCTGGATGAGCGTTTTCAAAGGGAAAACCACTAGGGTGCATTTTAGTGGACACCCAGACCCCAGAAGGCCTGTTTTTCCTTGATTTTACAAGTGGTCGGGCTGGCGGGATTCGAACCCACGACCCCCTGCCCCCCAGGCAGGTGCGCTACCAGACTGCGCTACAGCCCGTCTCGTCAACGGACGGCGAAGGAAACAGGCGAAATGCGGATTGGCAAGCACGGAAAATGATGACATTCCAAGCGCATGAATCGCATCAAGACCGCCATCGTCGGAGCCAGCGGCTACACCGGGATGGAGCTGGTTCGCTTGCTCCTCGTCCATCCGGGCGTGCAACTCGTCGCGGCCACTTCCCGTCAGGAGGCGGGAAAATCTTTGGCCAGTGTGTTCCCGCGTTTCCGCAAGGCGGCGGGGGGCGGGTTGACGTTTATGGAGCCAGACCCGGATGCCATTGCGGCGACCGGGGCGCAGGTGGCGTTCCTTGCGCTCCCCCACGGAGTCGCGGCGGAAATCGCCCGTGCGCTGTTGGATCGCGGGCTCAAGGTGATCGACCTGAGCGCGGATTTCCGCCTGCGAGACGCTGCGGTTTACGAGGATTTTTACGATCACCCGCACCCGGCGGCGGACTTGTTGACGGAGGCGGTGTATGGCTTGCCGGAGATCCGCGCGGCGGAAATCGCGGCTGCCAGGCTGATCGCCGCGCCGGGTTGTTATCCGACGAGCATTCTGCTGCCACTGCTGCCGCTGCTGCGCGGAAATCTAATCGACCCAGCCACCATCGTCGCCAACTCGATGAGCGGCGTCAGCGGGGCCGGGCGCAAGGCGGACCTCACGCTCCTTTTCTGCGAGTGCAACGAAAGCGCCCGCGCTTACGGCGTGCCGAAACACCGCCACCTTTCGGAGATCGAGCAGGAACTCAGCC
Organism: Akkermansiaceae bacterium; assembly: GCA_031429315.1. Taxonomy (GTDB): domain Bacteria; phylum Verrucomicrobiota; class Verrucomicrobiia; order Verrucomicrobiales; family Akkermansiaceae; genus Luteolibacter. The sequence goes on from JANOZJ010000011.1 coordinate 49,383, forward strand.
TCGCCGCCGGCGAAAAAGTGACCATCACTTTCATTCCGCACCTGATCCCGGTGAACTCCGGCATCGTCACCACCACCACCGCGAAGCTGCGCGACTGCGTCTCCCCGGATGCCGTCGGCGCGGCGCTCGAACAAGCTTACTCCGCCTCCGATTTCGTCCGTCTCCTCGGCTGCGGCGGCTGTGCGGACACTAAGAACGTCACCCGCACCAACTTCATCGACATCGGCTGGCAGCACGACCCGCGCACCGGCCGGGTGATCCTGATGAGTGCCGAGGACAACCTCGGGAAAGGTGCCGGCGGGCAAGCCGTGCAGTGTTTCAACCTGATCTTTGGGCTCAACCCCATTGATGGGTTGCAAAATTTTTAGGGAGGGCACAGTCTTCGCCGCTGTCCCCTTACACTTGCCATGGATCACCCATTTACCCGGATCAAAGGAGGCGTCGGCGCGCCCCTTGGATTTCTAACCAGCGCCGTGAGCTGCGGTATTAAAACCCCCGATAGCAAGCGCCTCGACCTCGCTCTCATTTATTCGGAAAAACCGTGCAGTTCCGCCGGCACCTTCACCACCAACCGGGTCAAAGCCGCGCCCGTCCGCGTTTCTCAGGCGAATCTTCGCAAGGGCGATCTCCGCGCAATCATCGCCAATTCCGGCAACGCCAACGCCTGCACCGGCGTCCAAGGCATTCACGACGCCAACTCGATGTGCGATGCCGTGGCCAAACCGCTCAAATTGAAGCGCTCGGAAATCGGTGTCGCCTCCACCGGCGTCATCGGCCTGCCGATGCCGATGGTCCGCTTCGCGCCGAAGTACGACGAACTCATCGAACGCCTCGGCCCGAAAAACGGCTCGGACGTCGCCGCCGCAATCATCACCAGCGACACCCACGCCAAGGAGATCGCCATCTCCTTTGACATCGGCGAGCACCGCGTCCGTCTCGGTGGCTGCGTCAAAGGTGCCGGCATGATTTCCCCCAGCATGGCCACCATGCTCTGCTTCATCACCACCGATGCTAACATCTCCAGCGACAACCTCCGCAAGTGCGTGCTCGAATGCGTCGAGGACAGTTTCAACCGCATCACCATCGACGGCGACATGTCCACCAACGACACCGTCATCGTCCTCGCCAACGGCGCCGCCGGCATGCCGTCGATCCGCCGCAACAGCGTCAACTGCAAACAATTCCGCCACCACCTGCGCTGTCTCATGTTAGAGCTGGCCAAGGCCGTAGTCCGCGACGGCGAGCGCGTCACCAAGTTCGTCACCGTTAGAGTCGAAGGCGCCCGCACCTATCTGGACGGGAAAAAAGTCGCCGAAGCCGTTTGCAAATCCGCCCTCGTCAAAGCTTCCTGGAATGGCGGCGACCCTAACTGGGGCCGCATCATCCACGCCGTCGGCTACTCGCGCGCCCGCATCCGCGAGGAACTCGTCGATATCCACATCGGCGGCAAACCCGCCTGCCTCGGCGGCCTCCAGGCGGAAACTCCAATGGACGAACTCCGCGAAGTCGTTTCGCATCCCGAGTTCGAAATCGTCATCAACCTCAACCAGGGTGAGGCCGACTACACCATGTATTCCAGCGACCTCTCGCCCGAATACATCGATTTCAACCGTTCCGAATACGCGTATTGGAAACAAGCACGCAAAGACGGCCTCGTCTAACGGCGTGAGACACGCATTCCTGCCCGATGAAATTCACCGACCTCATCCCGCCTGCCGCCGCCCTGATTCTGGTCGGGACTTGGGTCGTCCCGCCGCGCCGTTCGATGGCCGCAGTGGAAACCGAGTGCGCACGCTTGCAAAGCACCATCGCCGCTGCGGAAGCACCTTCCACCACGAGACCCGATCCGCTGGAAAAACGCCGCAAGATCATCGAATGGACCAAGCTCGGAACCCAATTCCAGAGCAACCCGATGATGTCGAGCAGTTCCAGTTCCTACTCACTCGACGCACTCCCGGATCAGCGCGTGGCGATGCGCTTCCGTCAGCGCATGGAAGCGATGAGCACCGCTGAAATCATCGCCGCGCTCGATGAAATCGCCGCACTCGATCTCCCGCCCAAAGTCCGTGAAAATCTGGAGTGGACACTTCTTGATTCCATGGCCCGGAAAGATCCCGCAGCAGCGCTCGGGTTGCTAGAAAGTCGCGGCATGATACAATCCTCTCTCTATCAACATCTCATCTCCGGCACCTTGCAGGCATGGGCGCACAAGGATCTGGCCGCAGCGGGCGGCTGGTTCGACGAGCAAATCGCCGCAGGAACCTACGACAGCAAAGCGCTCAACGGCGTGAGCGATTCCCGGCACAGTTTGGAATCCGCGTTCATCGGCATCCTTCTTGGTTCTTCACCAGAAGCCGCCGCCCGGCGCCTTGCCGCACTGCCGGAAGACCAGCGCGGCGATGTCATGCACATGTATTCCTTGACGATCGTTCCCGCAGAAAACCAGTTGGCACACGCCGTCCTCATCCGTGCCCAAGTGCCGGAGAAGGATCAAGCCGAGACGATCGCGTCACAGGTACCCTTCTTGGTCAAACGCGGTGACTATTCCGCCGCTACCGCCTATTTGGACCGAATCGCCGCCACACCCGCCGAGCGGGCGGCCAGTGTGATGAAGGCGATTCGGGACATGTATCCTAAAAATCCCTATTCCGACAAACTTTCCCGCGAAGACTTCAATGCACTGCGCGAATGGGCTGGCAGTCAGTCCCCGGAGTCCGTGGATAAGGTCACGGCAAAAGCCCTCGGCGATGCAGCCCAGGGAAACCGCAACCTTGAATTTTCCACCGCCGCCGATCTCGCCGTCGAATACAGCGTGCAAAGCGGCAACGACGAGGTGCTCGCAGGTTTCCTAACCAGCCATGCCGCGCAGAGAAACAAAGCTGTCGCCCGCGATCTCGCCGCGAAAATCACCGATGAGACCCGCCGCGCGGAAGTCCTGAACTTCCTCAAGTAGTTCATGAAAATTTCCCACAGCCGTCCCACGGGAAAATGATTAGATTGGCTGGCGGCTGATCCCACTCAGGATCAGCCTTGATGAAAAACAAACAACCAGCCAAGAGCGATGCCATCGTATTGAGTCAGCTTTGCAAGCTCATTCCTCAACACCTCGTCGCGAAAATCGCACGAAAATATGGCATCGACAAGCAAGCGCGCACCTTCAGCCCGTGGAGTCACGTCGTGGCCCTGCTTTACGCCCAACTCACCCATGCCATCGGCCTCAACGACGTCTGTGACGGGCTGACCCATCACGCCGCCAAACTTGCCACCATTCGAGGTGCCACTCCTCCCGCCAAAAACACCCTCTCCCATGCCAACAAAACCCGCGACAGCGACATGATGGAGGAGCTCTTCTGGGAGGTACTCAAACACTTCCAGAACTCCACCGCCCATTTCGGCAACCGTTACAAAGGGCTTCCCCGGCGTTTCAAGAAAGCCGTCTCAGCCATCGACTCCAGTACCATCGCCCTCATCGCCAACTGCATGAGCTGGGCCAAACATCGCCGCCGCAAGGCCGCCGCCAAACTGCACCTTCGTCTCGACCTGCAAACCTTTCTGCCCGCCTGCGCCATCGTCGAGGAAGCAAGCCACCACGACGACACCCGTGCCCAGCAACTCTGCGCCAACCTCCAGGAAGGCGAAACCGCCTTGTTTGACAAGGCCTACATCAATTTCCTGCACCTCTTCTCCCTCGACCGACGCGGGGTCCACTGGGTCACGCGGGCGAAAGACAACATGGCCTATGCCGTGAAAAAGAAACTTCTCAAGAAGCCCGCCGGGAAGATCCTGCGGGATGATTTGATCCTGCTCAAGTCCCCCAAAAGCCGTCACCAATACCCCGACACCTTCCGGCGGGTGGAAATGCTCGTCGAACTCGACGGCAAGGAAAGCGTCATGGTCTTCATCACCAACAACACCGCCTGGGCCGCCAGCAGCGTGGGCGCGCTCTACAAAAGCCGCTGGGGAATCGAAGTGTTCTTCAAGCAGATCAAACAAACTCTGCGCATCTCCGACTTCCTCGGGAACAGCAAACACGCCATTCGCTGGCAGCTCTGGGCGGCGCTGTTGCTATACCTGTTGCTGCGCCATCATGGTCAGCAATCCAACTGGCCGCACAGCTTCAGCCGCCTGTTCACCATCCTGCGCGGACTGCTATGGGATAAAGTGAACATTGTGAAACTACTGGAACACTATGGGACAGCAAGTGGGCGCTGGCGGATGCGAGCGACCCCGGAAACCACGTATTTACCAGGATTAGCCCCGCCTCACTATGGGATAGCATGTGGACTTCCGGCCTAGATATATCACAAGAAGCCGCCAAATTCAAAAATCACAAAACGCCAAAACGACTCAAATTCAACGACAACTCAAGCCTTCCAGACCGCTCTGGAGAGGCTATGGGACGGCTGTGATGAAGAATCTGAAATCCGAATCTGAAAATGATTTTGTCATGAAATGATTTTGTCCGATTTCTTACTGCGGGATGGCGGTCCGGCCCGCGTTGCCTGATAGCAGGGGCGGGGCTGGCTCGTCATCGAAAATCTGTGAGAACGACGCTTCGGAGAAGAGCTTCTCGGAGGATTGGAGGGATTGGGAAATGGTGTCGATCTGGACGCTGAGCCCGGCGGAGTCGCTCATGGTCATGCCGACTTCGCAAAGGTGGGTGATCTGTTGCTCGGTTTTCTCAATCTCGGCAGTGACGAGTTCTAGGCCGTCAGATGCTTTATGGTGGTTGTCCAAACGCTCGCGAATGGTGGTCACCCGGTCTCTGATAGAAGTGGATAGACGACTTTCGGGCATCCCGGCAGCTTGGTCGCGGGCTTGGGCGGTCGCCAACTGGGCCTCGGCGGACTTGAGTTCCACATCGATTTGCTCGCGGTGGGTGGCACCAAGGAATTGTTCGAGGCCGGACCGTTGGTGCAGCAATTTCAGATAGAGCCAGAGCATCCGGTCGAGCGACTCACCGCGGAAGTCCTCGACGCCGGTGGTGCCCTCCTTGGCGTTCATGCTGCGCCGCAGATTGAGCAGCTCCATGCAGCGGTGGCGCAAAGACTCGAAGCGCTGCTCGTCCTCCGGGCTGAGAAACGCCATCAATTGTGCAAAGCGCTGAGTGGAGTTGACTGGGATGGGCGGTGGCAATTTGCGTTGCCCTTTGAGCACGTTTTGAAACCGCGGATTCATCCCGAGAAACCCGAGGTAGCCGAGTTCTGCGGCGGCGAGAAAT
>JANOZJ010000012.1:0-15987 GCA_031429315.1 Akkermansiaceae bacterium
CCACCCAAAGCGTCGCGCTCGAACACGCCAAACGTTACGACGACGTAGAAGGCGGGCTTTTCACCGGAGTCGAGCGCAGGGAGGATGCGCCGGAGGGTTACAACAACGAGGCCATCATCGGCCTGCGTTTCAAAGTGGCACTGCCGTTCTGGCACAAGAACGAAGGCGCGATCCATGAAGCCCAAGCCAAGCAGCAGCGGAAGGAAATGGAAGCCCTCGCCCTCGGCCGCAACATCCGCCTAGAAGCCGATGCCGCCCGCAACGAGATGCAGGTATGGGCGCAGATGATCGCCGAGATCAACAACACCCTGCTCCCGCTCGCCGACGAGCAATCCGCCTTCGCCGAGACCACCTATCGAAACGGCCAGGGCGAAATCCAATCCGTCCTCCGCTCCCGCGAAAAACGCCTGCAACTCGCCGCCGCCCGCCTCGACGCCCTTCGCGAGTTCCACCTCGCCCGCGTCCGCCACCAATCCGCACTCGCCCAACCTTAATCCGATTCATGAAATTTCTACCCGTTTCCCTGCTCCTGATCACGTCCGCCATCGCGGCCGAAACCCCACCCGGCAACGAACAGACCATCGTCCTCGATGCGACGGGCGTGAAAAACCTCCGCATCGAAACTGTCGAAGCCGAGGAAAACGATTTCGAGGAAACCGTCTTCGCCCTTGGCCGCATCGCGGAAATTCCCGAGCGCCACGGCGTTCTCAGCAGTCGGATTTCAGGCCGTGTCATCAGCCTAGATGCGCAGGAAGGCGACACGGTGGAAAAGGATCAGATCCTTGTCCGCGTGGAAAGCCGCCAACCGGGAAGCCCGCCGCCCGTCATCGAGCTGAAATCGCCCATCGGAGGCTTGGTCGTCGAGTCCCACATCCGCATCGGCGAGCCGGTCGAACCCGACAAGGAATTGCTCGATATTTCCGACCTAACTGAAGTGCTGGCCATCGCCCGCGTCCCGGAAAACCAAGCCGCCAGGCTGAAGCCCGGCAGCAAGGCCCATATCCGAGTTTCCGCGCTGGGCGATCAGCCGTTAGATGGCGAGATGATTCGTTTCGGCACTTCGGCTGATAGGGAAAGCGGCACCATCGACGCCATTTTCAAGGTCGCGAATCCCGGCCTCAGGATGCGTCCGGACATGCGGGCCGAGTTCTCCATCGTCCTCAGCAAGCGCTCAAATGTCCTTGGCATTCCGCGTGCCGCCCTGCAGGGCGACGCCAGCAAGCGCTTCGTTTACGTCAAACACTTCGACTTACCTAACGCCTTCATCAAGACCCCGGTGCAAGTCGGTGAAATGAACGACCGCTTCGTCGAAATCATCAGCGGTCTGTTCCCTGCCGATGAAGTCGTCACCCGCGGTGCCTATTCGCTCTCCTTCGCCGGCGGCGGCAGCGTTTCACTCAAGGAAGCGCTCGATGCGGCGCATGGCCACGAACACGCGGCGGATGGCGGTGAACTCACCCCTGAAAAGATGGCCGAGATGGCTGCCGCAAAGAACGGCGGCGACCCTTCTAATCACGAGCAAACCAGCCCGGTGTGGAAATACGCCAGCGGCGTTCTTTCCCTGCTGCTGCTAGCCAGCTTGTTATCACGAAAAATTCAAACCTCAACCGAACGATGAAGCATTTCCGGTTATTCTATAAATTCCCAAGGATTGATCACTTTCACTCCAGGGCGCTCAAAATCTTTGACGTTACGAGTGACCACAGTGAGGCCATGAGACAACGCGGTCGCGGCGATCAAACCATCAACTTCCGGCAATTGCCCCTCCGAACTCAGTCGGCCCCAAATCTCAGCTTCATTAAGACCGATCCCAAGAATCCGCCCCTCGAAAATAGACATAACTTCCGAGAGCGATTTATTAAATACAGCAGCCTTTACTGGATCCTTGGCCCGGATTTGTTCGATTCCTTTGCGGATCTCCCCCACCGTCAGGACACTCAAGTAATGCGCTTGTGCAGCATGATTTTGGAACCAAGCACGCACGGCTGGATTCGCTCGGCTGCCTTTTCGAGCCTCGGAAATCACGTTGGTATCGATGAGGAACATGCGAAGTGTACTCAATCGTCAGCCAAACCTTGGTCTCTGCGAGGTGGCCTGGCGTGGCGTGGATCATTTCGATCAAAGAGCCAGTCGTCAGTATCATCGGCTTCTCCGGTTCCGAAGATGTCCAGTAGGCTTCTGATCTTCGACTCGTTCGCATTTTTATCAGCCTCCGCCATGGCCGCAGCCAAAATCCGCCTGTGCTCCTCCTCCGCTGAAACTCCGTGCGCCGCAGCCCGCAGCTTCAGCGCCTTCACCAGCGTGTCTGGAATATTTCTCACCAACAACTGGGCCATGCAGTGAACGTGCTATCACCGCTATCAACCGTCAACTTATTTTCCCATGCTCAATAAAATGATTCATTGGTCGCTCGCCAACCGGGCGGTGATCATCAGCCTGTCACTGCTCCTCATGGTCATGGGCCTGCGCACCGCCACGGAACTCCCCGTCGAGGTGCTGCCGGATCTATCAAAGCCCACCGTCATCATTCTCACCGAGTCCGCCGGACTCTCACCGGAGGAAGTGGAAATGCGCGTCACCCAGCCGATCGAAAGCGCACTCATGGGCGTTTCCGGACTCACCCGCTTGCGGACTAACAGCGACGTCTCCCTTTCGCTCGTCTATGCCGAGTTCGGCTGGGACACCGACATCTACGAGGCGCGAATGCTCGTCCAGGAGCGTCTCCAGGGCGTGCGCGAGCAACTGCCGGAAGGCGTGCAGCCATTCATGACGCCGGTCGCCTCGCTGATGGGGGAGATCCTGTTAGTCGGCGTGCGTTCCACCATCAAGGAGGGCGAGCCGGGCTACATGCCGCCCAGCGATGTCCGCTCGATGGCCGATTGGACGATCAAGCGCCGCCTCCAGAGCATTTCCGGCATCGCCGAAATCCTCAACATGGGCGGCGGCGTCAAACAGATCGAAATCCAGCCCGATCCCTACAAGATGCAGGCCAACGGCGTCAGCTTCGAGGAGCTTGAAAGAGCCGCGACGGAGTCCGCCAGCACCACCACCGGCGGCTTCATCAATACCGGCACCACCGAGATCATGGTTAGAAACCTCGCCATGACCGTGCAGCTCGGCGACATCGCCAGCACCGTCATCAAGAAAGTGAACGACCGCCCCATTTCCATCGGCGACGTCGCCAACGTCGTCTGGGGCATCGAGCCGATGCGCGGCGATGCCACCGTCAGCAAAAGTCCGGAGAAGACCCCGACCTACGGCGTGATCATGTCCATCACCAAGGCTCCCGGCTTCGACACCCGCGCTCTAACCAAGGAAATCAACAAGGCGCTTGCCGAGCTAAAGCCCTCCTTCCCGCAAGGCCTGGAAACCACCCTGCTTTTCCAACAGAAAGACTTCATCGACCACGCCATCGGCAATCTAACCGAGGCCATCCGCGACGGCGCGATCATGGTCACCCTCGTCATCTTCATCTTCCTGCTGAATTTCCGCACCACCTTCATCACGCTCATGGCCATGCCGTTGTCCTTCGGCATCACCATGCTCATTTTCAAATGGTCCGGCATCAGCGTGAACTCGATGACCCTCGGTGGCCTCGCCGTCGCCATCGGCATGGTGGTCGATGACGCCATCGTCGATGTGGAGAACGTCTATCGGCGGCTGCGGGAAAACGCCGCCCTGGAGAATCCCCATCCTCGGCTCGCCGTCATCGCGAAGGCCTCCGGGGAAGTTAGAAATTCCATCCTCTACGCCACCATCCTCATCATCCTCGTCTTCCTGCCGCTGCTCGGTCTAACAGGAGTCGAGGGCAAGCTGTTCGCCCCCATCGCCATCGCCACGATCATTTCCATGGTCGCGTCGTTCATCGTTTCGCTCACCGCCATCCCCGTGCTCTGCTCCTTCCTGCTCAGTCCCAAGGCAGGCCACGAACACAAGGACGGCATCGTCACCCGCGGGATGAAATGGCTGTTGGAGCATGTCTGGCTGCGTTTCGGCCTCAGTCAGCCGTACCTGTTGCTCGCGCTTGCCGCCGTCATCGTGATCGCCGCGTTTGCGCTCTATCCGCAGATGGGCAAGGATTTCCTGCCCAAGTTCAAGGAGGAGACCGCGCTCGTCGCCGCCACCTCCGCGCCGGGAACCTCGCTGGAGGAAATGAACAAGATTTCCGATGTCATCGAACAGCAAATCCTGGCCGTTGACGGCGTGAATCAAGTCGGTCGCCGCCTCGGCCGGGCGGAACGTGGCGATCACGTGGTCCCCGTTTCCACCGCCGAGTTCGACGTGGATTTCAGCGAAACCCAGGGCCGCGACCGCAGCGAAATCCTCGCGGAAATCACCAGCCGTCTCAAGACCGTGCCCGGGGTCTTCGCCGTCGTCGGCGGGCCGCTGGCCGACCGCATCGGCCACATGCTCAGGGGGGTTTCCGCGCCCGTCGCCGTAAAGATTTTCGGCCCGGATCTCGAGGAGCTGCGCAAGCTCGGCATCCAAATCCAGAGCATTTGCAAAACCATCCCCGGCTTCGAGGATGCCAAGCTTGACGTCCAGTCTTCCATTCCCCAGCTCCGCATTGAGGCCGACCGCGACCGCGCGCGGGCTTACGGGATCGCGCCCGGCCACCTAAACGAACAGCTCTCCGCCCTCATCGGCGGCAAGGAAATCTCCGAGCTGCGCGACGGCCAGCGCACCGTGAACCTCGTCACCCGGCTGCCTCTCGAATGGCGCGACTCCCCGGAACGAATCTCGCAGATCCCCATCGAGATGGGCAACGGCCAGCGCGTCCCGCTGTCGCTCGTCGCGGATGTTAGAGAGGCCAAGGGGCCCAACGTGATCTTCCGCGAGGACAGCCAGCGCCGCTTCGCGCTCGCTATCAAACCGAGCGTTGGAAATGTCTCCGCCTTGGTCGGACGGCTCAAGGACGAGGTGACGGCCAAGGTGAAATTGCCCGCAGGCTACTTCGTCAAGTTCGAGGGCGAGTTCCAGGCACAGCAGGACGCCACCGAGCGCATCGCGCTTTTCACCGCCATCATCCTGCTGGTCATCGGCTTCCTGCTCTACGGTTATTTCCGCACGCCGTTCTTCGCCGTCCAGGTGCTGTGCGACATCCCGTTGGCGATGGTCGGCGGGATTGTTCTCACCTGGGTCATGCTGAACAACATCAGCATCGCCACCCTCGTCGGCTTCATCGCCGTGGCCGGGGTGGCTGCTAGAAACAGCATCATGCTCATTTCCCACTACCTACATCTCATGCAGCACGAGGGCGAGAGCTTCACCAAAGCGATGGTCATCCGCGGCACCAAGGAACGTCTCGTCCCGGTGCTGATGACCGCGCTGGCCGCCGGCATCGGGCTGATCCCGTTGGTGTTCGCCGCCGACCAGCCGGGCAAGGAAATCCTCCATCCCGTCGCCGTCGTCATCGTCGGCGGGCTGATCACCAGCACCCTGTTAGGGCTAGGGGTCACGCCCACCGTCTTCTACACCTTCGGCCGCAAAGCCGCCGCAAACTCCATCGAACGCGAGTCCGCCGCCTCCCACTAACGGAGCGCTTGCTTTATCCGGCTCTTCATCTTCATTCTCCATAACCAAAACCAAACAATAACATGAAAACCAGAATCATCGCCCTCATCATCGCCAGCCTCACCTTCGCCACCGCTGCGGAGAAAATCAAAGCTCCTAACGGCGGCCGCATCATCGACACGGTCACACCGCAAGCCGAGTTCCTGGTCACCCCCGACAAGAAAGTGGAAGTCCGTTTCCTCGACGACGCCGGCAAGGTCATCGCCCCCGCCGCCCAGGTCGTCACCGTCACCATGGGCGACCGCGCCGCCCCGACGAAACTCGCCTTCGCCAAGGACGGCGACAAGCTCGTCTCCGACAAGGCCGTGCCCGAAGGCAAGGACCTCCCCGTCGTCCTCCAAATCAAAACCACGCCGGATGCCAAAGCCATCACCGCCAAGTTCAACCTCAACATGTCCACCTGCCCGGAATGCAAGCTCAGCGAATACGCCTGTGCCTGCGACCATGCTGCGGCCAAAAAGGCCCACAAGCACACAGGGGGTGAAGATCACAAACATTGATCGTCTTGTTAGCTTTTCCAATTCCCCGGCCCTCCACGCTCGGGAATTGTCTGCCAATAACGACTGCTTCCCGCAGCCTGTTCCGGCACGGACGCCAGAAATAACAGGATCATGAAAGCCATCACAGGAACGGTATTTCACTCGATGCTGCTGATTCCCGGTCTTGGGGCGGAACCTGTGCCAAAGTGAAATCACGACCAGCAAAACGGGGGCAGTTCGGCGCCCACCCGACCTTCGACGTGATGAACGGCAAGCTCGGCTTCGACTTCCCGCCGCGCCCGGTGAAAAGGTCGCTGAGTTGGCATGGAATGTGTGTTCCCGCTTCCTTGCCGGCTTCCGGCGGTTGCGGACGGATGCCCTGGCCGTAAGTGTCGGCGGCGAACACGTTGTAGCCCAGCTAGGCGAGCATCCGGCTGCGGCGCTTTTCGTATTCGGTTAGCCCGGTCCACTGGTGGATGACGAGCACCGCCGGACGCTCGCCGGACGCCGCGCTGTCGTAAACGTGGAAGCCTTCGAGGGTCGCGCCGCCTTGCTGATAGATGACGGCTTTTTCCACGAGCGCCGCATGGGTACCGGTGACGAGGGAGGTGGCAAGCAGAAGGGAGGGGGGAATGTTCATAACATCCGACCAAAGCCGCTGATGATCTATCCGTCAATCCGAGAACTCCACTGCTACCGCAGTGGAGTTAGTTTTCAGCCAGCCAGGCATCGATGCCACCGGCGACGTTCCTGACGCGTGTGTAACCATGGTCTAACATGAACTGGACGGCCTTGGCGGAGCGACCGCCGGACTTGCAGTGGACGAGGATCTCGCGGTCCGCCGGCAGGCTGTCCAACTCGTCGGGTAGCGACTTCAACGGGATCAGGCGCGAGCCTTCGATGTGGGCGAGCGCGTGTTCACCCGGCTCGCGGACGTCGATGAGCAAGCCGGCGAAATTCCCTGATAGAAGGGCGCGGAGTTCGGTAGTGGTGATGGAGTTCATGGAGTCGGGCGCAACATCGCAAGTGGCGGCGGCGGTGGTTTCCGCGTTCGAGACGCAGCGGATGTCGGGGTGGTCGCCGCACAACCGGCACTGCGGGTCGCGGTTGAGTTTGAGGCTGCGGAACGCGCTGTGAAGCGCGTCGTAACAGGTGAGTTTGCCCAGCGGCACGGTGCCGATGCCGAGAATGAGCTTGATGGCCTCCATCGCCTGCAAGGAGCCGATGATGCCGGGAAGCACGCCTAACACTCCCGCCTCCTGGCACGAGGGGACGCTGCCCGGCGGTGGCATGTTAGGCAGCAGGCACCGGTAGCACGGCCCGCCGAGGTGCGGCGCGAAGACTCCGGCTTGGCCTTCGAAACGGTGAATCGCGCCATAGACCAGCGGCTTCTTCAGCAGGAACGCGGTGTCGTTGGTTAGAAATCGGGTGGGAAAATTGTCCGAGCCATCGACCAGGATGTGGTAAGCGCTGGCGATCTCCAGCGCGTTTTCCGGAGTGAATCTCACGGGATGGAGGTCGATCTGGACGTGCGGGTTGACCTCGCGCAGGCGGGCGGCGGCGCTTTCGAGTTTCGGTTTCCCGATCCACGACTCGCCGTGGAGGATTTGCCGTTGGAGATTGGAAGCATCCACGCGGTCGGCATCGACCAGACCCAGCCGACCGACCCCGGCGGCGGCCAGATAGAGCGCGGCGGGCGAGCCTAACGCCCCGGTCCCGACCAGCAGCACTGCGGCGTTTTTGAGCCGCAATTGCCCGGCCTCGCCCACCGCCGGGATGAGCAGGTGACGCGAATAGCGGAGGAGTTCCGCGGGTGATAGTCCGGCTGACATGGCGGCGGAAGCTTGCAGCGGAACCGCCGCGGGTCAAAGGCGGAAAACCATTTTGCCCGACAAGGATTTGTGATAGGGTGCCGCCATGTCCGAAGTCCAATCTTCCTTCCAAATGCCCGTGGGGGCCAGCGCGCCTGACTTTTCCCTGCCTGACGCGGATGGCCATCTCGTGGCGCGTGCGGAGGCCGCCGGCGCGGGCGGACTGCTGGTAATCTTCGCCTGCAACCACTGCCCGTTCGTGATCCATCTGGCGGACGCGGTGGGCGAATTCGCCCGTGAAATTGCCGCCCAAGGAGTCAACACGGTGGCGATCAATTCCAACGATCTCGAAAAATACCCGCAGGATGGCCCGCAGCCGATGAAGGAATGCGCGGCCAAATGGCGGTGGGAATTCCCTTATCTGCTAGACGGATCGCAGCAGGTCGCCAAGGCCCATGGCGCGGCTTGCACGCCGGACTTCTTCCTTTTTACCAGCGCCGGGAAATTGTTTTACACCGGCCAGTTCGACGACTCGCGCCCGCGCAGCGGGCTCGAACCCCACGGCGGCGACTTGCGTGAAGCGGTGCGGCGGATGCTCGGTGGCGAGCAGCCGCTGGCCCGCCCCTACCCGAGCAGCGGCTGCAACATCAAGTGGAAGCCGGGTAATCAGCCGGACTTCTGAAATGCGCGGAGTCGGTATTGAAATTGACCCCCGTTGGCGCGGCGGTGATGCTCCCGGCGTGCGTTCGATTTTGATCACAGGTGGAAATGGTGGCCTCGGCCTGGGGATCGCACGCTATTTCCTCGGCCATGATCCCGAGGCCCGCGTCTGGCTCGGAGTCCGCGCGAACCGCGGGCAGGCGGAAATCCTCGCCGCAGATCACCCCGGACGCTGCCGCACGATCGATCTTGAAGTGACCGACCCTGCGGCTTGGAAATCGGCGATCGGGGAAATCCTCGAAACCGACGGCCGCCTTGATGTGCTGGTCAACAACGCGGGCCTGCACCGCGACTGCCTGTTAGCCGCGATGCCTGCCGAGACCTGGCACTCGGTGATCGCTGCGAACCTGGACTCGGTGTTCCACGGCTGCCGCGCGGCGGTCACGCCGATGATGCGCCAGCGCTTCGGGCGCATCGTCAACATCGCCTCGCTCAGCGCGGTGCTGCCGCCGTTAGGCCAGACCAACTACGCCGCCGCCAAGGCCGGCGTGGTCGCGCTCGGCCAGACGCTGGCCAAGGAAGTCGCCCGCGCGGGCATCACCGTGAACTCGCTGCTGCCCGGCTTCATCGAGACCGAGGCGCTCGCCGGCATGGATAAGGAGGCGCGCAAATCCGCCCAACGTGGCATCCCGCTGCGTCGCTTCGGCAAGCCGGAGGAAGTCGCCGCCGCCGTTTATTTTCTGGCCAGCAACGAGGCTTCCTATATCACCGGTGCCGCCTTGAAAATCGACGGCGGAATTTTCTAACTATACAATCATGCAAGGCGAGGAACTGAGACTCAAGATCAAGGAGATGATGGTGGACGAGCTGATGCTCGAACAATCCCCGGCGGAAATCAGCAACACCATCCCGATCTTCGGCAGCGGCGGCCTCGGCCTCGACTCGGTGGACGCCTTGCAATTGGTCGTCGGCCTGGAGAAACATTTCGGCCTCAAAATCGGCAACTCCGACGCGGCGAAAGGGATCTTGGAGAACGTGGAAACCATCGCCCGCGAGATCGAGAAATCCACTTAGGAGGTTTGGGTTTCCCCGGCCGGCATGAAAGCGTTCCTGATCTTTTTGCTCAAGCTGGTGCTCACCGGGTTATGCCTGTGGTGGGCGTTTTCCCAAGTGGAGTTCGACCGCTCGATCTTCACCCGGCCGGGTGCCATCGACTACCGCTGGCTCGGCGGGGGAGCCGCGTTGGCCGGAGTCGCCATCTTGTTCCAAGGGCTGCGCTGGTGGCTGTTTCTGCGCGGCCAGTCACTGCCTGTTAGCATCGGCCGGGCGGTCGAGCTGACGATGATCGACAGCCTCTTCAGCCTCGCATCGGTCAGCGGCCTCGGGGGCGACGCCGCGCGGATCATCCTGCTGATGCGCGATCACCCCGGGAAAAAACTCGTCATAGCGATGGCGGTGATGGCGGACCATCTAGCAGGCCTGGTTTCGCTGGCGCTCCTGTTTTTCATCATCTCGGTCGCGAGGTTCGACGCCATCGCGAACCAAAGCATTCTTGGCCGCGGGGTGATCCACTTCGCGTGGTTCTATCTGGGTGGTGGCCTGGCGATGGTGCTGCTGATCTTCGTCTGCGCCTCGCCGCCCGTGCACCGCCGGATCCATGGCAACGACCGCTTCGCACGCTGGCCGTTCATGAGGAAGATCCCGGAGTTATATGATGTCTATCGAAAGAACTGGAAGTATGCGGTCGCCGGGTTGATGGTTTCGTTCCTGATGTTGTTCGCCTATTTCTCGTCGTATTACTGCGGGATGCGCGCCGTCGGCGGAACTGCGGGCTATGGCGCGGTGATCTCCGCCATGCCGGTGATCGACGCCATCAGCGGCCTGCCGATCTCGGTCGCGGGCGTGGGCGTCCGTGAAAAATTGTTCGAAGTGCTGATGCATGACCTCGCCGGCGTGCCGCCGGAAACCGCCGTCGCCGCCTCGCTCGCCGGCTTCGCCTGCAACGTGCTGTGGGCGGCGCTGGGCGCTTTGTTTTTCCTGAAGAAACGCGACCGGCTCAGCGTCGCCGAGTTGGAAGCGGGATAGCCCAAGTCACCCTTTCCACAACATTCTAACACCAAAGACGACCAGCACGCAGCCGAAGATGCGGGTGAGCGTCTGGTTGCTGAGCGAGCGCATCAAGTCGCTGCCGAACCACGCGGCGACGGCGGAGGCGAGACCGACTGCAAACACGATCCGCCAGTCAATGAGACCGACGACGCGAGAGTTGTTAGCGGTGGCGGCGAGCGCGGTGACGATGATGACGGCCATCGAGGTGGCGACGGCTTGCTTGTGCTCGATGCCGAGGGCGAGGACAAACGCAGGCACCATGACAAGCCCGCCGCCGACGCCGCAGAGCGCACCTAGCAGCCCGGCAACGAGGCCGATGAGGATGGCGGAGATGAGGAATTTCATCGGCGGGTGGGAGCATTTCTAGCGGACGCGATTTCCACGACCAGGCGGTGCAGGACGAGGGCGTAAAGGCCGCCGGTGAGGTTGCTGGGAAGACGTATCGGGTTCTCACAGGGTTGGAAACAGCTTTCGGCGGTGCAACCGTCATTCAAATGGGGTCCAGCGCCGCTGCATCGAAGACTTTGAAACGGACATCCGGATGGCGGGCGCTCAATTGGCATCGGCTCCAGCGTTCTTTCAAATCGCCTAGAACACGCTCGTTTTCCTGGGGCGTCAGCCTTTTCCACTTCGACTCCCCAACCTGCAACAACTTGCCCGCCCTGCAGTACAGCGGGGCCGCCCGGTGGAGAAACAAGTCGTGCATCATCCGCATGCTCGATCCGGGTCTCCAATTGATCCCGGACATCGGCGAAAACCTGCGCCACCTGCATTATGTATGACAAACATTATGTTCATGAATGCCCATTGTCCTGATTGGATTGAAAAGACTTATTCGCTTGCCATGTTACGAATATGTCTTACATGTTTGCACATGAGTAATACAATCACGGTCCGCTTGCCGGAGGATTTGATCCAGTGGCTAGAGACGGAATCACAAGCGACTGGTCTTCCCAAGGGTCGGATCGTGCGCGAGCAACTGGAGCAATTGCGGACGAATAAGAGGCGGCAACCGTTTCTGGATCTGGCCGGGTCTGTCGAAGGCGCGCCCGATCTCAGCCGCAGAAAAGGTTTTGGGGAATGAGAGGAATTGCAGATACCGGTTTCCTGGTCGCGTTTGCCAACCGCAGGGACACCCATTTTCCATGGGCCTTTGCTCTTGCCGAACACATCACCGAACCGCTTTTGACTTGCGAGGCCGTGCTGGCCGAAGCCGCCTTTCATCTTCGGAACAGCGGTCTCGTGCTCCGTTTTCTTGAAACAGGATTGGTGCGACTGGCTTTCGAAATCGAAAATCACCGAGGCGAACTCTCCGAACTCGCGCAGCGTTATGCCGACCGTCAGCCCGACCTCGCGGACCTCTGCCTGATCCGAATGAGCGAGTTGAACCCACAGCATCCGGTGATCACGGTCGATGGAGATTTCCGCGTCTATCGCCGGAACCGTCGGGAAATCATCCCCGTGATCATGCCACCGGATGGCGGGCAGGCAGGTTGAAATTCGCTGGTCAGGTAAGCCGACTAACTTTTGCTCCAACGGATGCGGTTGCCGGCCTGATCCCGTTCGAAGCGATGGCTTTCGGAAACCGCAGGAAGATCCGCAAGATCGTCTCGAATGAAATTGGTTGAACCGGATATTTCACCGCCTCCTCGCCGGAGCCTTCCTAGCAGACGCGATTTCCACAATCAGCCGGTGCAGGATCAGGCGGTGGTCGAGGCCGGTGGTGACGAGTGCCTGGTCGGCCTTGAGGGTGGCTTCCATGACTTGCTGGAGACCGACGAGCTCGAAGTTTTTCGCGTTGTCGGCGGCGAGGAAGATCGGGAAGACATTCACGCCGGAGCCGTCTTTCTTCTGCGGCAACCAGGCGCGGTCGGCTTCGGCAAGGCGGTTGAGGCCGCCGGAGAAGGCGCTGTAATTGCCGGTCGGGACCTTGAACTTTTCGATGATCAGCTTGGCCATAAACAAATTTCTAACCACACCGATGATCGACGCGCGCATGATGCCGATGGCGGATTCGTCAGCTTCGAGCTGTTGGTCGATGAGCTGGATCGCGCGGGCGGCGTTGCCTAACTGGATGGCCTTGCCGATTTCAAAAACGACGGCGGCGCGGCTGAGCGGGACGAGCACGCGGACGTCGTCCTCGGTGACTTCGCGGCGCTCCTCGCCGAGGTAGAGGTCGAGTTTTTCCAGCTCGTTGCCGATCTGTTGGGACTGCTCGCCGGCGAGCATGACGAAGAGCGCGAGGGCATCGGGGTGGAAACGCAGGCCGAGTTCCTTGGCGCGGCCGGTGACGAGCCGCGCGACCTGGTCCTGCCAATCGTCGCGGCTGGTGTCGATGCGGTCGTGGACCTGCACGTCGGCGGCTTTTTCGATGTATTTCCAGAACGACCGGCGCTTGTCCACGCCTTGGGCGGTTAGGAGGAATTTTACGCCGTCGGGGATGCCGCGTTCGAGGGTGGCGCGGAGGCTTTCGACGCCGGCCTCGGTGCGTTGCGACCGGCCGGTGACGTTGTCGGCGAGGAAATTCGCGTTGCGCAGCCAGACCACCTTGTCGCCGCCGAACATCGGGATGGTTAGCAGCGCCTGAATGGTGGTGGAGCAGATTTCGTGGGCGGACTCGGAGTTGTCGGCGATGCCGTCGATGGTTTCGTGGGTGAAGCCGTCGTCCACGCCGCCGGTGAGTTCATTGTAAAGCAACAGCGCCTTTTCGCGGACGAGTCCTTCATCGCTGCCGACGACGGCGAAAAAATTGCCGGTTTTCTGGGGAGATGTCTTCGGTTTCGCGGCCACGGGAATTTCCTAAAGGGATGCGGCGGGCGGTGCAAGCGCGGGGGTGGGTCTAAAGTTTCTCAAGTTCTTCCAGTCTCTCGACTTTTTTCCTTCCCCGCGCCTCCCGGAAAAAACTCTGGATGAGGTAAAGGCATTCTTCGCCAAGCACGCCGGGGGTCACGTCGCAACGGTGGTTGAGCGGCGGATTCGCCTCCAGCAGGTTGATCCAACTGCCTGCGGCACCGGCTTTCGGGTCCGGGCAACCGAAAACGACGCGCTCGGGCCGGCAGTGGACGATCGCCCCGGCGCACATCGGACAGGGTTCCTTGGTGACGTAGAGCGTGCATTTTTCCAGCCGCCAATCGCCGAGCGCCTGTTGTGCGGCGGTTAGAGCGAGCATTTCGGCGTGGGCGGTGGCGTCCTTGAGGAGTTCCACCTGATTCCACGCGCGGGAAATGATCCGGCCCTCCTTCACGACCACTGCGCCGACAGGGACTTCCTCGGCGGCCATGGCCTTGCGGGCTTCACGCAGCGCCTGGCCCATGAAATAAATGTCGCTGTGCAAATCAATGATCGGGGCTTCGTCTTCCACGCCGGAGGGGTAGAGTATGCAGCCGCATGATGCACGCGGATTTCACCGCCAATCTGGCCCGATCCCATGAAGCTGATGACTTCGTCCCGACATCGAACTCTTCCTCCGTCCCTGCAAAAAACCGCTTCCGACAAATCCCTAGAAATAGCGGGAAACGAAGCTACAATCGCGCCCGATGAACTTTTTCCACAAAACTTCCAGCAGCCATGGCCAAACGGCTGTTCCGGCGGATCCTTCCTTTCCGCGTGTCAGCTCCGTGCCGAGTCTCTCTTTCCCCCGCCCGCCTTTTTTTCTGGCCGCCATGATCACGGTCGCTTTGTTTTTCACGCTCGTGCTCCCCACCTTGAGTACGGCGCAGGCCACCGCATCATTTCCTCTCAGACTCAGCGCAAACGGCCGCTACCTAGTCGATGCGGGCGGCGCTCCGTTCCTCATCCATGGCGACGCCGGGTGGTCCTTGATCGTTCAGTTGACAAATGCGGACACGGATTTCTATCTCGAGGACCGAAGGCAAAAGGGCTACAACACCGTCATCGCCAATCTTCTTGAGAGCTTTTACTCATCAAATCCACCCAAGAACGTTTACGGAGAGGGGCCCTTCACCACGCCAGGCGACTTTGCGACTCCCAACGAGGCGTATTTCGCCCATGTGGACTGGGTACTTTCAAAGGCAGCGGAAAAGGGAATCGTGTTGTTTCTCAACCCCGCCTACGCCGGCTATGCCGGCACCAGTGATACTATCAATACGGATGGTTGGACCGCTGAGATCGTCAACAACGGTCCGACCAAATGCCGCAACTACGGCCGCTATCTGGGGAATCGCTACAAGAACTTCAACAACATCGTTTGGGTCGCGGGGGGAGACCGGACACTCAGCGCGACGGCAACGACGAGTGCGCTCGAAATACTCAGGGGAATCAAGGATTTTGCTCCAACGCATCTTTGGACGGCCCATTGGAACAACGACATGAATTCCATGGACGTGCCGGCATTCCGTCCCTACATGGATTTGAACGGGATTTACGCCTATGAAGGCAAATCGGGATATGTGCATCAAAGGAGCCTCCCACAATACAATCTTGCGGACTTCAAACCGATCTATCTGTGGGAGAGTTGGTACGAGGGTCTCAACTGGAGTGGAATCGTAACGCCTCGCGCAACGGTGCGTCGCCAAGCTTATGAAACCAACCTGTCCGGGTCAACCGGCGAGCATTCCGGCAGCAATTTTGTTTACGTGTTTGGAGGGCCGACTGGTTCGGGAGCTACCTATAACTGGCGTGACAACTTGTCGTCCCCAAGCACTCTCGACATGGGGTTTGTTAGGCAGCTTTTCGCCAATCGTCCATGGCAGCTTTTGGAACCGGATCAGTTCCACACGGCGGTGACCGGAGGGTATGGAACATTCGGGCAGAGCAACTATGTGACGGCCGCCCGGACAAGTGACGGCAGCCTGGTCATGGCGTATGTGCCTTCCACAGGCACGGGCGTGCGTTCGTTGACCGTGGATTTGTCGAAATTATCAGGAGTTGTCACGGCGCAATGGTATAACCCCACCAACGGCACCTATTCCGATATTGCCGGCTCGCCGTTGGCCAATAGCGGGAGCCAGACCTTCGCTACCCCCGGAAACAACGGCAGTGGGACCAATGACTGGGTTCTCGTGCTCAGCGGACCGGCCGTTATTCTCGATCCTCCCTCCCCGCCGAGTGGACTGCGCGTGAAGTGAGCTGTGATGAAGTTCCATCCGATTTGAGCGACCGTCATCACTCCGGGCAGAAAATCGGGGCAAGTAGCGCATTTCAACATTCCCGCCCCGCTAACAAATCTGGTTTTCGACCGCCGCCGAATCCGTGGAAATTTTTTCGCAATTCATCAACCTGCAGAGCCAGTCCTGTTCCTTCTCCGGATGAGCATCGCCAGCGAACCTGAAACGGCCAGGGATGCCAATCCGCACCGTCGGGTCATACCTCCAGCGCTGGGGCTTCACGCCACA
>JANOZJ010000013.1:0-7475 GCA_031429315.1 Akkermansiaceae bacterium
ATTGATGAGCAGCGCCGGACTTTCCCACAGCACGGCGGGAACGGCTAGCAGCTCGCCCGGCGAGAGATCCCAAGTGCCAAAAAACCACGCCAGCCCGCCGATGACGCTGCCGACCCAAGTCGCGCTGAGCATGAACAGGAAAAGCAGGATGATCCTGCCAAACGCACCCGCAAGGACATCCTCAACATCAAACTGCATGACAATGCCTGTAACAGCCCGCCGCTAACAACTCAAGCGGCGAAAGTTATGGGCAAAAGCTGAAAGGCTGAAATGAAGGAGTCAGGATTTGCGGGGACCGCGGGTGGTCTTCTTCGCTGGCTTCGGCGGCGGGATGGTGTGGAATCCGAGTTCGCGGGAGGGACTGGCGGGCGGAGTCATGAGCTGGCGGATGGCGTCGAAAACGATCCGGAACTGGCCGTCGTATTTTTCCTCCATGTCCCCGATTTTTTGGGCAAGGTCGCGGTTGGAATCCATCAGGCGGCGGAGCTGCACGAAGGTGCGCATGATGGCGATGTTCACCTCCACGGCGCGTTCGGAACGGAGAACGCTGGAAAGCATGGCGACGCCCTGCTCGGTGAAGGCGTAGGGGAGAAATTTGATATTTTGCCCGCGCTTCAAGATCACAATTTGTGATCTTGAACGCGAACTCGTCACGGATTGTGATGAGTTATCCTCCGCCGGCGCTGTTTTTAAGATGCCAGATTGGCACCTTAAATCAGCCACCTCCTCATCCGTGAGGCGAAACATGAAATCGGCAGGAAACCGCCCGATGTTCCGTTTGACGGCTTGATTGAGGACACGGACCTCGACCCCGTAAAGTCCCGCCAAATCGGAATCGAGCATGACTTTTTCGTGACGGATCCAGTGAACCATCGTCGCGATGGTTTCGGGGGAAACGGGGTTGAGTGATTCAGACATGGGGAGGAGTTCAGTTGATTTCCATCCAGCACTTGAGCACCGGCTCGACCCCGATGGGGGCTTGCAAGGGGCGGGGGTGGGATTTCGAGCTCTGTGGCGCTTCCTCGATCCCTGCGCTCTCAAAACTGCCAGCCGATACCGGTTCCTAACAAATGATTGCCGGAATCGCCGCCACCGTCGGCGTGGGTGTAGCTGTATCCCGCTTTGAGAAGCAGGTTCGGGTTGATCCGCCAGCCGGTGCCGATTTCCGCCCGCCACAGGTCGGGCTGCCAGACAAGGTCGCCGGCGGCATCGTTGGTCAGGATCTGGCCGAAGCGGGTCGCCAGCCAGAAGCCCGGGGAAACTTTCCAGCGGGCTTGGAGAAACCACGAGGTGGCACGCAGGTCGCCGGCGGCGGGCGTCTCGAATTCGGTTAGCATGACTTCGCCGGAAACGATCAGATCGTGGTGGGCCCAGCGTGCATCGACGCCGAGGGTGCTTTGGAGGAGATCGTCGCGATCCCCGCCCGGGACGTTCTCGTCCAGCCACGGGCCCTGGCTGGCGGACACCCCGAAGGCCCACGCGGCATCCGGACGATAACCGAAGCGGCCGCTAACGGACGGATGGCTGAAATCCATCTCCGACCACGAGTCGGGAGATGCCGCGAGTCCGGTGCTTTTGACTTCCAGCGCGTAATCCAAATACTCGGTGGCACCGAAAACGGAGGCACCCGGAGTATAAACTGGTCCCCAGATCAATGCCGCCCATTGGTTGTTTTCGGCCCCCGGCAAACCCGTGGCACCTCCCGGCCCCGGCCCCGGCCCTGGGCCCGGACCGCCCGGACCGCCCGGCCCGGGTCCCCCGTCGTCATCACCCGTGAAGCCGATGATCTGGCTGTACGGCAGCGGCGCGAGAAGGAATGGATCGTCGAAAAATCCGTGGGTGTTAGCCCAGGCCCCGAAAACGGTGGGAAATTTTCCGATTTGGAAATTCAGCCGCTGGTCGTCGCACACGCGCCAGCGCAGGATGATTTCATCCAGCCTGACGTCGCCATCCGGTTGGGCTCCGGGATCGAATCCCCGGTCGAAGCGGGCGGTCGCTAACAGAAACCAATGGTCGCCGACGGAGGCATCCATATCAAGAGTGAGACGCGGTGCGAAGAAGCTGGTGTCCGTGCGATCGAGATCCGCGGGAGTCGGGGTGTCGCCGGACCACACGACGGCTTCCACGGACGGTCGCAGATCGAGGAGGAACGGGCTGTCCGCAGGGGCCAGGTGGAAGCCGTCCTGGGCGCATACGGAGACGGCGGAGAGCGAGAAAATGGCGAGCGCTTTCAAGGTGTTAGGTTGGGTTTGGAAAAATTCACGGTGGCGGCCGCACCGGAGGTGACGGTGACCGGCGCGGACCATTGGGATTTCTCGTCGAGCTGCGCCCGCAGGGTGTAGCTGCCCGGCGGGACTCCGGTTAGAGTGAATTTCCCGGCGGCGTCGGTGACCGTGAACCAAGGGCTGTCGACCACCAGCACCACGGCGTTCATGTGATCGTGGATCTCGCACTTCACGCGCACGAAGCCGGCCTTGTCGAAGGTCACCACCGGCGCGGGCGTTTCGCTTTTCTTGTAGCGCCCGGCATCGAACTTCTTGGCGCGGGAAAGCGAGAAGACGTTGTGATAGTCGTTGTCGTTGTTAGGAAACTCGACGGTCGTGCCGCGCGACACGACGAGCAGGCTGCGGGCGAACTGATAGCCGTGCTGCGCGAGGGCGACCTTGGCGGCCGGCGCGCGGGCGGTGACGCCGGGTCCCTCGATCCACACCCCGGCGCACGGCGGCGGCGGGACTCCGACCTTGCCGGAAATGGTGCCGGTGTATTTTTCCACGGCGATCCGCCCGGCTGGGCGCGGCGGCAGCGGAATGGTCCCGGTGACGGTGCCGGCCGTGACTGCGGCGGCTGGTATCGCGAGTGCGGCGAGGAGGGCTGGCATGAAGGAGCGCATGGGGATAGCCGTTCATTAGCGGAAATTGCCGCGGGAGGAAGAGCGAAATTGCTTTCCGCGACGATTCCCGGCAGATGGAATGGCGATCGCGACCCGCACTCCGTCACCATGGCCGATCCTTCCCACCACGCGCCGCCGATCGCGGACTTCTTCATGGCGGCGCTGTGGGATGCGGCGCGACCGGCGACCCTAACAGTGCCGGGCTACACGGTCCTCGACGAGATCTCGCGCGGCGGGATGGGCGTGGTCTATCACGCGCGGCAACTGCGGCCGCAGCGGGAAGTCGCGCTGAAAGCGTTGCTGCCGCACCTGGCGGAGGAGCCGGAGATGTTAGCGCGCTTCCAGTTGGAGGCGCGGGCGATGGCGGCGCTGGATCACCCCGGCATTCTCCCGGTATACGAGGTCGGGGAGGCGGACGGCGTGCCGTTTTTCTCGATGAAACTGGCGACCGGCGGCTCGCTATCGGATAGGCTCCGGATGGGACATCTCGCGCCGAAGGAGGCCGCGGCGCTGATGATCCAACTCACGCGCGCCTTGCATCACGCGCACCAACACGGCGTGCTTCACCGGGATTTGAAGCCGGGGAATTTCCTGTTTCTCGAAGACGGGCGCGCGTGCGTCAGCGATTTCGGCCTGGCGAAACTAACCGTTCCCGATCACGGGCCGCTGACGCGCACGGAATCGTTCTTCGGCACGCCGCACTACATGCCGCCGGAAGTGGCCGCGGGATCGGTCGGCGATGCCACGGTCGCCGGCGATCTCTACAGCATGGGCGCGGTGTTTTATGAGTGTCTAACGGGAAAGCGCCCTCACCCGGAAAAGGAAAACGTCGCGGCCCTGCTCCGGTCGATCTCCGACGATCCGGTGAAGCCGCCGAAGGATGTGGATCCGGCGCTGCCGAAGGATCTTTCGATCATTTGCATGAAGGCCCTGGAGCGCAATCCCAAGGACCGATATGCCACCGCCGGGGATTTCGCCGACGATGTGGAACGGTGGATGGACGGGCGCCTGATCAAGGCGCGCCCGGCCAGCGCGATGGAAACGGCCAGCCGCTGGGCACGGCGTTATCCGCTGTCCGCCGGTCTGGTCGCGGCGCTGTTAGTGGTGATGTTCGTCGGCACCTTGCTGCTGGCGATCAGTAACCGCGAGCGCGGAGCGGCGCTGCTAGACTTCCGCCGGCAATTGCACCGTTCGTTGATCGACCAAGCCCGCGAGAAGCGATTGTTAGGCGCGCCCGGCCACCGCGATCGCGCGCTGGCCCTGTTGCGCCAGGCCTCGGGGCTGGCCCGCTCGCCGGAAATCCGCGACGAAGCCGCCGCGTTGCTCGCTCGTCCGGACTTGTCGCCGGTGGCGAGGGTGAAGACCGCAGCGGAAAAGGCCCGGGGCCGGTTTCACCTTACCACCGATGACTCGGGAACCATCAGGCTGTGGCGAAAGGATGCCAACAACCCGCTCAAGGAATGGGTGCCTCCCCCGGGAAACGAAATCATCGGCGACTTCACGGCCGATGGAAATTCGCTGGTCCTCGCGGGGACGGAGCAGGGAGTCATCCTCGAGAATCTGTCCCGCTTACAGTCGAAGGTTCTGGCTGGACCGGGGCCGCTGGTGCGGTTTCTAACCATCGATCCGACTGCTAGAAAAGTCGCGCTCGCGCGGGTGGACGGGCTGGAGGTTCTTGACCTAACGGAGTCCGGCGGCTCGTGGCATTTCGGCGGAACCCAGGCGCGCTGCGCCGCCGCGTGGTCGGCCGATGGGTCCCGGATCGCAACGGCGGTCGGCGACCGCCGCGAGGCCGTCATCCTCGCTGCGGAGAATGGCGCGGTTTGCTCCACGGCGGCGGTCACCGGCTTGCCACAACACCTCGCCTTTCACCCGGACGGCACGCTTCTCGCGGTGGCCTCGGACGATGGCAACATCGCGGTTTGCGAAGCGGCCACTGGCGCGACCTGGACGACCCTGCATTTCCCGGCTAACAGCCTGGCGTTTTCCGCGGATGGAAGGGAACTCCAGGCGACCGGCAACGATGGCGTGATCCGCGCCTGGCAGGTGTCGCCGCCAACCGCGTTTCACGGGTGGCCCGAGTCGCCCCGCACCAAGGAAGACGGCGCGGTGCTCGGCATGGCGCTCTCGCCGGACGGAACCCACCTTCTAACGGTGGCCACCGGCTGCATCGCCGTGTGGTCGGTGGCGGACCAATGCCAGACCCGCTATCACCTGTTGGAAAACCAGCGCATCGACGTGCGGGCCTCCGCGTGGTGGCTGAGTGACGCTGAAATCCTGATCCAGGTCCCAGGCGGGTTGGAGCGGATGACGATTGATTCCGCCGGCAAACCCGGTGCCACGGTGCGGGTGCCCAAAGTGCCGGGCAGCACCGTCCTCGACGTCCGGCCGGATGGCGGCTGGATCGTTTCCATGCAAGACGAGGACGGCCAGACCGCTCACGAACTCTGGCCCGGCGGCAATTCCGAGCAGGCGCATCCCGTCGGATCTCCGCCGGATCTGGAAATGGCCATCACTGCCACCCACCCGGCGAGCGGGCAGTCGGCCACGCTGGCCGAGGGCGACACGACCGT
Source organism: Akkermansiaceae bacterium (assembly GCA_031429315.1). Lineage (GTDB taxonomy): Bacteria > Verrucomicrobiota > Verrucomicrobiia > Verrucomicrobiales > Akkermansiaceae > Luteolibacter. Next base: position 5,464 of record JANOZJ010000013.1, read on the forward strand.
GGTCCGGCGAGCGGATGGAAGCGTGATGCGGCTCATCCCGCCACTCGATCCCGGGGTGCGGGCGCTGCGGTTCTCAAACGACGGCCGGTGTTTGCTGGTCCTGACGCGGCTGCACCGGGTGTTTTCATGGAACCTCACCGTGCTGGCTGCGGAGTTGGATGCCAACGGCCTGTGAGTTTCTCGCCGTCCTGTTTACCAGATCATCCGTGAACTGGACCGTGATGACATGGAACTCCGCGAAGTGATCGTGACCGGAATGAAGTGTCCTATCGAGTGCTAGACCGTTTGCCAAAATAGAATGCCGAAATGGAGACTGCGCGACGGCAATCTAGCGATTGTCCGGAGTTCAAGCTTCAGCTTGCCTTCAGGAAGAGCACGCTAAAGCGCGAACTCCGGACAGCCACTTGGCGACACGAGCCGAAGGATGTTTCGGCAATTACTTTTGGCAAACGGTATAACGTCAGCGCAAGCCAAACTCTTGAAGAATCTAATCGAATTTTACACAAATGAATAACAAGGACTTTCAAAAGCTCGTGGAGAGCGTCAAGCAGATGGGATCGATCATGCGTGGACAGAACATCCCACACCGTCGGACCGTATTGACTGCGGTCGATGTCAAAGGATTGCGAGAGAGACTAGGCCTTACTCAGAATGAATTTTCAGGCATGATTGGCGTGAGCATTAAGACACTTCAGAACTGGGAGCAGGGCAGGCGTCAACCTGAAGGCCCTGCAAAGGCCTTGTTGCGGGTGGTTGAGAAAGACCCACAGGCCGTCATCAACGCACTCCACGCTTAAAATCCGAGAGGCAGACCATCTTCTCCAATTCAATGGCCAACACATTCTACATTCTGGCGTGCAGCGGACCTGGTGCCTAACAATGAAGTGTGTGGTGAAGTCCGAGCGATAGCGGAGACTTCGACCGCACCCTTTGGTTGAACAAGCCCGGTGCCCCCGGGGAAAACCGCCTTATGCGTTTTGTGTTTGGCGGCGCGCGCGGATGGCGGGCCGGAACTCAACTTTACGCCCTGATAGGGACCGCAGTTGGCGGCCGGTGCGTTTCCATTTCATACGGTGAATCTCAAACGGGGACGAGGCGTGGTGAGGTTCCACGGGTGCCGTTTTGAACTGTAGTCGAGGACTTCAGTCCGATGCCTCTATGGATTCGCTTGCGGGCGCGAGGCACTCAAGGAGGGGCGATCTCCGAATCGCCCTGCCCATGAGGTGACAATGAAAAGCGCTTCGCTCACCTCATTGGCTCCTCATTGGCTCCTCATTGTCCAGCGACAATTAGAAATTCCGTTGGCGACAATTAGAACTTCCCACCGACGACAATTAAAACTGCCCACTGGCGACAATTACAAACAGGGCTCTTTGGGCGGCTCCCCCCGCCTCCCCTGGGGGACGGGAGGGGAGAAGTCCCCGGAGGGGATTTAGGGGGGAACAAACGGGGTCGAGCTGCCTCAGCTCGGCGGGGTTTGGGGCGGCAGCCCCATGATTCGTGCCGGGATTATCCGGCGGAGTCTTTAGTTGTTTTCTCACCAGCCTTTTTCACCCGTTGGCTCGCGCCGTCGAACTCCAGGATGATCGAGTGATGCACCAGCCGGTCGATGGCCGCCATCGTCGTCATAGGGTCCTTGAAAATCTGGTCCCACTGGCTGAAGACCAGATTCGAGCTGATCAAGAGGCTCCGCCGCTCGTAGCGTTCGGCTAACAGCGTGAAGAGCACCTCCATTTCTTCCCGGCTTTGCTGCACATACCCGATGTCGTCGAGGATCAGCACATCGTAGCGGTCGAGCTTTTTGAGTTCCTGCTCCAAGCGCAAGTCACGCTTGGCGGCCAACAACTGACCCACCAGTTTGAATGCCGGGCGAAACAACACCCGCTTGGAATGCCGCAGGATCAGCTCCCGGCCCAAGGCCGCCAGGAAATGCGTCTTGCCGCGTCCCGGCAGGCCGAAGGCCAGGACGTTGTCCCCGCGCTCCACAAAGCCGCCATCGATCAGCGCGGGCA
>JANOZJ010000014.1:0-1863 GCA_031429315.1 Akkermansiaceae bacterium
CATCGCGCCGGTTCCCCGGGCGCTCCAGACGGGGGTGCTGGCCTACGCCTTCCTGCATCTTTTCCTGGTTGTCTCGCCGCTCGGCCATCCCGCGCTGGAAGCCATGATGGCGGCGGGAAATCAAGTCTCGCAGTGGATCGCCGGCCAGCCGTTCCATCTCGGGCCGACCTATCAGAACCTCGGTGGTTTCCTGCTGTTTCTGGTGTTGTCGGTCTTCAGTTGGGATGGCTCGAAGGTGGGGCCGCTGCGCACCGCGAGTTTCGTGCTGGTCGGCTTGTTGCTCAACGCGCTCGCCTCGGTGGTCTTGATCGAGCGGGCGGATTTCGCGGTCGATTTGGCGTGGACGCTCAAGTTCCGCGATCTGTTCGGTTTCCCGGAGCTGTGGAAACGATTGTCCGGGATGGGCGTGCTGGTGTTTCCCGGCTTGCTCTTTCTGGTCCAGCTCGGCGTTTATTTGGTTCTCCACTACGGCAGGGCGATTCAGGAGACCGCTGACGACACGGCCCCTGTCGTGGCGAAATTTTCGTTTGGAAGGCGGCAAATTGTGATGGCGGCGTTGGCGGCGGTGACGGTGATCGCAGTGGTGCCACCGACGGCGTGGCGTCGCCCGGCTGCGGGTGATCTGGTGTTCGTGGAGCGTGGGGTGGTGAGTTTCACCAAGCCTGACCACACGCGCTACGGCGAGTCGGCCGGCGGCATGTTCGGGATGTTGCCGGAATACGCGCGGATGTTTGGCTGCAAGGCGGAGGTGGTGAAAGTCATCCCCGAAACCCTCGATCCGGGAAAAACCCTGGTTTTCACCAATCTCGACGAGGACTTGGGCGAGGAGACGCTGCGGCGGATTTGGGACTTCGTTGCCAAGGGCGGCAAGCTGTGGGTTCTGGGAGACCACACGTTTATCAAGAACGGCCGCAACCATCTCAACGAGCTGCTGGCTCCCTGCCACATCTCGTTCATCAACGACTCGGCGCAGTTTTTCCCGCAGGGCTGGTTCAATTCCTACCGGTTTTACCAAGGAACGCCGTTCGCGACGCTGCGGGACGATGCCGAGAACCGGCCCGGAATTCTGGTGGGGGCTTCGCTCCGACTGGGCGTGCCGGCGGAGCCACTGGTGGCTGGAATCTTCGGCTACTCCGACATGGGACTCGACACGCCGGAAGGGGATCGCGGCTACCTTGGCGATTTCAAATATCAGCCAAGCGAGCGGCTCGGCGATCTGGTGCTGGTCGCGGGAGAGCGTCACGGCAAGGGCCGGGTGCTGGTCTTCGGCGACACTTCGAGCTTCTTCAACAACAACCTGACGCGCTCATTCGAACTGCTCCGGGCAAGCCTCGGATGGTTGGGAGAATCCAACGCATGGTCGTTTTCCGCGTCCGCCGCCGGGCGGGGAATCGCGACCCTGCTGTTGGCGGGGTTGGTGGGCTTGGCATTCCTGTGGCGGGCGGTGGCGATCCAAGCGGGAGCGCTGATGGCGGCGGGTCTGGTTTCGGTCATTTCGCACGGCAAAGGCGGCCTGCCGGACTACGAGCCGGAAGTCGCCCGCAAGCATCTGGCGGTGCTGGATTTTTCCCACCAACCCAACGCGTCGAAACACTCCGCCATGCAAAACGGGCTGCACGGGGTGGCGATCAACTTCCTCCGGCATGGAGACATGCCCGTAGCGATGAACGACTGGGACCCGGAGATGCTGGAAATGGCGCGATACGTGGTGATGAACGCGCCGCAACGGCCGGTGACCGGCGGGCAGCGGCGGGATTTGATGCGCTTCATGGAACGGGGTGGAACCGTGATTCTCGGTTGCGGCTATCTTGATGCCGCAGGCAGCCGCGAGCTGTTGGATTCCCTCGGCTGCCGCATCGGCAG
>JANOZJ010000015.1:0-7111 GCA_031429315.1 Akkermansiaceae bacterium
GTTGGCCACGATCAACACCGCCGCGCCGGAAATATAGCCGACCAGCACGCTGCGGGAAATGAACTGCAACAGATCCGCCACCCGGAACAAGGCACCCACCGTCGCGAAGATACCCACCATCATCACCAGCAGCGGGATGAGCTCGCCCCAACGGCCTGTTAGCCCCGGATTGACCGAGAAGAAACTAAACAGCATGAACGCCGTCGCATTGGTCGGCCCCAGGATGGTGTGGCGCGAGGCGGCGAACAACGGTGCCACGAACGCCGCCACCGCCGTGCTGATAATTCCGTACACGACCGGCAGCCCGGCGATCGCCGCGAACGCGATGCCTTGGGCGATTGCCAGCACCGTGACGTTGGCAGCGGCCCACGCGTCGTGCCGCAGTTTGAGGAAGTTGTAACGCTTCAGATCCCTGGTGAACGGGGCCAGCTCCACCCGCTCCGCCGCCAGCCCCCCCCGGACATTGCCGGAGATTTTGCGGAGGCTGCGGAAGATTTTCATCGGGCCATTTGAGACTACTTGAAGCGGGCCCGCCAGAACAGAAACACCCCTAACACCACGCAGCCCGCGTTCGGCACCCACAGCATCAGCATCGCCAGCGAGTGCGGCTTGAACTCCTCCGCCAGCATCGTGAGCAGAAAATAACCGGTGCCGATCAGCAAGCTGTAAACCAGCCCGCGGGAAGTGTCGCGGCGGCGGGACTGCAGCCCCAGCGGCACCCCGACGAAGGCGAACGCGAAGCAGGCCATCGAGAACGAATAACGGGTCATGATCTCGGTCTCCATCTTGCCGATCTTGTCCGCGCCCATCGCGGGGTTGCTGGCGATTTCCCGGCGGATCTGCGCGTTGGACATCGAGTTCGCCTTGGGCTTCTTGGGGTTCTTCAGGTCGATCACCAGCGGTTCCGCCTCGTGGGCGAAGACCATCATCTCGACCTCGCCCTTTTCGTTGCGGGTCTCGAAATACGCATCCTCAAGCTTCACCCGCAGTTGGTTTTTCCCCGGCTCCGGATCCGTTAGCAGCGCCGCCCGTGCCGCGTGGACGTAAGTCACATCCCCGGGCTTGTCCTTGTCTTTCGACAAGCTGTAAAAATGGAAGCCCTCCACCCAGTCGCCGGTCTTACCCTCGATCAACAGCTTCTGGATTTCGTCCCCGTCGCCCTTGAAGTCCCCCTGCACCACGCCCGGCTTGAGCAGCGAGTCCGGATCGCGCTTGGCCTGCTCGTAAACCAACTGCCAGATCGACGCCCGCGCGAGGGGCACCACGTTCACGTTGAGCCACAAACTCAGCAGCGAAAGCCCCGCGCCGATCACGAACACCGGTGCCGCCAGCCGCACCAAGCTCAGGCCCGCCACCCGGAAGCTGGTGATTTCATGGTGCGCCGACAGCCGCCCGAAGATCATCAGCACCGCCGACAGGAATCCCCACGGGATGGTGTACATCAGCGACAGCGGCAGCACGTTGATCACGAACCGGATCACCAGCCCGAGCGGTGCCTTCTGGTCCACCAGCAGGGGTTGGATCTGTTTGAAAAGATTTCCAAGCACCAGCACCAGCCCTAACACCAGCACCGCGTACAGCGTGCCTGACAGCACCTGTCTCCCAATGTAGCGGTCCGAAATTCGCATGAAGTCGCCACACCCTAGCGGGCACGCCCCCCCTGTCCAGAGCAGAGACAGACCAGAGACAGCGAGACATCCGTGCGAAAAGTCAGAATTCCGCGCAAGTTTTGCGAACTCGCGTTTCTTCCTCTTGAAGGCCGCGAAACTCCCCGGGCAGCCGCCACAACCGCCCCCGCAAACCCCAACGATCCGAGACCATGAACTTTGAAATCGAAAACACGACTCCCGTCCTTCGCGGCATCATTAACGAAATCACCTTTGCTCATAAAATCGAGCTCGGCTGGTGTAGAAGGCTTTCACTTACTTCGGTTTTTCGAGATCGCCCGCCACTACGTTTCCGCAGGCTATCTCAATTCCGGCGCGACCCTGCCGGAGCAGGATTTCCGCAATGGCACTCTCCACATCCAAATCACCGAGGGACGCTTGACCGAGGTGATTGTTACTGGAAACAAAAGCCTGGCAGACAGCGACTTTTCCTCGCGGATCCTCCTCGGCAACAAGCGTCCCCTGCATTTCCCGACCCTGCAGAAGCGCCTTCAGATCCTTCAGAAAAACGATAACATCACCCGGCTCAACGCCGAGCTGAAACCAGGGCTCGTGCATGGCGAAGCGCCGAAATGGAGTTACGGACTCGACTTCCAGAATCAACGCAGCCCCTCCGTCGGCGGAGAGCAGGCCTACTTATGGTTCGAGAACACCAACGCCAGCGGCGTCAGCGATCTGCTGAGGGCGAGGCTGGGATTGTTTTCAGGAAGCCCGGACCACCTCGATTTCGCAGGGTTCGATAACCTGTCGGCGCAGTACCAGCGACCTCTGTTAGTCGATGATACGACACTGATGTTAGGTTGGATGACCGAAGACCATTCCATTCTGGAAGAGCCGTTCCGCAACCTGAACATCGACGGTAAAACCTACAGCATCTTCGGGGGACTCCGCCGCCCGTTTCATCGCTCGCTTCGGGACGAGGTGTGGCTCTCCCTGCTATTGGAATGCAGTCACGACCAGACCGAGGTGCTTGGCCGGCCGTTCTCCGTTTCTCCGGGATCGGTCGATGGCGAGCTGGATCTAACCGTGATCCGCCTCGGGTTGGACTGCACCCGACGATCGCTCCAGTCCGCATTCGCCCATCGTTCCATCCTTCGGTCGGCATCAATGCCCTGGACGCCACCGATCCACCAACGGAACCGGATGGAAGCTTTGTCACCTGGTTTTCGGAATCCCAGTATTCCCGGCTGCTGAATGAAAGTGGAAGCTTGCTGGTGATCCACGCCGGCCTCGGCCTGTCGAACGATCCCCTGCCCCCGCCCGCCCAGTTCCGGCTCGGCGGACGCTATACGGTGCGCGGCTACCGCGAGAACTTCCTGGTCCGCGACAATGGCATGGGCGGTGGTTTTAATTTCAGGATCCCGATTCTAACCGCCAAGGAAAGCCGCGGCTGGGAATTCTGGCTGGTGCCGTTTCTCGACGCGGGCATCGCCTGGAACGACGGCGACGCGAACAGCGAGGGCCTGTTGGCCGCCGGTTGCGGGATCATCGCCAACTACAGCGACTGGTTCAGCGGTGAGTTGTTCTGGGACGTGCCACTGGTCAACCAAGACGACAGTTCGGACGACCTCTAGGATCAAGGCATCCATTTCTGCCTGAGCGTGGCGCGTTTCTAACATCATATTCATGAAATTCCTGATCCTGCTTATCCTGCTGTTCCCTGGCTCCGCGTTCGCCGCAGGGCCGGAGGAGCTTGCCGTCCGGGGTGACTATGCGGGAGCGGCCGCACTCTACCTCCAGCAGGCACGAGCCGCAGACCAGAAGGGAAACCATGCGATGGCCGTTCCCGCGCAGCTCAACGCGGCCACCTGCATGAAAATGAGCGGCGATGTCAGCGCCGCCGCCCTCCATCTGGAAACCGCGCGGAAATGGGCGAGCCCCGATGCGACACCCGGATCACGACTTGAGCTGTTAGCACTGGAAGGCTCCATTCAGGTGCTTTCGAAACGACCCGCAAACGCTGTCACCACTTTGCAAGAAGCACTGGCGCTTGCCGGGACACACGGTGACCTGTCCCTGCGGATCGACATCCTCAACGACCTCGGCATCGCCCTCTCGGCCTGTGGGAAACATGATGAATCCATCACGAATTTTTCCAAAGCGCTCGCTCTATCAGACAGTGACGGTGAGAAACATTTCCGCGCCCGGCAAACCAGTTGGTCTCGGAGTTCCAGGCATGATCCGCCCTCGCCATGCTTCTCAGGAGATCCGAGGAAGTCGGGTCGTGGCCGGGCGAGTTGGAGACCCGCCAAAGCTCGGCCCGGTCACGACTCGACGCCGGCCTATCAGCTTCCATCAGCCTTCCATCAGCCTTTTGTCGGCACTCGGAGATGACGAGGCACTGGCCCGCAACCTGCGCCTCACCACGGCAATGGTCGCCCAGCGCTGCGGCGAGGCGGCCGTGGCCAACCGGCTTTACGCCACCGCGCTTGATACAGCGCGCGGTCGCGGCGGTGGAGATCGACAGCATCGCCAGCATGTATCCGGAGAAGGTCGCGTCAAGATCGAGCCGCTCATCCGTTCTGGGGATGGCGAGGATTTGATTCTTCAAGGCCTCCGCCTCGGCGGTTAATGGGATCGAGAGAAACATGGCTGGATTATTGGAATTTTTAGCCGCGCTTGCAATGCCAGCTTCGCGGGAAACTGGCGGTGCCGAGGAAGAATCGCCGCTTGAGTTTTCAGACACCGCCAGACAGCCTCTCGCCGCATCCATGAAATTCACCATCCCGTTCATCGCCCTTTCGCTTGTAGCCAGCCTTTCCGCCGCGGAGGTTCCCAAGGTCTTTGCGGGACTTTTCGAGCAGGACGTGCCGGTGAAGGCACAGATCGGCGTGGTGCTGCCACCACCGGAAATTGACAAATTCGTGGCCAAGGTCGAGACCGCCGCGCGCAAGGACCCTAAGTGGTTCCGCGAGTTTTCCGGCACCGCGAAGCCCGGCTTGCCACTGCCGTGGGACGCCCGCCTCGGCCTCACTCAGGCGGAGTATGCCGAGTATCTGGACCTTTGGAACCAGCGCCAGTTCAAGTCGATGGCGGACGTCATGCTGCTGCTCCGCCAGACCTCGGGTGATACTTGGTCGCTCACTTCCACGGGCGAGGCCAGCCTGCTAGCCACGTTGCGCTACACCGCCAAGAACGACATCTTCCGCTCGCCGAATGGCGAGCTCAAACGCATCGATGACATCAAGGCGGACAGCACCAGCGTTCTCGGCGAGTGGACGGGCATGGAGTGGAAATTCGAGGAGGAAACCGGCCTTGGCAAAACCAAGGAAAACTTCGCACTCGGTCAATTCGCCGACAAAAAACACGGCCTGATCGTCTATCGCGCCCAGGAGCTTTCCTCCGAGGGCAAGCGGGTGCTCGACAAGAGTCTGGTGATCCGCTTCCCGCTCGGTAAATCCGGCCAAACCAAGGAACCCGCGCCCGCCGGAAAGCCCTCCGCCAAGCCGGCGGCGAAACCCGTCCCGAAGGCGGCTCCCAAAAAATAAGCCATGGATTCCGCGGTTCCCACCGGCGGGAAGCACCGGCGCTTCAGCCGCTGGCGGCGGGCGATCCCAGCGCTCTTAGGGCTGCCGGTGTTGGTTTGCCTGCTAGCCAATCTGGTTCTATCCAGTGGTTGGAGTTGTCGCTGGCTCGCTGGAAAAATCCAACACCGGACCGGATTGGAAGCCCGTATCGGCGGCGCCTCATGGTCGCCATGGAACGGCGCATCCATCAGCGGGCTGGAGTTGCTCCAACCCGCGCCATTGCGGGCCATGATCCGGGAACCGCTGGTCCGGATCCACTCGGTCCGCGTCACTCCCGTCTGGTCGGCCTGCCTACGCGGGCGGCTCGAAATCCGCTCCATCGAGTTCGATACGCCCCGATTCGTCCTGCCGGTGGAGCTGATGTCGCACCTTTCCGGACTATCGCAACCGCCGCCCCCGACAACCGCCGCGCCACCCGTCGTGGCAACTGCGCCACCGCCTGCCGTCGCGCCGCCGACGGTACCGCCCACTCAGCCACCTCCGGTGGCATCGGTCAAAGCGCCAAAACTCCCGCCGCGGCCCGCGCCACCGGCGCAGCCGACAGGTTGGCTGCGTTTGAACAATGCCTCGTTCGCGATCGTCCGCGCCGGATCTAACCACGCATTGCTGGAGATTTCCAAAACCAGCGGCGCGATCCCGATCTCGGGAGACACCGCCCGGTCGGCCCTGAAGATCGGCGTGGTTTCCGCGTTAGGAAATCAAGTGACCTCCAGCCTAACAACCGCGCTGGATTGGACGAGTCCGCTGCTTTCCCTCAAACCTCTCGATTCCGCAATCGGCGGCTATCAGTTTGTCTTCGCCGCCAAGATCGGTGCCCTCAGCGGCATCCCGCTTCAGATCGAAGCCCAACTTCCCCGCCAGCCCCTCGCGGCTTTTAAAACACCGTTCAACGGCCAGGCTGCCGCCGAATCCGTCGTCGCCAACCTGCGCTTCCGCGGTCTCCTGCTGGCACCGGGAACCTGGCAGGGCGACCTCGTCGTCGAAGCCGTGTCCCCTACCCTCCAGGTCTCCGGGCATGAAACGAAATTCGACAAGGGCGGGGCTGTCATCATCCTGCGTGGCGGCCTGCTTTCCTGCGTCGATGCGCGTTTGATCGGCGACGACCTGTCGGTGTTGGGAAACGTCACTCTGCTGGCGGATGGACGCGGCGCGGGAGTCGCCCGCCTGGTCGCCGCGCCGGAATCCGTGGCCGCCATCGCCAGCCGGGTGTTCCCTAACATCCCCGACGCACCGTCACTCACCACGCTCGCCACGCCGCAGCGCGCGGCCTTCGATCTGGAGGCCTTCGGGACCGTTAGGCAGATTTTTCTGCGCCTGGGCATGGACGGCCCGATCATGAACCTCAACCCTTAAACCATCCCATGAGAATCATCGCCGGAACTGCCGGACGCATCGCCATCAAGGTTCCCCCGGCCGTCACCCGGCCGACCACCGACTTCGTGCGGCAGGCGGTTTTTTCGATCCTCGGCGAGCGGGTGGTCGGAGCCCGCGTGCTCGATCTCTACGCCGGCTCCGGCGCGCTCGGACTCGAAGCGCTCAGCCGTGGCGCGAAGTGCTGCTCCTTTGTCGAGGATCACCGGCAAGCCGTGAAGGTCATCGCCGAGAATCTAACCAAGGCCAGGCTGGAGGGCGGTCACGCGGTGAAATCCGAGGTTGCGCCCTTCCTCAAGCGCGACACCGCCAGCTACGATCTGATTTTCGCCGATCCGCCGTATTGGAAATATCACGGCGACAAAGACCACATCACGGAGCTGCTCAAGAGTGGCTTGCTCGCGCCCCGACTGGCAGCGGGCGGCTGGCTTGTTGTGGAAATTTCGTCCCACAAGACATCGCCGGTCGCGGAGGAATTTTCCCTGGTCGCCCGCCGCGAGTATGGGAATAGCGCGATTTTGATTTATACCAAACTCTCTGATTCAT
>JANOZJ010000016.1:0-2724 GCA_031429315.1 Akkermansiaceae bacterium
AGGCAAATGGGCCTCGCGTTGGTCGAGTTCAAGGACGAATACGGAGCCTATCCAAATGCTGACACTGTCGCTGCGGTTCAGAAAGGGACCGAGACAAAATTGACTCTTGGAACGAAGACTTCGAATGACTTTTTCCGCCAGCTCATCGGTGCCGATTTCACCCAAAGTGAGAAAATGTTTTACGCGAGAATCCCAGGTGCGAGAAGGCCCGACGACAACATCATCGGTGCCGAGGCGCTGAAAAGTGGCGAGTGCGCGTTCGCTTACTTTCTTGGGGCGAAATCCACTGACAACCCGAAGCGCCCGTTGGCCGCCACGCCGATGATCCCGGGAACCGACAGATTCGACCCGGTGCCCTTCCAAGGCAAGGCTGTCGTACTGAGAGCGGATAACAGCGCCATGTCATACAAAATCGACAAGAACGGGCATATTCAGATCGAGGGAAAGCTATTCATGGATCCTACCAACCCGATCTGGGATGGACACCCGCCGATGATTGTTTGGCCGGAGCTTTAACCAAATCAAATGACGATGCCGCCTCAACCACCGCCCAATGCGCCGGCTCCGCCTCCATCCGAAGCGGCGCTTCGTGCCCGCCGTTTTGGGCGGAGGATTTTGATCGCAGGTTTTTTTGTGATAGTAGGTGTGTGCTGCTTGCGAGGTTACAATTATTGCTGGCGGACAAGAGATCACGATCCTTGGGAACGTCCGTACCAATCCGCGCGGAGCTTGGGGCTGACGTTGTTTGAATTTGAAAATGAATTCGGCAAGCCACCGGATGTGACCACTGTTGCGGCTGTTAGAGAACGCGGAACATCAATCCCTCTCGATACCAAAACTTCCAATGATTTTCTTCGCCAACTGATTGCCGCGGGTTTCGAGCAAAACGAAATGCTATTTTCAACTCCCTCGAGGGGAGGTCGGGAGCCGGATAACCGTGTGGACGGGACTCATGCCTTGGAAAAGGGCGAGTGTGGCTTTTCCTATCTGATTGGTCCGAGTTTCAATTCCGGAACATCCCAACCGATCCTTGTCACTCCGTTGGTCGAGGGAACGGATCGATTTGATCCAAAGCCGTTCGATGGCTGGGCGATCATTTTGTGGACCGATAACAGCGTCAAGAAACTGCCTATCGACAAACACGGCCATGTGATGCATTTGGGAAAGCATTTGCTAGATCCGTCGAATCCGGTGTGGGAAGGCCATGCGCCGCTGATCGCGTGGCCGGAGTGAATGAATAAGGAGTGGGGACTTTATTGTCCCCTCTTGGCTCACGGGAAGATGAAGAAACGACAATAAGGTCGTTGCTCCCTACACCAACTCCGCAGCGATGGGATCGACGAGGGCGCGGCCGTGGTGGATGAGGATGAGTTGGTTTCCTTCGATACGGGCGAGGCCTTCGTCTGCCAGATTCCGGGCTCGCGATCGGGCGTCCGGGCTGAGGAGATCCAGGGAAATGCCGTCCTTGGTGCGCAGGCCGAGGGCGATGCGTTCGAGGCGACGGGCTTCGGCGTCGAGGGTTTCGGATTCAGTTAGGGCGTGGCCGATGGACTGGACTTGTGCGACATAGCGGGCGGTGTCGGGGATATTTTTCCAACGGACGCCATCTAACGTGGAAACGGCGGAGGGGCCAAGGCCGAGGTAATCTTCGCCGCGCCAGTAGCCTTGGTTGTGGCTGGAGTGGTGGGCGGGCTTGGCGTAGTTGGAGGTTTCATAGTGGTCGAAACCGGCGGCGGTTAGAAGGTCGTCGGCGAGGTGGAAGAACTCGGCGTCGTGGTCCTCGTTCTCGCGCATTTCGCCGCGACGGAGGGATTCGAAGAAGGCGGTGTCTTCCTCGTAGGTGAGGTTGTAGGCGGAGATATGGTCGGGAGCTAACGAGATGGCGTGTTCCAACGTTTTTTGCCAGTCGTCCTTGGATTGGCCGGGGATGGAGAACATCAGGTCGATGTTGACCGAGGGAATGCCGGCCTCGCGGAGTATGCTAACGGATTCGGTAGCTTGCGCGACGGAGTGCTCGCGGCCGAGGATTTCCAAAACATGCGGGGTGAACGACTGGATGCCTAACGAAACGCGGGTGACGCCGAGTTTGCGGAATAGTTTTGCCTTGGCGGCGTCGAAGGTGGCGGGGTTGGCTTCGAGGGTGACTTCGTCGAGTTTTGAGAAGTCGATGGCGTCGTGAAGCGCGGTGAAGAGGCGTGTTAGATGGCCGGGCGAGAGCATGCTCGGGGTGCCTCCTCCCAGATAGATCGTGCGGGGCGTGGTGGAGATCCGGGATTTCACTTCAGCGGCCAGGGCATCGACGAAGCTGCCGATGGGCGTGGTGCCCGGGGTGTGCTTGTAAAACGAGCAGTAGGGGCAGACGCGGTGGCAGAACGGGATGTGGAGGTAGAGGAGCAAGGGGTAAAGTAGTCGAGGACTTCAGTCCGGTCTTTTCGTGTCCAGAGGCGGACTGAAGTCCACGACTACGATTGCACCCGCGCCACATAGCGGGCGACGGCCTCGCGGGTGATCCCGGCGATATCGGCCTCGGGTATGGCGAAGGGCGGGACGAACCACGGATAGGAACCTAGCAAATCAGTAACAACCGCGACTTCACCGTCGCAATTGCCGATGCCGCAGCCGATGCCGATGGTGGGAACGGCCAGCGCGGAGGAAAGCAGCCGCGCGGTTTGCGGGAAAATCGACTCGAAGACGATGGCGAAAACCCCGGCGTCGATGAGGGCC
>JANOZJ010000017.1:0-23252 GCA_031429315.1 Akkermansiaceae bacterium
AGGAACACCCGGATGAGAGGACTGGCCGTGCGCCCGGAAGCGAGGATCGCCACTCCCAGCACCAGCGGGATCAGCGCCTCCTTGATGCCGAAGAAGAGTCCGGCATTCGGTTTCACCGTTCCGTCCTTGTTCCACAGGTAGAGCGTCAGCCCGCCGGAGAGCAGCACGGACACCAGGCCCAGCGCCGAAAAAAGGTTGCCTTTGCGGGTCTTGATGAAATGCCACGCGCCGTAGGCCAGTGGCAGCGCCAGCGCGAGAATCATCGCCCACAGTGGACCGACGTGCCACGGCCTCGCAACTTTCCCGAGCCTTTGCTGAAGGTCCGGATCCTTGCTCAGGTAGCTCAGGATCAACACCGGGATGATCACGTTGATCAGGATGTTAGCGAGCGGGTGATCTTGCGGTGATTTTTTATCGGACATTGGGTGAATGCGGCGGAAGGAAGCAGCTTCGAGGGGATTTGGGAAAGAAAAAACCCTCTCCCCATGCCCCACCATGGAGTTGCTGCCATTTTCGTCGTTGGCATTTGCAGGTAACGATCCGGAGATTCCTTCCCGCCGTGAAATCCGCTGCGGTCGTGGCGCTACATTCCGACCGCGACCTTGACGCGAAGAACCTTTCCCATACCCTGCCGTCCACCCCCGGATAGAAGCAACGCACCTTATCTGTCGCTGAAACATTCCCAATGCCTCGTCTCCCCGTCACCAAAACCCCGAAGTGCTATATCGGCGGGAGTTTCATCCGCTCCGAAAGCGGCCGGATCTATCCGTTGAACGATGCCACCGGCGCGTTCTTCGCGAACATCCCGCTCTGCACCCGCAAGGATCTGCGCAATGCCGTGGAAGCCGCGGCCAAGGCCGGTCCCGGCTGGGCCGCACGCAATGCCTACAACTGCGGCCAGATTCTCTATCGGCTCGCCGAAATGCTGGAGGCGCGTGCCGCGGAAATGTCCGTGGCTATTTCCCTGACCGGCATTGCAACGAAAGACGCCGACCGCGAAGTCGCGGCCAGCATCGAGCGCACCGTCCATTATGCCGGCTGGACGGACAAATACCAAGCCCTGCTCGGCAGCGTCAACCCGGTCTCGTCGCCGCATTTCAATTTCACCGTCACCGAGCCCATGGGCATCATCGGCATCGTCGCGCCCGATGAGGCTCCGCTGTTAGGACTGCTGTCGCTGGTCCTTCCCGCCATCACCTGCGGCAATACGGTGGTCGCGCTGGCTTCCAACACCCAGCCCTATCCGGCGATCCTGCTAGGGGAAATGCTCGCCACCAGCGACCTCCCCGGCGGAGTCGTCAATCTTCTAACCGGCCAACGCGGTGAACTCATCCCGACCTTCGCCACCCACGCGCATCTGCGCGGGATTGCCGCCGTGGCGAATCCGGAGGACCGCAAAACCCTGCAGATCGGCGCGGCGGACAGCGTCAAGCGTCTCAAGTTGATTCCTTCCGAGAACGCCACGGACTGGTATTCCGAAAATGCCCAGGGCCTTTATGAAATCCGGGACCACTTGGAATTCAAGACCACCTGGCATCCGATCGGCGCGTGATGGCGGATCAAGAATTTCATGAGGTCGAGCGATCGCGGATCGCATCATAGACATACCAATCCTCTAGTTTCGTCCGCGCCCACGGAGTCTTGCGTAAAAACGTTAGACTCGACTTGATGGTCGGATCAAACATGAAACAACGGATCGGGATCTGGTCCGCCATCCGCTCCCAGCCGTGGCGCTCCACCACGGCACGCAAGACCGTTTCCAGGGTGACGCCGTGGAGGGGATCGTTCGGATGGGATGGAGGCAGTGGCATGAGGCAGTGTTAGTCGCAGATCGAGGTGCGTGAGTCGAGGAAATCAACGGCGCGAAGTTCTTCGTATGTAGTTCAACCCTTTAGGGTGGGTGGATTCATTCGCCCCGAAGACACCCTAAAGGGTTGAACTACATACGAAGACCCGCTCACTCCCCCACCTTCAGGCTCATGCCCATGTCGCGGAAAACATGATCGCGGGCCTCAAGGTAACCGGGGGAATCCAGATCGCGCGGACGCGGCAGGCCGATGGGCAGGCGCAGGCTAACAGTTGCCGGGCGCTTGCTCATGACGAGCACGGTGTCGGCGAGCTGGACGGCTTCCTCGATGTCGTGGGTGACGAAGAGGATGGTCTTCTTTTCCTCCCGCCAGATCCTGACAAGGTCGGCACGCATCTTCATGCGGGTGATGAAATCAAGCGCGCCGAACGGCTCGTCCATGTAAATGATGTCCGGCGACGACGCGAGCGCGCGGGCGATCTCGACGCGCTGGCGCATCCCGCCGGAGAGCTCGCGCGGGTAGGACTTGCCGAAGCCGGTTAGACCGACCATCTCGATGTAGTGGCTGACGATTTCCCGGCGCTCGGCGGCGGACTTTTTCAAGAGACCGAAGCCGACGTTGTCCTCGACGTTGAGCCACGGGAAAACGCCGTTCTCCTGGAACACGAAGATCCGCTTGGGATCGGGTCCGGTGACCGGTTTGCCCTCGACGAGCACCTCCCCGGAACTCGGCTTGAGGAAACCGCCGACGATGTTGAGCAAGGTGGATTTCCCGCACCCCGACGGGCCGACGATGCAGACGAACTCGCCGCGCTTGACCTCGAGGCTGACGTTTTCGAGTACATGGACGGGCGTGTCCTTGGTCTTGCCGGGAAAGGTCATCCAGAGGTTCCGCACCTGGATGGCGGGCTGATGGTCGTTGAATTCGGTCACGGTTCGTCTTTGTTAGCGTAGCCCCAGCGGACCTCGTCGAATTTCTCCAAACGGCGGACCGCGGCGTCCAGGGCAAGGCCGATGAGGCCGATCATCACCATCCCGGCGACGACGAGGTCATAGCGCTTGCCGGCGTTGCGGGCGTCGATGATGAGATAGCCGAGGCCGGAGTTCACGGCGATCATTTCCGCAGCGACGACCACCAGCCAGGCGATGCCAAGGGCGATCCGCAGGCCGGTTAGAATCTGCGGCAGGCAGGCGGGGAAGATGACTTTTTGGAAAAGCTGCATGTTGTTCAAACCGAAATTTCTAGCAGCCCGGACATAGACCGGCTGCATGTTCTGGACGGCGGCCATCGACGAGACGGTGATCGGGAAAACGCTGGCGAGGAAGATCAGGAAAATGGGAGAGAGGTCCGAGATGCCAAACCAGAGGATGGCCACCGGGATCCAGGCGATCGGTGAGATCGGCCGGAAGATCTGGATCATCGGGTTGAAGGCGGCGGCGAGGGGCCGGTACCAGCCGAGCAGCAGCCCCGAAGGCACGCCGATGCCGATGGCTAACAGGAATCCCCAGGTCACCCGGAACAGCGAGGCGACGATGTATTTCAACAGGACGCCTTGCTGGATCAGCTCCACCAGCCCCAGCACGACTTGCCACGGCGTGGGGAAGATGTCGCTCCCCGAGATCCTAACAATCCCATGCCAGCCGCAGAGGAACAGCACGGCGACGATGATGGGCAGGTGAAGGTTCTTCATTTGGCCTTCAGATCGGTGAGCGCCTGTTTCGCCGTGTAGGGGTAGGCCTTCTTGGTTTTCTCCACCGCGTCGCTGAAGCGGGTGTCCACGTAGTCGTCGAACGATGCGGTGCCCTTGAGGATGCCGGATTGTCTGCCGAGCTTTTCGATTTCCTCGAAGTTCACCCGCTGGAGCGAGAGGTTGTTATACTTCACCCGGTCGGGCGGCTTGCTGAGGACGAACTCTAGCAGACGCGGGTTCTGGTTGTAATACTTCTTCGAGACGAACTGGGCGGCGGCCATGCGGTTGTCCATGTTTTGCTCCAGCCACATCCCGCTGTCGGCGATGCCGCTGACGAGCTTCTGGACGAGTTCCGGGTGATCGCGGATCTCATCCTCGTGGACGGCGAGCACGCAGGAGATGAAATTCGGCCAGATATCCTTGGTTAGATAGAGCACCCGGCCGTAGCCATCGAGCTCGCACTGGCCCATGAACGGCTCGCCACTGGTCACCGCATCCACGGATTTCGAGTAGAGTGCGGCGGGCATGTCCGGCGGCGGCATCTCGACCAGCTTGATGTCGTCGATGCTCATGCCGACCTCGTTGAGAGCCCGGAAAATCAGCAGGCGCTGGTTCGAGAAACGGTTAGGCACGGCGACGGTCTTGCCGCGGAGGTCGGCGATGGAGCGGACTTTCGAGTCCTTGTGCACCATCAGCGCCGTGCCGTCGCGGTGGCCCAGATAGACAATTTTGATTTTGATCCCCTGCTCGCGCAACGCGATAGCCATCGGCGCGAGGATGAAAGTGGCGCGGGTGTCGCCGCTGAGGAAGGCTTCCTTGAGTTCGGGCCAGCCGCCGAATTTGACCGGTTCGTAAAACCCGTCGCCGTCGATTTCCCGGTTGATGAAGTCGGTGACCGGACACGTTA
The DNA here is from genome assembly GCA_031429315.1 of Akkermansiaceae bacterium. Lineage (GTDB taxonomy): Bacteria > Verrucomicrobiota > Verrucomicrobiia > Verrucomicrobiales > Akkermansiaceae > Luteolibacter. Next base: position 4,406 of record JANOZJ010000017.1, read on the forward strand.
GATGGCAGGTCACGGGCAGGAAACCGATTTTCATTTTTTCCTCATCTAACAGGTCCGGCAAGTTCAGCCGCACATGGGCACTGGTGATCGCGATGACCCAGATGATCGCGATGACGGTGAGTGACTTGCGGAGGGACATGGGGCGGACTGGGCGAATTGAAGCAAGGGGATGGTTTGGCACAAGACAAAACCCGCCACCGCGGCGCGATCCTCCCAGTGATCCAGGCATTCCTGCCTGTGTTCTTCCTCCGATGCCTGCTCTCCCCGTGAAGATGCAGCCAGGAATGCCCACATCACAGCCCGTCGGGTGCGGGACGAAAACGTCAAGGAGCGGCGAAACGCGTTCGCCGTGTGGATGAAATGCCGATGAAAAGCCCTCATGGCCGCCAATCGGCTTGCCATCCGCAAGGGCGGACGCGTTCCGCCCCTTCTCGAGCGCCCATGACAGGTGCATGCGTGTCTTGGCTAACTTTCTTGTCCTACACCCCAGCCCATCCGCCCTTTCGGGTTGCCGCCGGCACCCCGCTGACCGCCAAGGAAAAGGCCGTGCATGACAAGGGTCTGGTCTCGATCCTCCAACAGCTCCACGCCGAGCTGGATGCCGCCTTGTTAGACGCGTATGGCTGGCAAGACTTGGCAGGGACCGCTCTCCGCAGCGGTCCGGCGAATGAATCGCCCTTGGACAGCGCCAATGCGCCCGAAGACAAGGACTACCCAATTCTCACCCCATGCGCCGGACCGCCCGGAGGTCGGTCCCTGCCGGACGACGCGCTCCTCACCCGCCTCGTCACCATCAACCACGAGCGCGCCACGGAGGAGAAGCGCGGCCTGATCCGCTACCTCCTCCCGGACTATCAGAACCCGGGCAAATTCAGCGATGATCGTAGACAGTTGCTACAGGGCGAACTAACAGGCGCCGAGACCCCGAAGCTTCCGGAGGAAGGCGAGGAGTTCGAAAACCGCCAAGTGATGTGATATAGGCATTCCTGCCTGCATCTTGCATAAAAAAGAGCAGGCAGGAATGCCTACATCACGGCCCCGCCGCACACCACGCCCGACACTTCATCGTGCCTTGCAGTGGTGGTCGGTTCCGGGCAATGCTCCGCCATGAATCGCGAAGACCTGCCGCTCGACCGGCAATTGCGCCAGGAAATTTTGTTCGCCCGCGAGCGGGTGTATCGCTTCGGGCAGGCGACGCCGCTGGAGCGGTTGAACTTGCCCGGACCGGGGCCTGAGATCTGGGTGAAACGCGAGGATCTCTCCGCCGTGAAGTCCTACAAATGGCGCGGTGCCTGCAACCGGATGGCGGTCCTAACACTCGCCGAAGCGGCGCGCGGGGTGGTGACGGCATCGGCGGGAAATCACGCGCAAGGGGTCGCGCTGGCGGCCCGCACGCTGGGCATCCGCGCGCGGATCTACATGCCGCGCTCGACGCCCAAGGTGAAGCAAACGGCGGTGCGGCACCACGGCGGTGAGTTCGTGGAAATCCACCTAACCGGTGATAGCTACGACGAGGCGGTGGCCGCCGCGCGGGCCGATGAAGCGGCCAGCGGCGCAGTGTATGTCCATGCTTACGACGATTTGAAAGTGATGGCCGGCCAGGGCACGCTTGCCGATGAAGTCGTGCTATCAGGCCACGGTCCGTTCGATGCCGCCTACCTCCAGATCGGTGGCGGCGGGCTGGCGGCGGGCGTTTCCACCTGGCTGAAGACTTACTGGCCTAACATCGAAGTCGTCGGCGTGGAGGGCGTGGGCCAGGCGTCGATGAAAGCCGCGCTTGAAGCAGGCAAACCGGTGGCGATGGAGAACGTCGATTTATTTTGCGACGGCACCGCGGTTAGAAAGGCCGGCGCGCTGCCGTTTGAAATTTGCAAGGACACGCTCGACCGGGTCGAGACGGTGACCAACGCGGAAGTCAGCCACGCGATCCGGGTGCTGTGGGAAGGCTTGCGCTGCATCTCGGAGCCATCCGGGGCGATGGGACTCGCGGCGGTTTTGAAAAACCGCGAAGCCCTAACCGGCAAGCGGATCCTGGTGGTGCTCTGCGGGGCTAACATCGATTTTCTCCAACTCGGACTCATCGCCCAGTCGGTGGGTGCGGGCATCAAGACCAGCCGCACCTTGCGGGTCCGCATCCCGGAGCGGGCGGGGACGATGTTGGAGCTGTTGGATACCTGCTTCGATGGGCTGGACATCGCGGATTTCCAATATGGCAAAACCGACGAGCAGGAGGCCTGGCCGGCGTTCACCATTTATGCGGAAGACCCCGCAGTGTTGGATGCCTTGCCGGAGAAACTCGATGCGCACGGCTTCGCCTGGGAGGATCTAACCGGAGCAGTGGACATCGCCTTCCGCGCGATCCCGCTGCGCGGCGACCTGTTGGAAAACGCGGCGTTTCTCCGGCTGGATTTCTACGAGCGCCCCGGCGCGCTCCACGACTTCCTCGACCAGCGGATCCGTGGCAACGCGAGCCTCTGTTATTTCAACTACCGCCAGTCCGGCGAACGGATCGGGCGGGCCTTGATCGGGTTGGATTTCCCCTCGCCATACGAGCGCGACGCGCTGTTGATGACGATCCCCAGCCAGGGCGAGGGCTACCGCTTGTGCGAGGCGGTGGATGAAGCGACTCGGAAGCGGCTGGTAGGTCGTTAAATATTCGTTAGAGTCCGAGTTCCTGCTCCATCACGCGGATGAAATCGGCTTCTCCCGAGGGCAGGCCGTGGAGGATGCGCTGGTCGCGGATGAGCAGCTTGGGGAGTTGCTTGGTCTTGCGGGAGAACGAAACCCAGTCCGTGATGTCGGCCTGAATGAGCTCGCCGATCCATGGATCGCGCAAAGCGGCTTCAAGTTGCCCGGCGGGAACGTAGCCTGCGGCGATCGCCATGGCAGCGGCACTGTCCGGCTGCGGGTCTGCTAGAAACACGCGGTGGACCGCCGGAAATGCCGCTGGGTTCGCCCGCCAGACGGCGAGGGCGATTTTTGTAAGCTCGCAACTGCCCGGATGACCGGCGTCGCCCGCAGCGAGTGCGGAGTTGCAGCTATGATCTAACGGGACCGGGAGCAACAGCACGCAGACATCAGCCAGGTGCTTTTCGATCAGCGCTGCCAGATAACCGCTCATTTTCCGGCAGGCCGGGCATTGGTAGTCGAAATACTCGACCATCACCTGCTTCACCTCGACCGAGCCGAGGCGGGGCAAGCTGGAGCTATCATAAGTTTTCCTGCCGCCGTCGAAGGCGATCTTGCGGCCGCTTCCCTGCGCGTGAATGCCACCGGCTCCATCGGCGGCATTCAAGTCCGCTTCTATCCGATGCGTCGCGGGAGCCGGTCCGTAGAGTTGGGCCAGCGCCAATGCGAACGCGGCCGCAAGTCCGGATCGCAGGCCGCGGCGGGAAACTCCGCCTGACGAAATGCCGACCACCACCAGCGAAATTCCGACGACGTGGGCCGCCATGCACCACGGACAGAAGTGGTGGAGCAGCACCGCCTGCACGAAGATCAGCCAGACCGCTGAGCCGGCGATGGCCGCATAACAGAACGCCACGATGAAATTTCCACGGCGGAAGATCGCCCACGGGAGAACTATATAAATGATGACGCCTAACACCGGGAGCGGCAGTCCGAGGAGCTGTGACCATCGCGAGGCTAGCACTTCATTGCAGCCGCTTCCTCCGCCGCAGCCGGCGATCGAGGCCGTGGGATCGGCGAGTTTCCACCACAATAACAGCGCGTTGATAGCAAGTCCGGCAAGGGAGAGAAGCAGCAGGAGCCGGGACCGCGGGCTCATGGCTGGAGCTCAGCTTTCACCCGCATGAAGCGCCTGGCCGCTCCGGGAACCGCAGCGGTCTTGTCCCTCACGACGAGCGTGGTGGCGGAGTCCGCGACGACAGCGGTGAACGACCCACCAGAGTCCCAGTGGCTGAGGTCGGCGGAGACCTCAACTGTTAGTTTGGCCAACCGGTTGCGGAGGCGGGGGATGGAAATCTGGAGATAGCCCTGCCCCGAGACATCGACGAACGAGGTCGCGGTGAGCGGAGGCGTGCCGGGCTGCGTTGGCAGGCTTCCGAAAACAAACTCCAACAGATTTGAAACACCGTCGCGATCGGGATCGTGGTTGGCACCATTCAACGGCTCGCCCGCCAGTTGATTGTCCCGCCATTGGTTGTAGGAATAGACGGCCTCAGATTTCATCAGGTAGGGAATTCCGTTCGCATTGATGGTTCCCAGGACGACTTCGTTGACGGAGGCGGCGTTCCAATCAAGGGGAAAGGGATTCATCGGATTCGGTGCCGGCCAGGTCCAGGAAACATCACGGAAAAGAATCCATTCGTCACTGGCCGTGCCTGTCCGACGTCCCCAGACATAGGCCTTGGCCCCGACTGTGAATGGCGCGGTATTGCCAGTGACCGTGAAATTATCATCGAACGCCCGGGTGGTCGCGTTGTAGGAAGTCGATTGGGCGGAAGCCCATGAAGCAGCCCACTGACTGGCGTTGGCCGCCGTCGGGACAAAGCCGCCGGTGAAGACGCCAAGCTGATATTGGAAACCGGAGTCCATGGCCGCGCCGCTGCTGGTGCGGTTGGTCTGAGGGGTGCAATACCAATTGATGGTCTCCCCATGGGCGATGCCTGCGGCCAGCAGCGCGGCTATCAGAAAGCGCTGCGGCGGCGGACAAACTATCATGACGATGGACGTGTGTTTCCTGGGATCTCGTTATGATAGCTTCCTGCGGCGGACCAGGCACAAGCCGCCGGCAAGCAGCGCGAGTAAGCTGACAGATGGCTCGGGAACCACATGGGTTTGAAGATCGTAAGGACCGCCGGTGCCGTTATAGACGCCGGGGCTGTGTTTATCGAGCTGGCTGCCCCAGACTGGAGTGTCGGTGTCGAGATTGCTAACCGACCAGGTGGTGACCTCGCCGTTGGCACAACATTCAGGATCGAGAGCTCCGAATTTCCATTCCGCGATTCCCGATTTCGCACTCGCGCTGGCGAGAAAATACTCAGTGTCGGCGGCATTGTGGACCCAGATATAGGCGGTCAAGCCTTGGAAGAGTGAGCCGTAATTAGCGACATCCTGAAAATTGGCGGTGCCCGTGAAGTAAGCGCCATCCTGCACGGTGTTGGAATAGGCGGCGGTGTCGAAGACGTGCCACTTGCTGCCCCAGATCCCCATGTTGGATTGGTTAGGGATGAACCCAACGTCGAACGCGCCCAGCTCGAAGACATAGGTGTTGTCCAAGGCAGCGCCCTGGCTATCGACAATCTGGCTGCCAGTTAGGCTGGCCCAATTCAACGTCTGCGAACTGGCTGATGCCGTCACGCACACGAACGTGAGGGCGACGAGCTTCGAGAGGTGCTCTTTCATTGTTAAAAATCGGTTGGAAGGTGTGAGGTTTGTGATCTTGACTATGGCCAGTCCGATCATGGGGTCCACGGACTCGGGATGGTGTAGCCGCCCAAGCCGTTTTTCGAGCGGATGAAAACACTTCGGTCACCCAGCAGCAGGATCTCGGCGTCTCTGGACAGGAGGCTGGCGTCGCCGACCTTGAGCCACTTGATGACCGAGGGCGTGCGGGGTGCGTTGTTATTGAGGAAGTAGGTCGCGTATCCGCTTGCGCCGATGGTGGTGTCGGCGTTCCAAACGAAGGTCGAGTCGGCGGTGGCAATATCGCGTGAGCTGAAGAAGCCAGTGCCATTGGTCATGGCCCGGCCGCTGGCACCGGCGGCGGATTGATCCACCGGATAGCCACCGCCGACGAGGTTCGATCCCACGGCGAGCGGACGGATGAAATCGTTGTTTCTAACTTCCCCATAGGCGAGAATGGAGGTTGGGCCGGCGCGCTTGTTGATGAACATGCCTTGGCCGGGTGCGAGCACCGTCGCGCCTTGGTCGGCGTAGCTGTTGTCGCCGGTCTTCACCCAATACTTGGGAAGCACGCCGTTATCGCGGAGCCAGTAGAGGACCCATTGACCGTCGCTGAAGAGCTGGATCTGGTCCGCGGTGGTGCGGTCCGCGGTGGCGACCATGCCAGCGGGCGGGAAGAGCTGGGCTAGCGTCCAATGGCGGTGCAGGGCAACCTTCTGCTCTCCCGCATCAGCGGGAAGCCCACCGCTGCGGGTGTTATAGGGAGCGGCATTCTCGAACAGATTGCTGTCGTTGCCGAGGGTGATGCTGTTAGCGGTGGCGGAAACCACGTCGAAGCGGTGGCCCTCGTTGACTCCGGAAGTGACTTCGAGGAAATAGGACACTCCGGGTGCCAGCAAGGTGGTAAGGTCCACCGTTCCGGCGCTGGTGGTGAGGTCGAGCGTCTGCCCGCTAACACCATCGACCTTGCCCGTGAACTCGGCGCACCGAAGATAGGGATTGTTATAGGTGCGGCAGCAGATTTCCAGCGGAGTTTCCGTCCAGCCTTCCACTTCGGTGTAGGACGTGTGGTCGGTGCCGGTGGTGGGCACTACATCGAGCTCGGCGCGGATTCGCACGAAGCCTTTCCCGGAGATCAACCCAGGTAGGGATTCAAGATCTTTGATGGTGACTGATTCAATACAATTGCCCAAATCAACCACCGTGATCATTGCGGGAGTGATGGGGATGGTAATCCAAGTGGTTGGATTACCAACCGTGGAGGTGTATTGAAGGGAATAGGTGACGTTTTCCGTGGCATTGTCAGGACGGGTGAAGACACCCTCAATGGTGCCTGGTACCGCCATGGAAGGACGGATACACCACGGATCCCCCGCCCCGCTGGCGGCGGGTTGATTGAGGGCGAATTCCACCAGATTGTCATAACTATCAACGTCAGGGTCATCGTCAGGGTCGTTCTGTCCGGCCAGTGGGTTGAGGAACTTCCATTCCTCCCAGGTGCCGTGACAGGCGAATCCGAAGTCGATGGTGGAATCATTCTCACCAGCCGCGAGGGCAATGACCGGACTACTAACGGGACCGCCGAAGACCGGTTGGCTGCCGTTGCTGTCGTTGTCGATTTGATTGTCGCCGGTGTTGACGACGCGGCTCGCACCGGGGTTGGCGGCCGGCGGCGCAGGCAGATAGACCTTGTAGTTTCCAGGAACCACATTGGAGAAACCGTAGATGCCACTGCCGTTGGTCACCGTGGTCGCCAGCGGCGTGTCCACTCCCGGCGTCTGGCCCGCGCTGTAGAGTTGCACCGTGATGCCGGACAAACCAGGCTCTCCCAAATCAACCAAGCCGTCATGATCGGTGTCGCTCCATAGCAGATTGCCGATCCGGCCGAGGTAGCCGTCATCCAGGAAATCACGGGCAGTGACATTCGCGTTGACAACCGCTACTCCGATTTGATTGTCGGTTAGACTGCCCGCAGCATCCCACTCGCTGGTCGCGCCGGAGGGATCGGTTTCCTGAACGACATAGTTGCCGACAGACAGGCCGGTGAAGCTGTAATTGCCCGATGCATCGGTCACGGTGGAGCTGATTTCGGCATCTCCGGGAGTAACTGTTCCGCTGCCATCCCGATCGAGGAACAGCTTGATGGCGATGGCGGCGAGGGGCGTGTCGCCCGCACCGATGACGTTGTCGTTGGTGACGTCGCCATCGTCATAAACGGTGCCGCTGATCGTATAGACCGGCGGCTGGGTATCGAGGAAGTCCCGGCCCGTGACATTGGTGCCGACCAGGACCACGGGGATGCGGTCGTCGTTGGCTCCTACCACATCGTAGGTGCTGGTCGAGCCAGCCGGGTTGATTTCCACCACCACATAACTGCCGGTTGGCACATTGGTGAAAAGATAGTTACCTGAAACATCGGTGTAGGTTTCGCCGACTTGCAAGCCGTCAACCGGATTGCCGTCACCGTTCGGATCGGTCCAAAGCTGGATCTTCACGACCATGGCGCCGCCATCCGCATCGCCGGGATCGCCATCCGAATCCGTGTCGTAGCGGACTTGACCGGAGATATTGGCAGTCCTTGGTTGGTAGCCGAAATCCGCGGTGAGGTGTTGGACATCGTTCGCCAGAGTTACAGATGTGACGTGCGCGGTGCCGATGCCGTTTTCATCATAGCTCGGATCGAATCCGGTGGGTGGATTAGTGACGGTGACGGTATAGTTGTCCGCCGCGAGTCCACGGAACCGGTAGTAGCCGGGCGGGTTGATGATGCCGTCGCCATCGACATCGTTGGTGCCCGTGCCGGTGGTTTGGGTGGCGACAAGGACGTTCAGGCTGTTTCTCAGTTCGACGACCCGGCCGCCAATGCCATTTTCACCCGCGTCGATGACTCCATCGCCATCCGCGTCGTTCCAGACCAGGTCGCCAATGGATCCACCCAAAGGTTTCTCAAACAGATAGTCCTCCACCTCGCCATCGGTCGCCACGCCTTCGTAGCTGAACAATGGGAAGGACGGCGCGGAGGTGAACACGCGGAAGCGCGACAGCCAGCTTTGCGAGCCTGCGGCGATGGTGCCGACAGGGATGTCGAAGCTGATAGTCGGCGTCCCGCTGCTAACCGCTTGGCTGACGATGAATTCGCCGGAGTCGAGGAAATCCTCGTCATGGTTCCAGTCGATCCAGCCAACCAACCAACCGTTGCCGGTGACGCTGACCTGGAGATCGCCGCCATTGCCGGTGCCGACGGTGCCATTGGTCCAGGAGGCGGGAGAAACCAGCGCCACGCCATTCTCATCATCCGAACCGAAGCTATCGTCGCCATCGGCCGAGGCGGTAGGCAAGCCGTTGGTATCGGCATCAGGGGCCGGTCCAAGGTAGAGCGTGCTTCCGCCAGCGGGGATGATGTGGCGCGCGCCGTCCTGCGCCAGCGTGGTCATGCCATAACTTGACGGCAGATCTCCGAAGTCGTAATTCACCGTGGAGTTGAAGGTGAAATCCACATTGACCACAGAGCTGGTGGCGATGGCGAGCAACTGGCTAACCGAAGTGGCTGTGCTGCTGACGGTGCTGCCGGAAAGGCTGTTCGCCGTGGTGGTGGTCAAGATCGACTGGTCGAGCGGAGCGGCAGTGGTACCGATAACGACGCGATAGGAGCCGCTGGCGAGCCCGGTGAAGGCATAGTCTCCATTTATATCAGTGAAGATCGAACCCAGAAAGTCGCCGCCGCTGGTGTAGAGGAAAACCTCCACGCCGGACAGTTCTGTTTCATCGGCTGGGCCGGCATCGAGGTCCACGCCATCGTCGAAGAAGTCGTCAAAATCATCCGCAGTGCCAGGCAGGCCGGTGTCGTGGATGGCGATGGTGCCGCTCAGGCCGTAGTTACCATTGAGCTTGTAACCGAAGTCGATGCCGAGGTTGCCCACTGGCAGACTCACCACACCGGCGGTGATGTTGAAAGACACGGTATTAAGCGTGCCGATGCCGTTGGCGTCGTAGGTGGCTGCTAGGTTTTCCAGCGCGCTGCCGGAGGTGAAATTCGCTGCGGGAATACTAACCGTCCACGCTCCATCCGGGAGAACCTTGCTCCAATATCCGTCGAAGTCCGTGATCACGGTGTAGGTGATGGTTCCATCCGTGATCTGCACGGTCACGCCTGCGATGCCGGGTTCACCGGAATCCTGAACCCCATCCTGATCCAAATCCAGCCAGACGAAATCCCCAATGGCACCCGGCGGCTGATAGCCGAAGTCGGCACCGGCATAACTGGAACCCGAGGTGACGATGACCAAGGAATCCGCATTGTCGACGGGGTTGGTGGAGGGACTCGCCGGAACTCCGTCGAAATCCGGGTCAGTGGTCTGCGGAAGACCTGCCAGTGCGGGCGAGGTGGTGTCCACCTGCACGATATAGGTGCCCGGAGTTAGATTGTCGAAGCGGTAGAAACCCGCAGGATTTGAACCCGAGCCGTCCGCCGTCACAGTCGTCGCAACCGGGGTCGGGCTGTCCGCGACGCCATTCGCATCGGCATCGAGGAAGATTTTCACAGTGACATTCGCGATGCCCGTTTCGCTGAAATCCTGCTGGCCATTTGCATTCGCATCATAGAACACGAAATCCCCCGCCGAGCCGACGCCGACGAACCCGAAGTCCTTGGTCGTGTCCGTTTCCGCAGCGCTCAAGACGATGACCGGACTGGCAACGGCGGAACCGCTGGCGGTTTGGCTGCCGTTGTCGTCATTGTCCACGGCATTGTCTGTCGTGACGGTGGTGGTGCTGGAAAGCGGAGCGCCTGCCAGGGCATTGCCGCTGGTGAAGTTCGATGCAGGAATATAGACAGTGTAGGAATCCGCTGGCAGATTTTCGAAACCATAGAGTCCGCCGCCGGAGGTGGTCGTCGTGGCATACGGTGTGGAAACACCGGGCGTCTGGCCGGAGCGATAGAGTTGCACGGCCACGCCGTTGATGCCGGATTCCGAAGCGTCCTTAATGCCGTCGTTGTCGGCATCGAGCCAGACCAAGTTACCGATCACTCCGGTGCCCACCGGCTGGTAGCCGAAATCCACGGTGGCGAGGATGACGGTTAGATTCACCTTGGCTTTGCTGTCGATAATGCCGTCATAGTCTTGAATCTGGCTAACACCCGCCGGAAACTGGGCGTCAGCGGTGTTGACGATCACGAGGTAATTGCCGGCAAGCAAATTGCTGAAGCCATAGACCCCACTGGCATTGGTGACCGAGGTGGCGATGAGCGAATCGGTGGCAACGTCGATCACGCCGTTGCCATTGGCGTCTTCATAGAGAAACACATCAACACTGGAAATGCCCTCCTCGCTGGGGTCCTGGGCACCGTCGCCATTCCAGTCGAAATAGAGGGTATCGCCCAAGGTGAGCGCACCTGTGGGTTGATAGGCGAAGTCGCGGTTTGCATAAAGGTTTCCGCCGGTGGCCACCACCGTGGTTGCATTATTCTTCACCGCGCCGTCGGGGTCGAGGGTCTGCGTGGTGGAGCCGGGCTGGGTCACGGTGACCGTGTAGGTGCCGTCAGCGAGCGAGCCGAAACGGTAGAAGCCGTTGGCGTCAGTGGTGGTGGTGGCACCCGAGGTGCCTGTCAGAGTGACGGTGACTCCAGCGAGGAAGTTCTCGCCGGGATCTTGAATGCCGTCCCCATCATTGTCCTGAAAAATGGAGCCGCTGATTGCGTTAGACGCAGAGTCATAGCCGAAGTCCTGATTCACATACGAGTCATTGGTCGAAACCCCATCGGTGGTGTTGATGACCACTGTGCTGAAGTCATCGCGCGCGCTCAGAGCAGCATCGTCCGGATCAAAAGTTCTGGTAAAGGTTCCCCAAGGAAGCGTCGCGGTGGACACAATGACATCATAAGTCCCATTGACCAGGCCGCTGAAGAGGTAGTTGCCGTTCGTATCAGTCCGCATCTGCGCGCCGTTGGACAGGCTCACCAGCACGTTGGCCAATCCTGGTTCGCCGTTGTCCTGGGTTCCATTGGCATTCAAATCCCACCAGATCCGGTCGCCGATGGAGCCGCGCGGATTGATGGTGATGGTGACAGCGCCCGAATCATCATTGGTGCGGCGACCGGATACGAAATAAGCATTGGTCGCGGTGGCGGTGTTGACCGTGGTGGTCGAGTCGGGTTCACCATTGCCATTCGTATCAGGTGGAGTGAGCGCACGGAAAGTCACCGTGATGGTCTTACGCACTCCTGGATTTAGAGGCCCCAAGTTGCTCCAGTTGATGGTGCCGCCGCTGACCGAAGTCGGAGCCTCGGATGCCGAAACGTAGGCCAGTTTGGTGTTGTCGAAGGTGTCGGTGAGCGAAAGCGGGGCGATCGAGTTGGGACCGTAGGTTCCAGCAGACGGCGGCTGAGGGATGGTGGTGACGCGGAAGCCGATGCTGTCCACCCAGAGCGTGGCCCCATCATTTCCCTGATCTTTGGCCGCCTTTAGTTGGCCAACAAGCGCTTGGGCCTGGGTCCAGATCCAGGACGCATTTCTCGAGGTGATGTCCACCGCAAAAGTCTGGGCGCTGCCACCGACGAGCATATTGATTTGGGCCGTGGTGAGAGTGGTGAAAACCGTCCCATTGACCGCCACTTCCAACTGGTCATCGGTCAGCACCTGGCTCAGATATGCATCAAATACCAGTTCCACTTTGGTGATGGTTTCCGTCGTGTTGCCGAAGGTGACACCTCCGCTGGAGAGCAGGTAGTCGGAGTTTTGAGCGTAGTCCAAGCGGCTAAAGGTGTTGTTGGGCGCGCCCTGGGCATTGGTCGGATTTTGGATGCCTCGCCCGCTGCTAACGGTCGTGACGTAAGCCGTCTGCACGGAAGTGGTGGCAGCGGCCACGGCGGACGAATTATTTTCCAGATCAATTGTGTAAGTGACCAAATCACCCGCCCCGTAGGTCGTCGGCGTCACGCTTTTCACCACTTCCAATGCGGGGATGAACGGCCAGTCGGCGGTGAGGACATCGACAGCGGATGCGTTGATGCTGGTTGGGTCAAGACTCACGGTCTTGATGGCAGTAGTCGAGTTAGAAAGACTGTAGCCGGCCGGCAACTGGGCGTCATCCTGATCCACTACGACGATGAATTTCCCGTCAGGGAGATTTGAAAAACCATAGATGCCGCTGGCATTGGTCGATGTCGTACCATAGAGCGGGTCCGTGGCGTCGAGCACACCATCCCCATCCGTGTCATAATATAGAGTCACGCCAATGTTTGCGATGCCGGTTTCAGTCCCGCCATCCTGCACGCCGTCGCGGTCGAGATCGCGCCAGACGAAATCGCCGAGGGAGTTGATGCCGGAAACCAGGGTCGTGGCGGTGTCGCAGGCGAAATCAGTATCGGGGCCTTTCTTCAAGCATCCGGTATTGCTAACAAACGCGCCGGAGTAATGGGATGGAACGGCGGCCTGGAAGGTTACGGCAGCGGTTTCCCCCGGGGACAAGGCTCCGCTCAAGGCCCAGCGGATGGTCGTCACGGATGCGGCCGCCGGCTCGGTGGTGACCCAGGTGGCGCCGCCATCGGTGGACCAGGAAACTGCATAGGCCTGGCCGGAAGGTGGCGCGTTCGATGATGTGGCCGATCCAGCCACATAAACGAGGCTCGCCGGGATGCTGTCTTGGAAAACCAGCGGCAGCGCCAGATCCGGCCAGCCGAATTTCTGGGTGGTATCGTTGTTGGCCGCAGAAAGGATATATGTCGCGTTCGAGCCGCCGGCGATGTTCACCGGGCCGGATTTATCGAAAGCCACATTCGGCGTGGTGCCACTGACCGAACCGACTGACGCGCCATAATCACCGTTGAATTTCTCGTTGTCATAGCCGGACGCGACTTCCTGATAGGGACTCAACTGGCTGGGTTTGGACGGGTCGAGCGGAATAAATTCATAATAGACCAAGCCGACGGCTCCATTGTTGTTGCCCGGGATGTTCTCAAAATACAGCCGGTCTTCGAACGGGATGAGCTGCTCGGTGCCATCGTTCAACTTGACGATGACGATCCCGTAGCACTTGACCAAACGGGCGGCCAACGGACTGAACATGGCCGGATTCCCGGCCGGCTGCAGCCAGGCGTTGCGGTCCGGCAGGCCGTCGCCGTTGTTATCAAAACCGGCACCAACATTGCCAAGGTCATACCAAATGCCCTGCATCACGACCGCGCCGGAAATACGCGGGTTCGAGGTGTCCGGCCGCCAGCCGAGGGTGTTCTCAATGGCTTGAAGGTAATGATCGGGCACCTTGCCATCGGTGTTCGGCCAGATTTTGTTAGCCATCGCGGAAATTTCATTCCGCATGGTGACCTTGGTGGTTTGACCCACCCGACGCGTCGCCGCGCTGTCATTGGCGCTGGCCCAGATATCATAGTTGAGCCAGAGATCGTCTGCGGTCACCGGCGCGGCCCCGGCCACGCTGTGGCCCAGATCGTCCTTGAGCGGATAGGTGACAAAGAAATACTGGACCACATATTGTCCCGGCTCGATGCGCGGAATGTAGCGCACCGCATCCGCCGCTCCGCCCGGCATTTGCAGGGCAAAGGTGCCGGTGTAGCCCTGTGGATTCACCCTCGAATCAAAGGCACCCGGAGTGCCGGCACTGGTCAGCGGGTTGGTCAGTTTTCCGATATTGACAGCGACACCCGTCAGAGCGGTTGGCCCGTCGTTGTAAATCTTCACGCCAAGATGCGCTGCGGACGGGCCGTTAGTGGAGGGCGACTCTACATTGGAATCCACCACGAAATTGTAGGCCGTGATCACCTCCATCCGAAGTGAGCCGTCGCTCGGGGTCTGGGCTAACGTAATCGGGGCGGTTCCCAACAGAATGACTGGAGCCATTAAACGAGCGATGCGGGCAACACGGAAGAGTTGATTGTCCATAAAAAGGCAGAGGTCTGAACGATGAAATGCCATGCTGGACACTCGCGCTGTCATGCGGTTGACTTACATAGATTGACGAAGTAATCAGGACATCCTTACAAAACCAACAGGAATTTTTTAAAAAATTTGAACAATTTCTGAGAATGCCTCGATCATGGAGCCATTTTGCCAGAAGTCTCGCACGCAACGGCTGGAGTCCGGCTTCCATTTTGATCCTACGGATGAAGTCCGCTGCGTGCCATACCCGCCTCGGGCAACCGCTTGTGAAAGTTTTCACAAAGCACGCTTGCCGGGTCCATGCCGGGTGGACATATTCCCGCGCGAGCAACCCTGGGCCACTCTTGCACAAGCGTCCGGCGCTCGTATCCAGCCATGAGCGACACACCTTCGGCGACTGCGGAAATGATCCTGCCCAAAGACCTTGCTGCCGCAAATGGGATGGTCAACGTCCAGATTGACGGCGTTTGGCACCAGTTTCCCAAAGGCACACGGATGATCGAGGCGTGCCGCCAAGCGCGGATCACCGTTCCCCACTATTGTTACCACCCGAAGCTTTCCTCGCCCGGAAACTGCCGGATGTGTCTCGTGCAAATGGGCATGCCACCCCGCCCCGCGCCCGGCCAGGAGCCACAGCGCGACGAGAATGGCTACGAAATCATCGGCTGGATGCCGCGTCCGGTCATCGCTTGCGCCAACACAATCGGCGAAAACATGGGCATCCGCACCACCGGCGAACTGGTGGAAAAATGCCGCGAGGGCGTCATGGAGTTCCTCCTCATCAATCACCCGCTCGACTGCCCGATCTGCGACCAAGCCGGCGAATGCCGCCTCCAGGAACAATCCGTCCAACACGGCCGCGGCGTCTCGCGGTTCGTGGACATGAAGGTGAAAAAGCCGAAAAATGTCGAGATCGGCCCGCGCATCCGGCTCGACGACGAGCGCTGCATCATGTGCAGCCGGTGCATCCGCTTCATGGATGAAGTCGCCTCCGATCCCGTCCTCGGCTTCACCCAGCGCGGCACGCACACCACTCTAACCGTCCATCCGGGCCGGCTGTTGGATTCCAACTACTCGCTCAACACCGCCGACATCTGCCCCGTCGGCGCGCTCACTTCCAACGATTTCCGCTTCCAGATGCGCGTCTGGTTCCTCAAAGAAACCCCGACCATCGACGTGAATTGCGGCACCGGCACCAACATCACCGTCTGGGCTCGCGGAAATAACATCCACCGCATCACCCCGCGCCAGAACGACGCGGTCAACTCTTCCTGGATGCCCGACTCTCACCGCCTGAATTTCCACTATATAGATAGCACCGCCCGCCTGACCGAGCCGCTCGTCTGGAGCGCCAGCGTTTCGCCATCGAACTTCGTGGCCACCACCTGGCCAGCCGCTCTAACGGAGGCTGCGGCCCGCATCAAAACCACCCCAGCCGCGCAAACCGCGATCATCGCGTCCGGCCGCATGACCAACGAGGAACTCTTCCTCACCCGCGCGCTCGCCGCAGAAATCGGCACCAGCCTGCTCTCGCTCGTCTCCCGCTCCGGCGAGGCGGACAATCTGCTAGTCGCCGCCGACCGCAATCCTAACACCACCGGCGCCAAGCTAATTCTCGGCACTGAAAATCCCTACTCCGGCCTCGCCTTCATCCGCGATAGCGTCCGCGACGGTTCCATCAAATCCCTCATCGTCCTCGGCGAAGACCTCATCACCGACGCCGGTTTCACCGCCGAAGACCTCAAAAAACTCGATTTCCTCCTGCAAACCAGCGTCCTCGCCAACCCCACCGCCGAGCGCGCCCACCTCGTCCTGCCGTCCGCCGCTTTCGCCGAAAAACGTGGCTCGATGGTCAACCTAACCGGCCGCATCCAGCGCCTCAATCGCGCCGTCGAACTTCCCGGCCAGGCCCACGACGACTGGGAAATCCTCCGCGACCTGATCCTCGCCCTCTCCGGCGGGAAAAACGAAGTCAATCAAATCGAAGACATCTTCAAGTCCCTCGCCGAAAGCATCCCAGCGTTCGACGGACTCACCCTTTCCAAGATCGGCCATCAAGGCACGCAAATCGCTGATACCGGCTACCAAATCCCGCTTCTCGCCAACGAACGCGCCCGCAAGGCGGCGGGACTCATCAACGGGTAACAAATAACTTCTAACTTTTCTCTCTTCCCCGATGCCGGACTTACTCCAAATCGCCATCATCATCACGAAGATCATCGTGCTCACCTTCATGGTGGTCCTGCCGCTGGTGCCCGTTTCCGTGTATTTCGAGCGCCGCTTCTCCGCCGTCATCCAAGACCGCGTAGGCCCAAACCGCGTTGGCATCCCGCTGACATTGCTCGGATTTAAAAAAGACTTCCACCTTTTCGGCCTGATCCAACCGATCGCCGACGGCCTGAAGCTTTTCCTCAAAGAAGATTTCACCCCCGCCCACGTCCGCAAGGCCTTTTACTGGATGGCCCCCGCGCTGACCGTCGTTCCCGCGCTCATCACCGTCTGCGTCGTTCCCTTCGGTTCACCCATCAGTATCTTCGGCCACCCCGAAAAGCTCGTCATCGCGGATCTCGATATCGGGCCATTGTTCATCTTCTCCGTCGCCTCACTCTCCGTCTATGGAATCACCCTCGCAGGCTGGTCCTCCAATTCGAAATTTCCCTTCATCGGCGGCGTGCGCTCCACCGCACAAATGATTTCCTACGAAATCGCCCTCGGCCTCTCCATCATTCCGGTGCTGATGTATTTTGGCGACCTCAACCTCAGCACCATCGTCCAACAACAAGCCGATCACGGTTGGCTACTCCTCCCGCTTTGGGGCCACGACGCGGACCACACCTTAATGAGTAAACTGCTCTTTTGGTTCCCAGCCGCCATTGCCTTCCTGATTTTCACCATCTCGATCTTCGCAGAAACCAACCGCATGCCCTTCGACCTTCCCGAGTGCGAAACCGAGCTCGTCGGCGGCTACCACACTGAATATTCCTCGATGAAATTCGCCATGTTCTTCATGGGCGAATACGCCGCCATGGTCATCGGCTCCGCGCTTATCATCACCCTCTTCCTCGGTGGCTGGTCGATCGGTTTCGGCCTCGATGCCATCGTCGCCAAGCTCCACTTCCGCGACTTCTACTATGGCGGACTCATCCACATGGGCTGCTTTCTCACCAAACTAATCGCCTTCATCCTCTTTTTCATCCTCGTCCGTTGGACCGTGCCACGGTTCCGTTACGACCAGCTCATGAAACTCGGCTGGGTTGTATTTTTCGAAGCCGCCCTCATCAACGTCTTCCTTGCCGCCCTCATCGTCGCCGCGCCGGAGCTGGAGAAAACCATCATCGGTATCGGTGCCGTCCTGCTAGTCATCGTCACCGTAGCGGTGATCTGGGTCGCCAGGGTTTCTGAAGAACGCCCGAAAATTCTCCGTGCCTGAACTAGGATTTCAAATCTTAAATCTCAAATTTCAAATCCCCAATGGCCGTCATCAAACTCCAGCGCCCGAAACTCAATTTCGGGGAGAAAATCTACTTCGGAGCCCTCATCAAGGGCTTCATTCTCACCATGACCCACGCGGTCAAAACCCTGCGCGGCAAATCCGTCGGCGCGGAGAGCTTAGCCTCGTCCGGCCTCGGCGTGACCATGCAGTTCCCCGAACAACGCTGGGACGATCATCTTCCCGAATACTACCGCGGTGCCCCCGCGCTCGTCACCGACGAGCAAGGCCGCGAACGCTGCGT
This sequence comes from Akkermansiaceae bacterium, assembly GCA_031429315.1. GTDB lineage: Bacteria > Verrucomicrobiota > Verrucomicrobiia > Verrucomicrobiales > Akkermansiaceae > Luteolibacter. Next base: position 22,398 of record JANOZJ010000017.1, read on the forward strand.
TTCCTGCCAGCTCTGCGAATTCATCTGCCCGCCCAAGGCCATCAAAATCATCCCTTCCGAAATCCCGTCCGACGACCCGTGGGCCAAAGTTGAAAAGCGCCCGCTGGAATTCGAGATCGACATGATCCGCTGCATCTACTGCGGCATGTGCGAGGAAGTCTGCCCCGAGCAGGCCATCTATCTGCGCAAGGACTATCTCATCACCGGCCTCAAGCGCGCCGACATGGTCCACGACAAGAAGCGCCTCTACGAAATCGGCGGCACCCGCGTCGGCCTCGTCAACAAGTGGAATGAACTTAAGTAAGCCTCTCCACTGATCACTGCTAACTGATCACTTTCCACTTCTTCCCATGCCCTCTTACCTCTTCTGGCTCTTCTCCACCGTCATGCTCATCGGCGGCACCGCCGTGATTGCTTTCCGCAATCCGGTTTCCAGCGCACTCTCGGTCGTGACCTGCTTCGTCGGTCTCGCAGGATTGTTCATCGGCCTCAGTGCCTTCTTCGTCGGCGTCATCCAGATCCTCGTCTATACCGGCGCGGTGATGGTGTTATTCCTGTTCATCATCATGCTGCTCGATCTCAAGGATGAGGGAAAAGCCGCCAAACCCCTGCTTCCGATCGCCGCCGGCATTGGACTCGTCGCCGCCTTCATGGTGCAGCTCATCGGCATCCTCGCCCGCACGCCAAACGTGATCGCGCCGCACCTCAACAAGGAAACCCTCGCCGCCGCTGCCAAAAGACTCGTTGCCGATCACTCCATCACGGAAACCAGCAAGATCGCGCTGACGCTCAACCAAGGCAAGTTGCCCGACGTCCATCTCATCGGCCACACGTTGTTCACCGACTACAATCTAC
>JANOZJ010000018.1:0-9456 GCA_031429315.1 Akkermansiaceae bacterium
GCGCGGGAAATGGTCACACAGCGGTCTTCTAACGGCTGCCGAAGCACCTCCAGTGTTTGCCGCCGGAACTCGGGAAGCTCGTCCAGGAACAGCACGCCGTGATGGGCCAGTGAAACCTCGCCCGGTCCTGGGTTGGTCCCGCCGCCTAGCAGACCCGCGTCCGAGATGGTGTGATGCGGCGCACGGTAGGGCCGGGTCGTTAGAAAGGATCGCTTCGAGTCCAACAGCCCGGTGACCGAATGGATCTTGGTCGTTTCGATCGCATCCTCCTCGGTCATGTCCGGCATGATGGTGGGAATGCGCTTCGCCAACATCGACTTGCCGGTGCCGGGCGGACCGACCATCAGCAGGTTGTGCGAACCGGCGGCCGCCACTTCGAGCGCGCGTTTGACATGGTGCTGGCCTTTGACTTCGTCGAAATCCACCTCATACGAGCGGTGGGAATTGAAAAACGCCCGCCGGTCGAGATGAAACGGCGGGATGATGATGTCGCCATTGAGGAAGTCCCATGCCTGCTTGAGATTGCGGATCGGATAGACTTCGATCCCTTCGATCACCGCTGCTTCCGCCGCGTTTGCCTCGGGCACAAACAAGCGGCTCCGCCCGCGGCTTTTCGCTTCCAGCGCGATAGATAGCACGCCTTTCACCGATCGAACCGCACCATCAAGGCCCAGCTCGCCGACCACGCAGCAATCCTCCGCACTGAACGGCTTGGTCCCACTCGCGGCGATCATCGCCAGCGCGATCGGCAGGTCGAACGACGGGCCTTCCTTCTTCAAATCGGCGGGAGCGAGGTTCACTGTCTTGATCCCGTCGTCCAGATGCAGCGCGGAAGCGCCGATGGCGGAAATCACCCGCTGCGAGGACTCCCTAACCGCCGCGTCCGGCAGGCCGACGATCACCACGATCGGCTTGTCCGCACCACGGGCGTTGACCTCCACTTCGACCTCCTGGGCATCGACCCCACGCAACGCGGCTGAAAATAAACGGGTAATCATGTGAACATCAAACGTCTGATCGCTTTCGGCACGGATGGCAAGCGCGAAGACGCCCAAACCCAGAGTCGAGACTCCACCACTTTCGGAGACACCCGTCCGGGAGCTTTGTGATTGGAATGCTCGGTGCGCTGGTGCTGGTCCGCCGCCGCAGATAAGCCATCGCGGGGATTGCACGCGGGCGGCGGATGCTTCATGAACGTCCCCCATGACGGGTCGGGAAATACGCGAGGCATTGATTCACGCGGGCGTGATGCCCAGCAAGCAGCTCGGGCAGAATTTCCTGATCGACCCTAACATGGCGCGCTGGATCGTCTCGCAATTGGAAATCACTGCGGACGACGCGGTGGTCGAGGTGGGACCGGGGACCGGCTCGCTCAGCGAGCATCTGGTGGGCAAGGTGCGGCGGCTGATCCTCATCGAGTTCGACGCGCGGCTGGCGGACGCGCTGAAGCATCGTTTCCGCGACGATCCGGGCGTGGAGGTTCACCACGCGGACGGGGCGAAATTCGATGGGCGGCAGCTTTTCAAACATCGCCCGCTCAAATTTCTCGGCAATCTCCCCTACTCCTGCGGCGGAGCTATCATGAAAAATTTATTGAGCCGTCCGCATCCGTTCGAGCGGGCGGTGATCATGTTGCAAAAGGAAGTCATCGACCGGCTGGCGGCGTCACCCGGCACCAAGGACTACGGCATCCTCTCGCTGCGGACCCAGGCTAACTGGGAGGTGAAATCACTGCGCACCGTGCCACCCGAGGCGTTCTATCCGCAGCCGAAGATCGACTCCAGCGTCGCAGTCCTCACCCCGCGGATCAGCGGGCTGCCGACATTCGACTACCGGCTGTTCGACGAGCTGATCCGCCGCGGCTTCGCCCAACGCCGCAAGCAGCTCAAGAAACAACTCCCCGACGGCCCGCCATGGGCGGACGTCACTAACGAACTCGGCGTCGCCGCCACCGTCCGCGGCGAGGAGCTCACCCTCGCCCAGTGGGTCGATCTAACACGCTCCTACGATCCCCATCCGCTCAAAGACCTGCCGCAGGAATCCGGGGAAATCTTCGACGTGGTGGATGCCAACGACTCCGTCACCGGCACCGCCACCCGCGGCGAGGTCCACGCGCAGGGGCTGATGCACCGCGCCGCGCATGTCTTCGTTTTCAACAAGCACGGCGACCTGCTTTTGCAAAAGCGCTCGCGGCTCAAGGACACCTGCCCCGGCCTCTGGGACTCCAGCGTCTCCGGCCACCTCGACTCCGGCGAGGACTACCCGGCCGCAGCAGTTAGAGAACTTGCCGAGGAAATGGGCATCATTGCCGAGGCCGCGCCCGATGAAATCGCCCGCATCGCGCCCTGCCCGCAAACCGCCTGGGAACACGTCCGGCTTTACCGCATCCGCCACGATGGGAACCTGCGTTTCCCCTCCGCCGAGGTGGATGCCGCGATGTGGTTTCCGCTGCCGGAAATCGCCGCCTGGATCGCGGGCCGGCCAACCGATTTCGCTCCCGGATTCTTGCAATGCTGGCAACGATTCACCTCGCTCTAACTCATGATTCGCATTGTCACCGCACTTGGCATCGCCGGCCTCGCGCTTACCTCCTGCCAGAAATCGCAGCCGGACAAGCTGGGCTATCAGATTGTTTCCACCCGCCCGCACGACAAGACCGCATACACCCAGGGCCTGCAAATGACCGGCGGACGACTGTTCGAAAGCACCGGCTTGCACGGCGAGTCCACCGTCCGCGAGCTAGAGCCCGCCACCGGTAAAATCCTCCGCAAGCGCCCGCTTGCCAAGACTGTGTTCGGCGAAGGCCTGACCATCATCGGCCAGGAAATGTGGGTGCTCACCTGGAAGGAAAACACCGTCTATGTGCTCGAGCCCGACACCTTCAAACCGATCCGCACCCACACCTACAAAGGCGAAGGCTGGGGTCTAACCACCGACGGCAAGCAGCTCATCATGAGTGACGGCAGCAGCGATCTCAAATTCATCAACCCCAAGGATTTCACCGTGGTCAAAACGCTTGCGGTGAAAGACCGCAAGAGTTCGGTGAAAAATCTCAACGAGCTCGAATGGATCGACGGCCAGATTTTCGCCAACATCTACCTGACCGACAGGATCGCGCGGATTTCTCCGGAAACCGGCCAAGTCACCGGTTGGCTCGACCTGGCCGGCTTGAAAAATCAACTCACCCCGCCAAACCGCGCCGAAGTCCTGAACGGGATCGCCCACGACCCTGCGTCAGGCAATTTGCTGGTCACCGGCAAATACTGGCCGCAGATGTTCGAGATCAAGATCGTGAAAAAATAGCCGCGCTTGGCTTGCCTCGCCCGCTCTCCCGATTAACTTCCGCCGCCGATGCCCCTGCCCGACCCCAGTCTCGAACCCGCGATCCGCGATCCCAAAAAGCTCCGTAACACGGCGCTCGTGCTCGTCGGCATCATGTTCCTCGGCGGTTGGCTGGTGCTAGAACGCTATAAACGTCTAGAAGCCGAGTCCTCTCGGAAAGCCTATGAAAACTTTCTCAAAGAGCAAGCAAGGGACATTATCGACATCGGAGATGAGAATCGCCCCGCATACATATATCGTATCACCCCGGAGCGGGACCTGCGCATGCTCCGTCAGGACGGGAAAATCGTAAATCTAGTTGATCTCCGGGGCAACGTAATCGCGATTAACGTATTCAGCATCAGGGATCCGCAAGCAGCCGAACTCAGCATGGCCGCAATGAAACGCCTCGCGTCAAGCCACGCCGCAACACCGGATTTCAGTCTAGTTTCCCTAGTGATCGATCCCCAACCTTCCGAGCAACTGCTCTCAACTCTCAAGAACACTGCTGCCACAAATGAAATAAAGCTACCCCAGTGGTGGCTCGCCGGAAATGAGCCCAAAACCCTCCACAAGTTCATCAAAAACGAACTCAAAGCCACCATCTTTCCTCACGAGCTCAGGGGAAAATGGGCCTATGACTCTTCCATCGTCCTGATCGACAAGAACGGCCACATCCGCCGCGCGGTCGTGCCGCAGAAGCGCGGCGGGCCGCCGTTCATCGCCACCTTCGACTTCGCACAAGCCGCCGCCTGGGACGCCAAGGGGGCCAAGACCGGCACCGACCAAAGCAACCTCGGACAACTCGAAATCCTGCTCAACCACACCATCGACAAGCTGCTCGCCGAACCCTTTGAGAACTGATGAAACGCAAGCGGACCATCGCCCTTTTCTATACCGCAGTCGCCGCCATCTGCATCGGCATCATCAGCCTATCGATGTGGCTCGCCAAGGGACTCAATGCTCCCTATCAGTCACCCGTCGCCATCAACACCGGCAAGGACACCGCGCCCCAGTGGTTTGAAATCGCCAAGGATCTATCCGCCACTAACCAGGACAGCCAGCCCGTCAAACTGTCCGATCTGCGGGGAAAAGTCTGGCTCGTCGCCGAGTTCTTCGCGATTTGTCCGAAATGCGCGGTTCGCAACGGCACCGAGCTGCGGATGATCTACGACGAGTTCAAAGGCAGCCCGGATTTCCACATCGCCTGTGTTTCGATCGATCCGGAAAGCGACAATGCCGAGAAACTCGGAGACTATGCAAAAGCCCTCGGCGCGGACTCCAGTAACTGGTGGTTTCTCAATGCCGGTGACACCAAGACCACCCACGAATACCTCGAACACACCCTCAAATTCATGGGCGTCAGGAAGCGGATCGACCCGCTAGACATCGAGACCAACGGCAAATACGAACACGACATGGCATTCACCCTCGTGGACCGCGATTTCAACGTGATCGGAAAATGGAACCTCGTCGACTCCAAGAGCGAGGAAGGACAGAAGAACATTCCCGGCCTCTATCAAAGAGACAAGGACGCCCTCTTCGCCCGCATCCGCCTAGAACTCGCCAAGAAGCAATCCCCCGGCATCTGATGGACGACGAACGCAAACAATGGCTGGCGCGCGCGCCGCAGGAGGCGTTGTCGAAGAAGCTAATCCTCGCCGCGTGGATCGTGACTGCGGCGGTGTTGGTGCTGGTCGGACTGATGCGCCGCCCGGAGCTGCACATATCTCTACCTGATGGAGTATCACTCTCCTTCCTACCGGCATTCCACGCGGGAGTGAATGCCCTGGCAGTTATCACACTCGTCGGCGCCTTGATCGCGGTGAAGCAAGGCCGCATCGCCCTGCACCGGAAATTCATCTTCGCCGCCATGGGACTGTCGGTTCTGTTTCTGTTGAGCTACGTCGCCTATCACTTCACCGCCACCGAAGTTCGCTATGGAGATTTGAATTCCGACGGCGCTCTCGACGCCGCCGAACGCGCCGCTGTGGCCGGAACACGACCCATCTATCTGGTCCTGCTGATCAGCCACATCGTCCTCGCCGGCATCAGCCTGCCGTTCATCCTGTTCACCTTCATCGCCGGCTGGACCAACCGCTTCGCCGCCCACCGCAAGCTCGCCCGCTGGGTGTTTCCGCTGTGGCTCTACGTCGCGGTCACCGGCCCGATCTGTTATTGGATGCTGCGGCCGTATTACTGACTCTTCTCTTCGTAGGTAGTCCAGCCCTTTAGTGCGTCTTCGTGCCGCATCAAGACGCCCTAAAGGGCTAAACTACGTACGAAAATTTCCAACATCGACTTCGTCACCCGCGTGCGCTACCCGTGCCTCGTCATGAACAAGCTCACCGAAAACCACTTCTCGTTCAAATGCCCGATGAACTGGAACGAGATGAACGTGTCGGCCAACGGTCGGTTTTGCGACAAGTGCCGGAAAGAGGTTTTCGATCTAACGAATTGTTCGATTGATGAGGTGATCGCCCTGCAAAGGAAACACGGCCCGATCTGCGGCTCGATCCGGGTGGCGCAAGCGGCGGTGATTGCGGTTTCCTTGTCTGCGGCTGCTTGCCAAAATGGATCCCCCGAACGAAGCACGGGAATCGTCCCACCGCACAACTGTAAAATTGGCGGACCGTTCAATGGAGTGACGACGGGATACATCGAACCCCCTGAGAAACTGGAGAATAACAAGCCGGTCCGCCTATCAGGAACTCCCCTGGCACCGGAGCAGTTGGAGAATATGAAGGGGAAGTGACGCGACCAAACCGACCAATTACAGAACACCTGACCTCGCCCTTGTTTTAGCGGTGGTGAGATGATCCCATTCTGAAGAAAGGCGTCGGGCAGAATGCCCGCGCCACCGTGGCCCGGGCATTCTGCCCGGAGCCTGATGCCGCGATTTGGTATCACGCTCACGACTCCGACCGCCGGGGAAAACCTAACACTAGAATTCTTGGTTTCACGGGCAACAGCCACTCTGCCTCTCACACGAGGTCAGGTGTTCTGAATTAACGCATCCCGAAGGCCTATATCAGTAACATGCTCCGCGTGATGTCCGTGAGCAGCTAACAAACGGGCCAACGCCGGTGGCAACTGCGCGTCAACGACGAAACGCATGTTTAGCGGGCAACGAGAACCGGATGATCCGCTTCGGCGGCTGCGTATTCGAGACAAGCCACGATATCCTCTGCCTCAAGATAGGGATAATCTTCCAGGATTTCCTGTTCCGGAACTTTTGCGGCAAGCAAATCCAGCACGTCCTTCACCCGGATGCGCATGCCCCGGATACACGGGCGGCCGCCACATTGATTCGGATTGAATGTAATTCGGTCGGTCACTTGCTGAGGTTAGTGCTCTTTTCACCGCAGGTAAAGCGTGTCTTCCCGCCGGTTGTTCTGCGGGGTGATGTCGCTGCCGAGCGTGCCGAGGGCGAGCGAGGAACTCACCTGGATCGGCTCGTCCTTCGGCAGGCCGGTTAGACGGACCGGCATGGCAAAGGTCTGGATGCCGCCGGGCGCGATCATTGTCGCATTGAATTGCCGCCTGCCGAAGGGGGTGATCATTTCCACCAGCGTGTTGACCAGGCTGGTGGTGCCGCGGTTTTGCACGGTGACTTGGATTTCATCGCCGGCGCCTGGATTGTTAGACATCACGATCCTTTGGTTGGTGATGGCGGCATCGACGGTGCCGGCTACGCCGCGGTTCATGATCCGGCTGATGTCGAGGATGCCGACGCCGTATTCGGAATCCGGGCCGGGGATGCCGGCGTCGTTAGAACAGGCCATGACGATTTCCGCGGCCTGGCTGGCGGTCATCGTGACGCCGCGGCCGTTGGACATGGTCGCGGCGATGGCTCCGGTGACGATCGGAGCACTGGCCGAGGTGCCGCTGACCCGCGAGTAGCGGTTGCCCGGCCAGGCGGCGTCGATCGCGTAGCCGGGCGCGGTGATTGATAGATAGGTGCCGTAGTTAGAGAAATCCAGGTGCTCGCCGCGGGCATCGACGGAACCTACGCTGATGACGCTCGGATAGGCCGCCGGATAGCAGGCGTCCGCTTGCTCGGAATTTCCCGAAGCCGCGACAATGAGGACGTTTTGCTCATTGGCATACAACACGGCGTCCTCAATGAGCGGGTTGTTCTCGGTGGTGCCCATCGAAATGTTGATGATCTGCACGCCGGCATCGATGGCGGCGAGGATTCCGGCGGCGAGGGCGAAAGAGTCAGCCCGGCCCGAATCATCGCCAACGCGGATGGATACGAGTTCAACCGCCGGGGCGATTCCTGGGGCGGACGGATCGTTGCCGGCGATCAGCGAGGCGATCGCCGTGCCGTGGCCGTTGATCGTGGCGGGATCTTCCGGAAACGGAGTGATGGCGATAGATTGGGAAATCCCCGGCAACGCGGGATGCGCGACGATGCCGGTATCGAGCACCGCGACTTTCACGCCGGCCCCCCAGCCCGAATTGTCCGAAGTGATGCCGAGCCACGCCAGCAACCCGTCACCAAAGCCGATGAGCGCCGCCGGATCCCCCGCGCCAGCCGGACTGGGCGCGGGAACGGCGGGCAGAGAGTCGAAGGCGGCGATGTTCTCGCCATCGAGCAAATTGGATAGGTCCGTCCATTCGTCGTAGCTCAAGCGGATGGCGCGCAGGCGGTCGAGCTGGTCCACCAGGTGGATCTTGCTGCCGGCCAGGGCGAACAGAAACCTGTCGTATGCGTCGTCAGTGGGGAAACGCAGGATGACTTCATCCGGCTCGCGGCTGGCGAAGATTTCCACCGTGGCACCATCCCGGAATTCATCGTGGCGGTGCTGTCCCGAGCGCCGCTCAACTGGTGCCGCGGCCTTGGCTTGCGACACTTCCACTTGCGGCGGATGCGGATGCCGCGCTTCGGTGGTCTCCCAGCCACGGGCCGCCCACCAACCGAACAGGCCGCACAAGACGACGATCAGAAGTGTTAGGATGTGGCGGAAGTTTCTTTTCATGAATCGGCCCTGGCGTGGCAATGCGTTCGGAGTCCAACCTCAGGAAGCCCGCAAAGTTGCTCGCGCAATGGCGAAAGCTCGGCTCTGGGGAAGGTGATCATCGGGCGACAAGGTTCAACAAAACTTGCCGTTTGCAAAGCAGGAATATGCCCGGGTCCGCTTGCCATCAAACCCGCTCCAGCGCCAAGTAAGCCTCGATCTCCCGCGACGGATCGTGCGCGCGCATCAACGCCTCGCCTATCAGCACGGCATTCGCCCCGGCGTCTAACACGCGGCGCGCGTCGTCGAGGGACTTGATCCCGCTTTCAGAAACTAGCAACACGTCGTCCGGCACTTCCTCGGCCAGCAGCTCGGTGGTCGCCAGATCGACGGCGAAAGTCTTGAGGTTGCGGTTGTTCACGCCGATGAGGTCGGCACCGAGTTCGAGCGCGCGCTCCATTTCCCGCAGGTCGTGGACCTCGACGAGGACATCGAGCGAGAACGACTTGGCCTCGTCATACAGGCGGCGCAGCGTTTCATCGTCCAGTGCGGCGACGATGAGCAGGATGGCGTCGGCTCCGGTGACGACGGCTTCGTGAATCTGCACCTCGTGGATGGTGAAGTCCTTGCGCAGCAGCGGCGCGTCGGAAAACTTCGAGATCTGCGAGAGATAAGCGAGCGAGCCTTGGAAATATTTCTCGTCCGTTAGGATCGAGAGGCAGGACGCGCCGCCGTCCAGATAGCGCTTCGCCTGGCGGACGGGATCGAAGTTCGGGTCGATCAGGCCGACGGACGGCGAGGCTTTTTTCACCTCTGCGATGACTCCGAGCCGGCCCGGGCCGCGATCGAGCGCCGCGCGGAAGCCGCCGAAATCGTTGCGTTGGAGGGCTCCGGCACGCAGCAGCGCGGCGCGGGGCAGCAGGGCGGCGACCTCGTGGTGTTTGGTGGCGATGATTTCGGCGAGCTTGTCGGACATGCGTGCGGGAAAAGAAACCCGGAGCCGGAAAAATGAACATGGAAAATTTGCAAAATTTGGCTTGCCCGTCATCCCGCCCGATGTAGAACCCCCCCGACGCGTTTCCCGACGCGGGCGTAGCTCAGTGGTAGAGCGCCACCTTGCCAAGGTGGATGTCGTGAGTTCGAATCTCATCGCCCGCTCCATTCCCCGGAG
>JANOZJ010000019.1:0-14397 GCA_031429315.1 Akkermansiaceae bacterium
CAAATTTTCGAATCGATTCGCTGGAGAATTGGAACATCGGCATCTCGGCTCCCACGATGTTTACTTGAGTGGGCCGGATTTGCGTGGTGACGCTGGCATCAGGCGTGAACACAATTTCGTCGCCCGGAACATTCGTGCCGACACCGGGGATGGTGAAGGCGGCGGAACTGCTGCCAAAGAGCGGGGGAAATTTCCAGCTCCATGCCAAATGCACCCAATCGCATTTGCACTCGATCTTGCCACTGGCCGTCATCTGCACGACCTCTCCACTCAAGCCGCTGCCCGTCAGCACCGGCACGCCCGCGCGGTAAACTGTGGCGGTGTAGGTGGGCGATCCCACGTCCGAGAAATCGACGATGGCTGCCATGCTCATCGCCAAGCGGCGCATCCCGACTTTGCCTAACGGCACCATGGTGCCGAGGGTGTTAGGGCCAGTGAAATTTGAGATCATATAACCTCCGACTGGCAGGCCGGGGTCCAATGGTATTTCAGTTGTAAAAGCTTCCGAGTCACCCAGCGCCACGGAAACCCCGTCTTGGCCGCTGCTGCCCAGATTGCTCACCGTGAGTAGGCTGCCCCCTTTGCGCAAGTTTGCTTGGCCCAATGATCCATGAGCCAAGCCTTTGTAATCCACGAAATGACGCTCGTAGTCGATGTTGATGTTAGGGATGTTTTTGGCCACCACCATCGCTTTGCTCAACGAGCGCACCGAGGGCGCACCATCAGGCAGAATGACGAGCCTATTCCCCATCACGGAACTACCATTCGAAAAAGTAAACTGACGTGAGCTGAGAAATGTAAGGGCACCGCCGAATTTCCCGGGCAAACCGAATGGCCCATCTGGAGTGGGATTGCCCCAATGATCATCATCCACACAACCATTCACGCGCACAAACTGGCCGACTTGGCCTGGGAGCGTGGTCACCAATGTAGCTCCATTGTAGATTTGGGCGGTCACAGTGGTTGCTCCCAATGGAATGAAATTTGCGGTGACTCCATAATCATTTTGGCCGAGTTTAATCAACCTCCATGAACCCAACAGATCATTGATGACTGTGCCTCCAGAACCAAAAATGGCACCGCGCACAAAAGCTCCAACAGGTAAACTATTCGTTGGGTCTAACGGTGACCAATGAGCCTCCCAATGAGTCGCATTGGGTAGTTCGACGGCCACTCCATCTTGCCCACTGCTGCCGATGTTGCTCACATTAAGTAAACCAGTAGGTGTCGCTGTGATTGCACCATTTCCAGCCGGGCAATGAACTAAGCCTTTATAGATCGTGGGAATCGGACAAAACGGTGGAATCGAGCCGAAATCAGCTTCCGCGCCTGCGCCGTCATCGCTGAAGAATATCGCTCCTTGCGGATTCACAATCACCGGCCATTCAAATTTTAATTTAAACACCGCTTGTGAACCCACCGGGCCACCGCCCGTGAGTGGGATGTTGGTGGTAAATCCATGCCAAGCGTGATCAGTCGATATAGCACCATATCTTGCTAGCAGTTGATCGGTCACTGCGACCGATGGCTGCAATGTTACAATCACTCCGCCTATCTGTATCGGAGCGCCGTTCACATCGGTGATGGTTGCGACCGGACCCGATGTGGAGCCGGGAGATGATTCTACGCCGACGGTGATTTTGTTAGTCGCAGTCGCGGTGATGACGGATTTCCAAGTGCAAGTTTCCGTGCACTCCCACGTTGTTCCGGTCCCGTTGACTGTCGTGCAGACGCTGGTCGATGTTCCCGTGTATGTCCTGACGATGTCTGCGGAACAGACATGAGCCAAGAGCAGTAAAGCTGCGAGTGTTAGTTTTTTCATAGCGGCTAGGTTTTTGCGGATGCGGTGGAGGCCTTTTTGAAATTCAGTGGCCGGACTGAAGGGTTAGAAAAACGCGAGGCAATGAACGGGTTTTGATGAAATCAAGTGATAATTTCATTAAAAATAGATAGCTATAGCGCACATTCTTCCATGTCCAGATGAATTTTGCAGTTTGCCGGAGTGCCTTTAAACGAGGGCATTAGCGTCTGATTCGGACGCTGCAAAAATGGGCAATTTTCATTCGAGGAGCCAAAGTTTTTTCACTTAGAGTCCGCCGGATAGCCACGGTTTGCCCTACGATTTTGCCATGGAGGGCGGTGCGCGGAAACCGCTTACGGGCGAAATAAATTTCGCGGTCCGTCAGGCGTAGCTGCGGATCGAGACGTGGGCGTCTTCGAAAACTAACTTCTCCTTGTGCAGCGTCGGGGCGGTGCCGTCGCAGTGGTATTCCCAGGCGGAAACGTGGGCGAAGTTCGCGTCGTCGCGCTTGGCCTCGCCGGCTTGGGTGCTGCCGCTGATGACTTCTGGACTGTGGTCGAAGAACTGGTGCTCCACCCGGAAATGGCCACCGCAGGATTCTTCGCGGTCGCGGGCGTCGTAGCACATGACTTCGCCGAATTCGAGGAAGTCGGCGACGCGGCCAGCTTTTTCTAACTCCATATTCGCATTCGCCCCGGAGCCGGGGATGCGGACGTTTTGCCAAAATTCCTCACGGATCTGCGGGATTTTCGCGAGTGCTTCGTCGAGTCCTTCGCGCGAGCGGGCCATCCCACATTTGTCCCAGATGGTCATGCCGAGTTCGCGGTGGAAGGAATCCACGGTGCGTTTGCCATTGATGTTGAGAAGCTTGTTAGTCCGCTCGCGGGTCTCCGTTTCGGTTTGTTTAAACTCGGGCATGTCGGTGGTGATGCTGCCGGGTTTCTGCGAGACGAGGTAGTTCGCGATGGTGGTGGGAATGACGAAATAGCCATCTGCTAGACCCTGCATCAACGCCGAGGCTCCTAGCCGATTTGCACCGTGGTCGGAGAAATTGGCTTCGCCTAACACATGCAGGCCGGGGATGTTGGACATCAGGTTGTAGTCCACCCACAGGCCGCCCATGGTGTAGTGGACGGCCGGGTAGATCATCATCGGACCCTTGTAAGGATCCTCGCCGGCGATCTTGTCATACATCTGGAACAGGTTGCCGTAGCGGGAGCGGATGGTGTCCTCGCCGAGGCGCTTGGTCGCATCGCGGAAATCCAGATAGACGCCGAGGCCGGTGGGGGCGACGCCGCGGCCGTCGTCGCAGGCTTCCTTGGCGGCGCGTGAGGAAATGTCGCGCGGCGCGAGGTTGCCGAAGGACGGGTATTTCCGTTCCAGGAAATAGTCGCGCTGGTCTTCCGGGACATCGGCGGCGCTGATCTGTTTGGCCCGCAGCTTGGCGGCGACCTCCTGGCTTTTGGGAGCCCAGATGCGGCCATCATTGCGGAGCGACTCGGACATCAGCGTGAGCTTCGACTGATAGTCGCCGCTCACCGGGATGCAGGTCGGGTGGATCTGGGTGTAGCAGGGGTTGGCAAACAGGGCACCGCGGCGGGCGGCGCGCCAGGCGGAGGTGACGTTGCAGCCCATCGCGTTGGTGGAGAGGAAAAAGACGTTGCCGTAGCCGCCGGTGGCGAGGATCACGGCGTCGGCGGCGTGGGTGGAGATTTCCCCGGTGTTCAGATCTCTAACGACGATGCCCTTGGCGTGGCCGTTCACCAGCACGAGGTCGAGCATCTCGGTGCGCGGGTACATTTTCACGCCGCCCTTGTGGATTTCCTTTTCGAGCGCCTGATAGCAACCGATGAGGAGCTGTTGCCCGGTCTGGCCGCGGGCGTAGAAAGTGCGGGAAACCTGCGAGCCGCCGAACGAGCGGTTGTCGAGCAGGCCGCCGTATTCGCGGGCGAAGGGCACGCCCTGCGCGACGCATTGGTCGATGATCGAGTTGGAAACCTCGGCGAGCCGATAGACGTTGCCTTCGCGGGCGCGGAAGTCGCCGCCCTTGATGGTGTCGTAGAACAGGCGGCGGACGGAGTCGCCGTCGTTCTGATAGTTCTTGGCGGCGTTGATGCCACCCTGCGCGGCGATCGAGTGGGCGCGGCGCGGGCTGTCCTGATAGCAGAAGCATTTCACCTGATAGCCCATCTCGGCGAGCGAGGCGGCGGCGGACCCGCCGGCGAGGCCGGAGCCGACGATGATGACGGTGAACTTCCGTTTGTTAGCCGGGTTGATGAGCTTGGAGTCCATCTTGTGTTTCGACCATTTCTGATCGAGTGGGCCGGATGGGATCTTGCTGTCGAGGACGGTGGACATGGTGAGGTGAGGTTGGGATTGCCGGGGCGGATTATTTGATGACACCGGCGAGAACCGAAATGGGGATGGAGATGAAGCCCGCCCAGATGACGAAACTGCACAGCAACGAGAACTGGCGGATGGCCCCTTGCGCCTTTTTCGAGCGAAGTCCCAGCGTCTGGAAGATCGACGCCACGCCGTGGGTGAGGTGCGAGCACAACAGCGTCATCGAGATCACATAAAACAGCACGACCAACGGATTTCTGAAGCCGAGGACGACCATCCCGAACGGGTCCGTCTCACCGAGTTTGGCCAGCCCGGCATCGACGCGGACGGTGTAGTGGAGGATGTGGAAAATCACGAACGCGAGGATCGTCAAGCCAGAGACGATCATGATCCGCGACGACTTGCCGGCCTGGATGGTGTTCTTGTATTGGTAGGGCTGGCGGGCCGCCCGGTTCTGGCGCGTCAGGCAAATGGTGGCAGCCACATGCAGCACCAACATCGCCAGCAGGACGACGCGTGCGATCCAGACGCCGACACCATGCAGCATCGTTTGGAGAAAATGCGCGTATTCATTGAAAGCCTCGCGGCCCACATACATCAGCAGGTTTCCCGAAAGGTGCCCGGCGAGGAAAAGCACCAGAACCAGCCCGGTGATGGCGACAATGAGCTTCTTTCCGATAGAGGAGGACCAGTAAGTATCGAGGCAGCGGGTAATGGCGTTCATGACAATTGAAAATCAGCAGGTGGCGGCGGAGGCCGGGCGAGGAATAGACAGGGAGTCACGGGTTTTCAAGGGGAGACTCGTCAGGAAATCGAATCCGCCGCGGAAATGGCGTGATCTGCCAAAATGACTTGGCAAATTCCGGAACGTTTTCACCCCTGCGCAGGCGGAAAGCAGCCATTTCATGCCGGTGACGAGGTTCGGCAGCGGGGTTTCCGGAGGCATACCATTTTACGAGGACGAGCGGCGCGTCATTGGCGGGAGGGGTCAGTGCTGCGGTGATATCCGGGTTGGAGGAAGCTTGTCAGAGTTCGTTCTCGGTCACCGGAATGAGCTTCATCAGCGCGCGCTGGAGTCCGGTCTTGAGAGTTTGGCTGCCGTGGATCGGAATCACCAGACGCTCACTCCGGCCATCCATCGTGAAGATGTGATGGCTGCCGTTGATCCGCGCAAGGTGCCAGCCCTTGTCCTCCGCCAGCTTGGCCAGTCGTTTTCCCGGAACGGAATTCATACGGCCACTTCAAGGACGTGCGTATCCAAGGCCCCGTCTTCCGGCTCGGCGGCCAACAGCCAGCCTTGAATCGCCTCGCGCAAATTCGCTTCCAACTCCGGAAGTGTCTCGCCTTGGGTGACGCATCCGGGAAGGGCTGGCACTTCCGCCCAGAATCCGCCTTCTTCCGCTTCGTGAATGATTGCCTTGAGTGTCATGATTCGATCGTAGCTGGTCCTTGCCCCACATCAACGCGGAATCCCTTATCGGTTGTTTTCACGCAAAAAACCTCCGACCTTGCCATTGCTTCGTTCAGCCCCTACATCCCTCCGCCATGCCTACTGTTGCCATCGTCGGACGCCCGAATGTCGGAAAATCCGCTCTCTTCAACCGCCTTGCCGGGAGGAAGATCGCCATCGTCCACGATCAGCCCGGCGTCACCCGCGACCGCATCGCGGCTCCGTCCAAGGCCACCCAAGTCCCCTGCACCCTCATCGACACCGGCGGCATCGGCGGCGGGATTGAGGATGGTTTCGACGAACAGGTGTCCATCGAGGCCGACATCGCGATGCAAACCGCCGACCTGATCCTGTTCGTGGTCGATGCCCACGACGGCCTCACCGCCGTCGATCAAGCGCTCGCGCAAAAGCTCCGCAAGGCCAAGCCGCCCGTCCTGCTCGTCATCAACAAGGTGGACGACGACAAGCACGAGCGCTCCCACTCGGATTTCACCCGTCTCGGACTCGGCAACAGCGTCTTCGTTTCCGCCGAGCACGGCCGCAACTTCGGCGTTCTCTGCGATGAGATCGACACCGTCATCGCCCCTCTTGTTTCCGAAACCGAAGCCGAGGCCGAGGTCGCCGAAAAGGTGGGCATCAAACTCGCCATCGTCGGCAAGCCAAACGCCGGCAAGTCCTCGCTGGTCAACGCCATCCTCAAGGACGAGCGCACGATCGTTTCCGAAATCGCCGGCACCACCCGTGACGCCGTCGATCTCCCCTACACCTTCGAGGGCGAAAACTTCACCCTCATTGACACCGCCGGCCTCCGCCCGCGGGCCAAGCGCGACAACTCGGTGGAAGTCTTCTCCGCCATGCGCACCGAGAAAGCCGTCCGCCGCTCCGACCTCTGCGTCCTCGTCATCGACCTAGCAGCGGGCATCACCTCCATGGATCGCAAGATCGCCCAGCTCATCATGGAGGAGAAAAAACCCTGCCTGATTGTCCTTAACAAGTTCGACCTCTTCCATCCCGGTGCCAACCGCACCGCCCGGTTAGAAGAAGCCACCGAACACGTCCGCCGCGAGCTGTTTTTCCTCCACTACGCGCCCTTCGTCGCCTGCTCGGCGAAAACCGGCGGCTCTGTGGATCACGTCCTCAAGGAGTCCCTCAAAATCAAAAAGGGCGCGCAGAACATCCCCGGCACCGGCCAGCTCAACCGCATCCTGCAAGGTGCCTTCGAGGCCACCCCGCCGCCGATCGACAAGAAACTCGGCAAGCGCCTCAAGCTCTACTACGCCACCGCCGCCGTGGAGGAAAAATACAGCGTCATCCCGGTGCCGACCATCGTCCTCTTCGTCAACGACAAGCGGCTGATGGCCACCAGCTACGAGTCCTACATCGTCAACCGCTACCGCGCCGCCCACCCGGCACCCGGCATTCCCGTCGTTCTATCAGTCCGCTCGCGCTCCCGGCGCGAGTGGGAACCGAAGAACACCAAGCCGCAGGGGCATTGAGGAAAATAAGTGGGCGCAAACGTCTCGCCTGCGCGGCCAACGCGGGGAGAAAGGGAAGTCTATCAGGACTCCGCTTCCGCTCCCCATTGGCAGGTGGACGAGACGTTCCATGCCCCTTAGGAGGAGCGGGATGTGTTCCTGTTGCTGATCGACCGGGTTAGCGGCGTGGGCCCGACAATGGCGGTGTCGGTGTTGAGCGGGATGGACGTGACGCGCTTCAAGCAGGCCGTGGTGGCGGGCGACGTGGCGGGGTTTTGTTTCTTGTCAGCGGTATTTCACTTAAGCAATCTTCCGCTCGGGATTGGATTCGATGTCTTCACCCGTAAACCCACGTCTACCGCAAACATGTCCTCCTCTCCCGTGTCTGAAAAAATCGGCCGTTACCGCTGGCGCATCTGTGCGGTGCTGTTCCTGGCCACCACGATCAACTACATCGACCGAAACGTGTTTTCGTTCACGATGCTGGACCCGATCTTCCGCCACCAGATGCTGGGGCTGCCGCTCGACGTGCCGCTGACCGAAGCGCATATGGCGCTGTTCCGGGAGAAGATGAGTTTCCTGGATTCGATGTTCAAATACTGTTACGCGTTCGGCTTCCTGCTGGCCGGCTACATGATCGACCGCATCGGCGTGCGCCGCGGTTACACCGTCAGCATCGGCGGCTGGAGCCTGGCCGCAGTGCTTCACGGCCTGGTGAGTTCGGTGTCCGGCATGGCCTGGGCTCGCGGTCTGCTAGGAGTCGGCGAGGCCGGCAACTTCCCGGCCGCCATCAAGACGGTTTCCGAGTGGTTCCCGCGCAAGGAGCGCAGCTTCGCCACCGGGATCTTCAACGCCGGCGCGAACGTCGGCATCATCATCACCGCGCTGTGCGTGCCGTTCATCATCTCGCACTGGGGCTGGCGCGCGAGTTTCATCGTCACCGGTGCCATCGGCGTGTTCGTGCTGTTCTGGTGGCTCGCCGTTTACCGCTCGCCCGAGCAACATCCCAAGCTTTCCGCCGAGGAGCTCGCCTTCATCCGGCAGGACGGCCCGCCGGACGTCGAAAAAGTCGTGAAATGGCGGGAGCTGGTGAAATACCGCGCCACCTGGGCGTTCGCAATTCCCAAGTTCATGACCGACGCCATCTGGTGGTTCTATCTGACGTGGTTGCCGACGTTCTTCAACAGCAACCCCGCCTTCGACACCAAACTCGACCTCAAGCAGGTCGGCATTCCGTTCCTTGTCATCTATCTGGTGTCGGACGGCGGCAGCATTTTCTTCGGCTGGCTGGCCACGAAATTCATCGGCATGGGCTGGAGCGTGAACAAGGCCCGCAAGGTCACCATGCTCATCTGCGCGCTGTGCGTCGTGCCGATCATCTTCGCCTCCATGACCAGCAGCATCAATCTCGCGATCGCCCTGATCGCGCTGGCCACGGCCGCCCACCAGGGCTGGAGCGCCAACCTGTTCACCACCGTTTCCGACCAGTTCCCCCGCCGCGCGGTGGGCAGTGTGGTCGGCATCGGCGGCCTGATGGGCGGTCTCGGCGGCGCGCTGCTCGCGGCGAAGGTCGGATTCATCATCAACAACGGCGGCTATGTGCCGCTGTTCGCCATCGCGGCTTCGGCCTATCTGCTGGCCCTGCTGGTGATGCAGTTGCTCTCGCCGAGGCTCGAAACGGTCACGCTGCCGGACTGATGCGGCACCTGCTGCGGATATCCACCATCGGCAAGCCGTCCACCGGCGGCGGTGGCGCGGGCCAAGTGGTCCCCGAAGGGGTGAAGGTACTCGATGCTTCCGGCAGCGGCAGCGACGCGGGCCTCACCGCCGGCGTGGTGGCCTTGGTCTGGCAGAAGGCACTGGTCCTCGGACAAACGGTGACTCCGGAGCAAATTCGCAGCCGCAGCCGCAGCGGCGCGAGCAATATCGGCAGCGCGCCTTTCAACAGCCCCACCTCCAGCTATACCTTTGACGGCGTGCGCGAAGGCGTGCTCTCGGCTCCCGGCGCGCTCGCTCCGTAAGCCGGCGCTTGTTGCATCACCGCCCGGTGATTTGCCCGATCGCCCAAGCGGCATGTTCGGCGATCAGCGGGTCGGCATCCGCCGCTGCGCGCACCAAGGATGGCAGGTCGTCGGGCGTGCCGGTGTTACCCAACGCCACGCAGACGTTGCGCAAAAATCGCGCACGCTTGATCCGCTTGATCGGCGACTTGGCGAACAGCGCGCGGAAGCCGTCGTCGTCGAGATCGAGGAAATCGCGCAAGCGTTTTTCGAAAACCGTGGCCCGCGCGTGGAAGGTCATTTCCCGCGCCTCCACGGCGAAGCGGTTCCACGGGCAGGCGTCGAGACAATCGTCGCAGCCGTAAATCCGGTCGCCCATCGCGACGCGGAATTCCTCGGGAATCGGCCCTTTGTGCTCGATCGTTAGATAAGAAATGCAGCGCCGCGCGTCCACCCGCCGTGGCGCGGTGATCGCCTGGGTGGGACAGGCGGTGATGCAGGCGGTGCATTTCCCGCAGTGGTCTCCGAAGGGCGTGTCGGTCGTTAGATCGAGCGTCGTCAGCAACTCCGCGAGGAAAAACCACGCGCCGAGCTTGCGGTGGATCTGCACGGTGGATTTGCCATTCCAGCCGAGGCCGGCGTCGCTCGCGAAGTCGCGCTCCAGCACCGGGC
The DNA here is from genome assembly GCA_031429315.1 of Akkermansiaceae bacterium. Classification (GTDB taxonomy): domain Bacteria; phylum Verrucomicrobiota; class Verrucomicrobiia; order Verrucomicrobiales; family Akkermansiaceae; genus Luteolibacter. The sequence goes on from JANOZJ010000019.1 coordinate 9,742, forward strand.
CGGTATCGACGTAGAACCGCTGGGTGCCGCCGAGCGATTGCAATTTTCCGTCGAACTCCCGCAGCCGCTTTTCGATTAGATCGTGATAGTCGTTGTTCCAGGCATAGCGCGCGATCCGGTAGCCGCCTTCATGCCCTTCGGGAAACGGGCTACGACCGGGATAGTAGTTGAGCGCCAGGCAGATAATCGACTTGCACCCCGCCAAGACCTCGCGCGGATCGCAGCGCCTCTCCGGGGTGCGCTCCAGCCACGCCATTTCGCCGTGTTTCCCCTCCCCGATCCAGTCCCGGAACAAGTCCGCATGACTCGCCTCTTTTGCCCGCGCGATCCGACAATCATCAAATCCCAGCTCCGTCGCCCACGCCTTGATTTGCCCGACCATTTCCATCACAAGTGACCGGTGAAAAAGTAGCGTGCGCTCTCGAGAATCCCGGTCGCCAACTCACCCGCATCCAGACCGGCGGTATCCACCTGCAGATGGGCGGCCGCCGCGTAGAGTGGCTTTCTAACCGCCATCAGCGCCTCCACCCGCGCCGCCGGATCATCCGTGTGGAGCAGCGGTCGGTCGCGGCTTCTAGCAGTCCGGTCGAGGATCACCGCCAGCGGCGCATGCAGCCAGACGACGTAGCCCAAATGCCGCAACAACGCCCGGTTTCCCTCGCGACCGATCACGCCGCCGCCCGTCGAAATAATCCGGCGCGGCGCGGTGGGATCATTGAGTTCTTCCAGCAAACGGGTCTCCATCTCCCGGAACGCCTCCTCACCCTCGTCCGCGAAGATCGCGGTGATCGGCTTGCGCGCCCGCTGCTCGATGACTTGATCCATGTCCACCAGCGGATAGCCGAGCCGGTGGTGCAGTTCGCGCCCCACCGTCGATTTCCCACTGCCCATGAAGCCGATGAGAACGATGCTCTTCGGCGGGGCTTGCGATTCGTTCATGCGCCGACTCTAGCTTGTCCATCTCGCGGGGATAAACCGTAAAAACGTGGCCGCACATCATTTCCAACGAATCCGCCCACCTCACGCTCGCTCGGAATCTCATCCCGCCGCTCGACGCCAAGGCCAAAGGGCATCACCTGGGATCACTCACAGCCGCTGCGGGTCGAAGATTTTGCGGGACCGACGGCGGGGGCCTCATCCCCGGCGACCCCTGTGCATCAGTGACATCCAAGTCCCGCGTATGAGCGCGACATCATGGACGTATGATCATCACTCACTGACAGAATCCATTGGCACGCTTGGTGCTATTTACCATGGAACTCCCAGTGACCGGGAAATCATGCCAATTTCAATTCGTCGTGTTATGAAACTTACCAAATCCATCCTGCATGCCACCGTCATCGCGCTCACGTCGTTCAACCGACTCGCCGCAGAACCGCCATGATTCGTGGCCCAAGGAGCGGCGAAACGTGTTCGCTGATGCCCATGGGATGACAATGAATTGAGAGCAAGCCATACGACGAGCAGTTCCTCCGCGAGCAGAACTCGCCGTTAGATCATGATCTGTTGTTCATCGAAATTGAAAGATTCGTGAGTTGATGGTTGAGAGTTGATAGTTGATGATGAAGAGGAAGACGAAGTCACAGTTACCTCTTCCTCTTTTCCATCAACCATCAACTCCCGACCATCAACCTCTCCATGATACCGCAATCCATCATCGACCAATTCCTCGTCAAGCCCGGCACGAGAGTGAAACTGAAAGACTATCCCACCGACTGGACGCAGACGGACGAGGCGAAGAAACTCGGTGACTACACCCTCAAGGAGCAGTCGGAAAAAATCCTGGAGGAAACCCGCGCGGAACTCGATGCCGCGCAGGAGTTGCTCTATGCGAGCGACAGCCACTCGGTGCTGTTGATCTTCCAGGCGATGGATGCCGCGGGCAAGGACGGGACGATCCGCCATGTGATGTCCGGGGTGAATCCGCAGGGCTGCCAGGTGTTCAGTTTCAAGCAACCGTCCGCCGAGGAGCTGGACCACAATTTCCTCTGGCGCTGCATGAAAGCGCTGCCCGAGCGCGGCCGCATCGGGATCTTCAACCGCTCGTATTACGAGGACGTGCTGGTCGTCAAAGTCCACCCGCAATGGATCGAGCAACGGCAGTTCGGCATCCCCGACAAGAAATTCTGGGAGAAGCGCTACGAGGACATCAACAACTTCGAAAAGCACCTCGCCCGCAACGGCACGGTGGTCATCAAGTTTTTCCTCCATCTATCGAAAGGCGAGCAGAAGAAGCGCTTTCTCGAACGCCTGACCGACCCGAAGAAGCAGTGGAAATTCTCCGAAACCGACCTGCCGGACCGCGAGCTGTGGAAGGACTATCAGAAGGTTTACGAGGACGCGTTGAGCGCGACCAGCACCAGGAAGTCGCCTTGGTATGTCATCCCCGCCGACCGCAAACCCTTCGCCCACGCGCTGGTCGCGGAGATCATCGTGGCCGCCATCAACGCTCTCAAGCTGGAATATCCGCAGGTTTCGCCCGAGCAGATGGAAAAGCTGGTGGCGGCGAAGGCCACGCTGGAGAACAAGGCTCCCAAGGGACATTGATCCGCACGCAAGCCGCGCCCGTCCCGGCGACCTCAATGCCATCCGGCTTGACTCGCCGCGCGAGGTCGGCGATCACATGCCCTCCTGTTGAAACTGCCGCAGGAGCGAATCCGTCGCGCGCCGCCAATGTTCAAAATCCACCACTCCCCTCCCGGTTCATCACCGGCGACCCTGATACCGCATCTCATCGACGGCAAGGTCGTGCGCCCGAAGATCCACCTCATCGAGTATGAAAGGGAGCATTTCGAGGAACGTGAAATCACCGACCTAGCGGAAGTCGGCCCGCAACTCCACCGCCGCGGGGTCACCTGGATCAACATCGACGGCCTTGGCGACGTCGAGGCGCTCAAAACCCTCGGCGAGCAATTCAACCTGCACCCGCTCGCGCTCGAGGATGTGCTGGACACCGGCCAGCGGCCGAAAACCGAGATTTTTCCCGACTATCTGTTCATCGTCGCGCAGATGGTCTATCAGGACAAAAAGGCGGTGATCCGCGGCGAACAAGTCAGCTTGTTCTTGGGCAAGAATTTCCTCATCACCGTCCAAGAGGAAGCCGAATACGATGTCTTCGAGCCGGTCCGCCAGCGCATCCGCGCCGGCCACGGCACGATCCGCAAGGCGAAGACGGACTACCTCGCCTACGCCTTGCTGGACTCGATCATCGACCACTATTACCCGGTGCTCGAATCGCTTGGCAATTCCATCGAGGAGCTTGAGGACGAATTGCTGGAACGGCCTTCCCGCGAGATGGTGATGACGCTCCATGAATACAAGCGCAACCTCACCCAGCTCCGCCGCTTCGTCTGGCCGCTGCGCGATGTGATCAACTCGCTGCTCCACGATACTTCCGGCTACGTCGCCACTCCGACCAAGGTCTTCCTGCGCGACTGCTACGACCACACTGTCCAACTGATGGATCTGGTGGAAAGCTACAAAGAACTCACCTCCGGGCTGATGGAACTCTATCTCTCCAGCGTCGGACTCCGCACCAACGAGATCATGCGGGTGCTCACCGTGATCACGTCCATCTTCATCCCGCTGACCTTTATCGTCGGCGTTTATGGCATGAACTTCGCCCCCGAGTCGCCGTCCGGCAAAAAGCTCCCGCTCAACATGCCGGAACTCTATCAGCCACACGGCTACCTCGGACTCATGATCATCATGGCGCTCATCGCCGGGGTCCAGTTGATCATCTTCAAGAAAATGAAATGGCTCTGAAAATAGTGGCTGGAGCCTCCGGCTCCAGACCGTGCAGGGGGCGTCTTGCCCCCTGAATCCTCCATCTCTCACCTCACCCTTGTCCGAAATTCCATCCGGTTTACCCATCCCCATGCCCGACGCCGTTTACGTCCATGATGCCTTCGCCCGAATCGCCGACCGCTACGTGCTCACCAACCACGTCCTGAGCTGCGGCATGGACATCTGGTGGCGCAAGGTCGTCACCGCGCGGATCAGACAATGGCAACCCGCCCGGCTGCTAGACGTCGCCAGCGGCACCGGCGATCTGGCCCTGGAAATCCAAAGCCAGTGCCCGCAATGCGAGGTCATTGCCTCCGACTTCTGCGCGGAAATGCTCGCCCACGCCGCCAGCCGCGGGATCGCCAAGACCATCGTCGCCGACGCGCTCAAGCTCCCCTTCAACGACGCCGAGTTCGATGTGGTGACCGTCGCCTTCGGCCTGCGCAACATGGCGGATTACCCAGCCGGGCTGCGCGAGATGCGCCGCGTCCTCAAGCCCGGCGGCCGCTTGGTGATCCTCGATTTCTCGCTGCCCAACGGACTCCTGCGCGGTCCCTACCGCTGGTATCTCCACCACGTCCTGCCGCACCTAGCAGGCTGGCTCACTGGCCAACAGGACGCATACGAATACCTCGGCGGCTCGATCGAAGCCTTTCCCGCAGACACCGCGATGACCGCGCTGCTGGAGTCCTGCGGCTTTGGAAAAACCGCGTGCAGCCCGCTCACGTTCGGTGTCGTGACCATCTACGAAGGCACCCGTTAGACCGGGAAATTCTGGACTGCGGTGGCAGAGCGTAGCGGCGACACCGCTTGGATAAACCGGCGGCAACCGTCGGCGTTTTACCCCGCAATATCCAAAGCGGTGTCGGC
>JANOZJ010000020.1:0-1828 GCA_031429315.1 Akkermansiaceae bacterium
CCATCTCGTCTGCATCGACTGCGGCCGCGTGGTGGAATTCGAGGACTCGCATCTCGACTTGCTCAACGACTGTGTGACCCGGCGGCTCGGCTACAAACCGGTGCGCCAGACGATCAAGATCGAGGCCACCTGCGAGCAACTCCGCCTCAAAGGCCGCTGTCCGAATCTCATCGCGACCCGCTTAACCGGCAAACGGCTGCGGAAAAAGCGCTGACCCCGCTCGAATGGACGACGCCCCGGATGGAAATAGTGCTGGTCATCAGTTCGACGAAAAAATTCAATCGCCGCATCCGTAGCCTGTCGCGAGCGGCCGCGCTTCTCACATCGTAACCGAAATCAAATGCACATTTCAACCCGTCGCAGTTTCATCAAGTCGGCCACCGCCCTCGCCGGCACCGCCCTCGCTCCCAATCTTCTCTTCGGCCAGAAAGACGCCCTCAAGCAACTCAATGTCGCGGCCGTCGGCTGCGGCGGCAAGGGTGCCAGCGACATTTCCGAAATCTCCAATGGCAACCGGATCGCCTTCCTCTGCGACATCGATGAAGACAAAGCCAAGGACATGAGGGAGAAATACCCGGACGCCAACTATTTCTCGGACTACCGCGAAATGTTCGCCGCCGTGGGCGATCAGATCGACGTGGTCACCGTTTCCACCCCGGATCACATGCATTTCCCGATCGCCGTCGAAGCGATCAAGCGCGGCAAGCCGGTGATGGTGCAGAAACCGATGTGCAACTCGCTCTGGGAAGCCCGCGCGCTGGCCAACTTCGCCAAGGAAAAAGGCGTGCTCACCGTCATGGGCAACCAGGGTGCGACCATGGAAGGCACCCGCGTCCTGCGCGAGTGGATCGAGTCCGGACTCATCGGCGACGTGAAGGAAGTTTACTACTGGACGAACCGCCCGATCTGGCCGCAGGGCACGGGCCTCAGTTTCCCCGCCACCCCCGTGCCGGCGACGATCAATTGGGACGTCTGGCAAGGCACTTGTGCCACCGACCGCCCGTACAACCCGGACATCCACCCGTTCAAATGGCGCGGCTTCTGGGACTACGGCTGCGGTGCGCTCGGCGACATCGGCTGCCACAGCATGAACTCCGCGTTCTGGGCACTCGACCTCAAGGGCGACTTCGTGGTGGAGTCCAGCAAGGTTTCCGCGTTTGACGAAACGATGGCTCCCAAGCGCTCCACCATCGTCTATGATTTTCCCGCCAAGGGCAAACGCGCCGCCGTCAAAATCATCTGGCAGGACGGCGTCAACAACCCGAACACCGACAAGGACTTCGTCCGTCCGCCGGGGATTCCCGCCGATCTCCAGCTCAACGAAGGCTTCGGCCAGGTGTTCGTCGGCACCGAGGGCACCATCTTCATCAACGACGCCTACTGCGCCTCCTCACCGGTGGTTTTCCCGGAAGCACTCCGCGAAAAAACCCGCGACATCAAAAAAGTTTACGCCCGCGTCAAAGGCGGCCCCACCCAGGAACTCTGCCGCGCCGTCCGCGGTGACGGACCGGCACCGATCTCCAACTTCGTCGATCACGCCGGCCCGCTCACGGAAATGGTGCTCGCCGGAAATCTTTCCGTCCGCCTCGGCAAAAAAATCGCCTGGGATTCCAAAAACATGGAAGCCCGCGGCCTGCCGGAGGTGAAAGCCATGCTCAAGCGCACCTACCGCGCCGGCTGGGAGCCTAAACTTTCCTAAACCGACTCTTCACTCACACCTAACAAAGACGACCCATGTCCAAAGAATGCTGCTCCGAACCCACTCAGGAATCGTCCGACGGTTCATCCCCAAAATCCTGCTGTTCCGCCAATGGCTTGGCCCTCGTTT
>JANOZJ010000021.1:0-10583 GCA_031429315.1 Akkermansiaceae bacterium
ATGCTCAGCGCGACTTGGGTCGGCAGCGTCATCGGCGGGCTGGCGTGGTTTTTTGGCACTTGGGATCTCTCGCCGGGCGAGCTGCTAGCCGTTCCCGCCGTGCTGTGGGAAAGTCCGGCGCTGCTCATCAATCTCTGGATCGTCCCCAACGTCGGCCTGCTGGCCGCCGCCATTGTCATCTTGTTGGTTTCCGAAAGTTATGGGTTTGCCGCGTGGGGGATTATCGTTGGCTTCGAGTCGCTGTTTGTCATGTTAGGCCGGGGCTTCGACTGGTTGCCCCGCGTGAATTTGGTGGCATGGTCGGCGTGGCTGGTTCTGCTGGTGATGGTGGAAACCGGCGTCTGGTTGACCCGCCAGATGAGGACTAACCGCTGGGCCTATCAGATGGCGGCGCTCAGCGCGGAGAATGCCATGCGCCGGGCCGAGCGCGAGGCGATGGCCCGCGATGATTACCCGCCGGAGGACGCGGAAGATGCCGGCTTGAATTGAGCGGGGGGCGGTGCATGGTTCGCCCATGAGTTCTGTGGATGACCCCAAGGTGAAAAAGATCATTGAAGAGCGATACGGCAGCGTTGAAAAAATGCCGCTGGACGAAAAGGTCGTCGCGCCGTCGGATCTGGCGAGGTCGCCGCTGCTAGTGGAAATTCCGCGCGACGGCTCCTGACGGTTAATCGAACCTGTGCTCGCCGGGTGGTGCCAGAGTCCGGTCTTGGTTCCCCCCTGCGATCATCTGCTCCGCCTGCTCGCGGGTGAATCCCCACGCTTGAAATCCAGCGGCATCGGTTTTCTTGAGATCCACCTTTCGTCCAGCGGCGCTGATTTCACGGATCGCATCGAGCCGGGCCTGAGGGGCGGATAACCCTTGAAACGCGAATCCCAACTGCGCCACGGGGTCGGTGTATTGGTTCATCACCAAGACATCCGTGAAAAAGCGATCGCGCACGCCGGCATCTGGCATGGCTTGTGCGATGGAGTTGATCTTGGACATCCGGCCGGACTCAATCGCGTTGGTGAGGTCGCCGATGATTTTCCGGCGGGGGGCCGAGGGATCCGCGAGCTTGGAGACCGTCCACGCGGCGGCGGCACCGGCTTCGCCATGGGTTTCGATTCCTTCGATGAGCCTGTCCCAGCCTCCGAACCACGACGGTAGTCCGCCACCGGACCAATAGGCATAGGCGGCCTCAGGATCCCGCGCCGCCCATGCGGAAAGAAAGTTCATCGGGTAGGCAGGCAAGGAGTCGGTTCCCTGTGTCATCTTCCTGATGCCATCCGCCAGCAGTTGAAAATCGAAATCCTGTGGAAATTTCATGTCTGAACCCGAGCCTCCGCCGGATTTAGCTGGGAACTTGGCGAAAAGATCCAGCATCGCCTGCGCGCCTTCCCGGACTCGGGCGGCTACGAGGGTGTGCGGGACACCGGAAGTGAAGTTCGGGTCCGCCGCCAGTTGCTCCAGGTGGAGGGCGAGTGCCCGATCCGGGTTCGCCTTCACCAACTCTTTCAACAGAGACTCCATCATGTAATGGCGGGTCGCTTCGCTGGCGATTCCCTTGGACCAGGACCAGGCGCTGTCGAAATCCTGATCCGCCAGTTCCTTGAGGATCTTCTGGATCATCCCTCGAAGCCGCCAATCCAAGCCGTCCGGTCCCGACTGCGCGGCCAGCGTTTCCAGTGCCTGGAGCCGGTCCTTCGGCGCGAGGTTTTTAAGGAAATCCTCGCGTTCATTGTCATTGAATCGCAATGCCTGTTTACCAATGGATGGCCACTTGGCGGGATGTGCGGTGGGGGTCGCGGCCACTTCATGTCGTCGCGTTGCCTTGCTCACCGGGAGGTTCGCTGCTTCCACTTCCGGTGCCGGATGCCGGTCGCCGCGGATCAACCATCCCAGCAATAGACCGGCCGCGAAAATCAAGACACTCCAGCGCTTTTTCATATCGTGCTTCACCGTGGCTTGCGGGTGGGGGCGAGTCAATGTTAGGCGCGGCTCCCACTACCGGTTAGGGCGCGCCGGAGACGGTTTCCATCAGACGGGTCGCAAGCGCCTGATCCGGGAGAGTGGCGATCCACGCTTTCGCCGCGACTTCGTCGGCCGACGCCCAGCCGCGAGCGATGCCGGCGAGGAGAGTTTCGCTGTTGCCGCCGGTCGCGGCCAGTTTGATGGCGTCCTGCGGGCGGGTTTCCGCGATGGCTTCGAGGGCCATGCTGCGGACGTGCTCGACGGTTTTCGGATCGGCAAAGCGATCGGAGTATTTCCAGGTGAGTTCGGGATCCTGGTTGGTGAGGCTGACGAGCGCGGCTTGCAGGAATTCGTCGCGCCGCGCTGCGGGATCCATCCGGCTGATAGAATCAATGGCGGCCTGCGGGGAGTCGAGCGCCCACTGGGTGACGATGGTTTGCAGGCCGCGTTCGCGCCCGTCATCATTTTCAAGGGCGAAAAAACCGGTGAGCGCCTCCTGCGGATGGGCGGAACCCCATGCGTCCGCAAGTTCCACGAGCGACATCTCACGGAGCGCTCCCGGAGGACGCTGGTTGGCCCAGTCGAGGCAATCGGTGGGAGCGCTGGCGGCCCACACGGGAATGAGGCCGAGCGCGGCGCGAACGGCGTCGTCTTCGGGTTGGAGACCGCCCACCCATCGGGCGGCGGCCGGGGCATCGACTTGGGTCCAGCCGTTGGCAATGGCGGCCAAGGCGAGCGAGCGAAGCGCGGGGTCGAGGATACCGGCGAGCTGGGCCAGCGCTTGTTGGGAATCGCGCGAAGCGAGATTTTCGAGAGTGACCAGCCAAGCCTGGGATTCGCGAGTGGCTTCGCTTGCGAACGCCGGCCTCGCCGGCGGCCTGTGGCGACGTGAAGCGTCCGACGACGAAGGGTCATGCGCTGGCCCGGCGACTAACGGATCGTCACTGCGCGTTTTGACGGCCGCGGGAGTGTTTTTGAAAACAACCCCCGCGATCGCGATCGCAAGGATTCCCGCGGCCAAGATCGCCTTGTTGACAGCGGAGGATGGCATCGGTTTACGAATCAATTGAAAACGCGCTTGCCGACGAGACGACTCGTTTCGCCATCGGATTTGATGGTGCCCTTGAGATCGCTTCCCGAAACCGTGGCGGTGACCACATCGCCGTTCGGGGTGACGCCCTTGAAATTTCCGCTAGCGTTGATCGTGCTCTTGACCGGATCCAATTCATCCCTCCAAGTGTCCTTATTGCCGCCGCCCAAGCCCCGGCCACCTTTGGTCAGCGCGACCGTGAATTTCGAAGGGACCGTGCCGGTGTAAATTCCGGAATATTGCGACTGGCCGATGACGGCACAGATCGAAACGGTGAGAATGCCCGCCAGCCCGACAATGGATTTTATTTTCATGTTGATCGAGTCTCTAGGCGGAACCGGGGATGAGAGTCAATGCAATAGACCCCGATCTCTCGAGACCCCGACCAGAAACTTAAGAAAAGTTTACAATATCGCCTTGCAGGAGCGTGGATTTGAGTTATCAAAAATGCCTATGAAATCACTTCTCCTCATTACTGCCGCAGCCGTAGCCGTGGTTTTCAGCTCCTGCAATACGATGATCGGCCTCGGCCGTGACATGCGGATGGGCGGCGAAGGCTTGGAAAACTCCGCGTCCAAGGTCAGTGGCGGCAGCTTTTCCGGAGGTGGCGACACGTCCGGGGCTCCCGTTTACTGAAGCGGCCAAATCCACAAAACAGCGGCTTCCCTTCAGCGTGGGAGGACGCCGTTTCGCGTTGAGGGCATGTCTCTATCAGAAACCGCGCCAGAAGGCGATGGCGCAAACCAAGGTCGCGACCCCGTAGCCGAGTCCGGCGAGGGAAAGCAGCGTCCAGCGCTTCTGATCGGCGGTCACCCAGGTCACCGCGTCGCGGAACAGGTATGGCATGCCGACGCAGAACATCGAGGCCGTCAGCACGATGTAGGCGTAAATCGGGACGAACAGGCGCGATGACGGGTCTTTGAGAAAGGACGCCCCGAGCAACGGCGCGGCGACCATCAGCCCGAAGACTCCCAGCGCGCGGACGGCGAGGAAATCCCGCACGCTGCGGCAGACCAGGATCAGCGAAACGGGCACCGCCCAGCGCAGCAGACCTTTCGCGCTGTTGAATTCGCCGAGGTCCATCGTCAGCGCACTGAGCTTGCCGAGATTGTCCGGGGCGATCAGCAACCAGAACCAGGCGAGGCCGATCCCCATCACGATTTGGCCGAGCTGATCGTTGCGCGGAAATTTTTTCAGAAATCCCTGCACCATCGCCGGCTTCGCCAACATCAACGCGTGAATGCCGATCAGCCAAATCGCCAGCACCAGGCCGGTGGTGAAAAGCGATAGGAGTTGGTAGGGGTGCATGGCGACGCCGGAACTAGAGCGCGGGGCCGGAACATTCAAGCGCCATCTGTCAGGCGGCGGATTCACGCAATTCTCACCTGTTCCGGATCACCGGTTCACAATCTGGACCTTGAATCCGCGCCATGAACCTCTGCCAACTGATCCAGCCCGATGTGAATTGGCTGGATGCACCCACGCCCCGGCGGGTGGCTTGGGTCGCGCTGACGGCCTGGACGTTGAGCAGGGTGGAGAGCGGCAGGCCGGTGAGGCGGCCGTGTTGCTGGTGTTTGACCTTGCCGTCGGCGGGGTCGCGAAAGGTGGTGCGCAGGATGCCGACGGGGTTCTTGTGGTGGCGCTGGATTTCGAGGTGGATGGGCGGGCGATTTAGACTCAGAACATGCGTTAAGGGCGAATTCCTCAAACGCTGACAAGTGGGCAGATCAGGGAGCGGCGGAACGCGTCCGCCGACGCCCATGGAAAGCCAATGTCCCGTGCATCCGCTCATCTCATTGCCAGCTCATGGACATCGACGAACACGTTTCGCCGCTCCTTGGGCCACTAATCAGGGCCGTTCGCCCTAAACTTGGCGCGCATGGGCGCTGGGGTGAAAACGCATTGCGGTGGCGGGGTGGATCGGTGAACAATCGCGCATGGAGATTCCGCACCGGTATCCGGTCATTTTTAACCCTCGGGCGCGCAGCCAAAAGGGTGGACGGGTGTTACGTTTTCTGATGAGCCACGCGAACCGCTTCGCGCTGTTTGCCACCAACCACGCCGGCGAGGCCCGCGAGCTGGCGGCCCGGTTTGCCGCGGCAGGCGAGCCGGTGGTGATCGCCGCCGGCGGCGATGGCACACTCAACGAGGTGGTCAGCGGGCTCGCGGGCTCGAATGCGCTGTTAGGCGTGCTGCCCGCCGGCACGATGAATGTTTTCGCCCGGGAAATGGGCATTCCGTTCGATTCGTTGGAGAAGGCGTTCCTGGTGATCGAACGCGGTTTTGTCAGGAATGTGGACTTGTTCGAGGCCAACGGCTCGCCGTTCGTGCAGATGGCGGGCGTGGGATTCGACGCGATGGTCATCGAGGAAACGACGTGGGAGTTGAAAAAAATGTTAGGGCCGCTCGCCTATTTGGTGGCGGCGGTGAAAGTGCTCGGCGAGGAGCCGCCGAAGATCGAGGTGATTTGCGCCGACGGGCGGCGCGAGGAGGGTGTGGCGCTGCTAGCCGGGAACGGCTCGCTGTATGGCGGGCCGTTCAAATTCTTCCGCAATGCGAACAACCATGACTCGAAACTCGATGTGCTCGTTTACAAGGAAGCGGGCTACCGGATCGTGTTGGACTCGCTGCGCGGGCTGGCTTTCGGAGGCATCGATCTGGTGGCCTCGACGAGTTATTTCCAAGCGGAGGAATTCATCGTGCGGGCGGTTAGTGCGGTGCCGGTGCAGGTGGACGGTGAGTTGATCGGGCGCTTTTCCGAGGTGCGTTTCGTCGAGTCGGCCAACCGGTTGCGGGTGATCGCGCCGGAGGAGCCGCTCGTTGGCGGCTTCGCGGATACCATGAAGTTGCTGCTCCAATGGCCGCGGCGGGTAGAAGAACTCCCAACCACCCGAAGTTTATGAAACCCGCCGGAAAAGGCCGTTTCAAGCGCTGGCTCCGGCGGCTGTTGGTGATCTTGTTGGCGGTGATCGTGCTGTTTCTCGGCGTGGTGGCCTATGCCAACATCACGGCGATGTGGGCATCGCGCGGGCGGCTATTCACCGAGGTTGCCGCGCTTCCCGCGACCAAGGTGGGTTTGGTTTTCGGCACGACGGACCGGGTGAATGGTCGTGAAAACCTGTATTTCCGCTACCGCATCGACGCCGCAGTGAGGGTCTGGAAGTCCGGCAAACTCGAAACCCTGATCGTTTCAGGGGACTACGACAGCAGCCCTTACTACAACGAGCCGGAAAAAATGAAACAGGCGCTGGTCGAGCGAGGGATCCCCGGCGACCGGATCGTCTGTGATCCGAAGGGCTTGAGGACCCTGGATTCGGTGGTACGGGCCAAGGAAATTTTCGGGACGAATTCCATCCTGATGATCAGCCAACGATTCCAAAACGAACGGGCGATCTATCTGGCCAAAGCCAACGGGATCGAGGCCTACGGCTTCAACGCCCGCGACGTCGAGATGCAGGCCGGGCTGAAAACGCGCATCCGCGAGGTCGGTGCCCGAGTGAAAATGTGGCTCGATGTGAATTTCCTCAACACCCGGCCCAGTCATCTAGGAAAAAAAATCGTGCTGCCGAAGTAGGGGCGGTGACGTGGTTGCGCCGTCTCGCCTCAGCGGAATGGGAGTGAAGCCGACATAGAATCCCCGGAGTGGAGTCCCGCGAGAGGTCAGCGAAAACAAATTAAACGCGACCGTTAGGAATCCCGACATTCATCTCCACGTCGCCCCCGCCTGCAGAATTCTCCGCATTTCCCGCACCGATGGAAAATTGCGGCACAAAGCTCCCTGAGCAAGCCGCTTGATGGGTGCCCGATGAGCGTTGACGCCCGAAACTTTTCGGTTCACCTTCGCCGCCGATAGCCGTTTCAGGAACCCCAACTTACCATCCAATGATTTACATCCGTCGTTTTCTCACCCTCGCTTTCGCCGCGTCGCTCGCCACCATGGCCGTCGCCCAGGAAGGCAAGCTCAACATCGCCACGGTCGATATGCAGGAGCTTTTCAAGCAATACTACCGCACCAACGAGGCGCAGAAGCAGATCAACGTCGAGCGCGCCCGGATCAACAAGGACAACAACGAGCGCCAAACCAAGATCCGCGAACTCGCGGAGAGCCTCGCGAAACTGCAAAAGCAAATCGAGGATCCCTCGCTCGCCGACTCGAAGAGGCAGGCTTACCACAAGGAATGGCAGGCACAGCAGCAGGAAGGAGTCGCCCTTGACCGCGAGCGCCGCGAATTCCTCCAACGCAAGAACCAGCAGCTCAACGAGAAAATGGTCCAGCGCATGAAGGGAATCCTCGAGGAAATCCGCAAGCTGGTGGAAGAGAAAGCCAAGGTGGATAACTTCGACTACGTCTTCGACAAGTCTGGTCTCAGCACCTCGCAAGTCCCATTCCTCCTCTACGCCAAGGATGCCACCGACATCACCGTCGGCCTGCTCAAGGATCTCAACAAGGACGCGCCCGCCGGTTTCAATCCTGCCGACCTCGATGCAGCCCCGGAGATTCCCGACCTCGCCACTCCTCCTGCCGGCGGCAACGAGTAACCAATCCCCACCCGAGTTGGCATTCGCCCTCAATCTTTCCGAGCTCGCCCGTTGGGTCGATGGTGACATCGTCCGGGGCGGGCTCGATTTGTCTCTAACCGGCATGGCCGCGCTCGACGCCGCCGGAACGCACGACGTGAGCTTCCTGGGCAACGTGAAATATCACGGCCAATTTCTCCAGTCCCACGCCGCCGCCATTCTGGTGCCGCGCGGCGTGACCGACGGACCGGATGGTGCCGCCCTGATCGCCGTGGACAATCCCTCGCTCGCCTTTGCCGTGGTCGTCCGCCACTTCGCCGCAGCGACCCGCAAATTCGCCCCCGGCATCCACCCGCGGGCGTTCGTCGATCCGACCGCCGTGCTCGATCCCGCGAAAGTCCGGGTCAGCGCCGGCGCGGTCGTGATGGCCGGTGCCTGCGTGGGCGACGGTTCGGACCTCGGCCCGAACTGCGTGATTTCCGACGATGCCGTGATCGGCAAAGACTGCTGCATCATGGCCAACGTCACCGTCCGCGAACGCTGTGTCCTCGGCGACCGCGTCATCCTCCAGCCTGGCGTGGTCATCGGTTCGGACGGCTACGGCTACGAATTTTCCGGCGGCCGCCACGTCAAGCTCGACCAAGTCGGCATCGTGGAAATCGGCGACGATGTGGAAGTCGGTGCCAACACCACCATCGACCGCGCGCGTTTCGGCAAGACCATCGTCGGCGAGGGCTGCAAGATCGACAACCTGGTCCAACTCGGCCACAACGTCATCCTCGGCAAGCACTGCCTGATCGTCTCCCAAACCGGCATTTCCGGCAGTGCCCGCCTCGGCGACTATGTCACCGTGGCCGGACAAGTCGGCATCGCCGGCCATGTGACGATCGGCTCCCGGGCGCAGCTCGGTGGCCGCAGCGGGGTGACCAACAACCTGGCCGGTGGCGCGGTTTACTCCGGCAAACCCGCCCAGCCGATCCGCGACGAAATGAAAATGCTGGCCCACGTCCGCCGCCTACCGAAACTCGTCGAGCGGGTGAAAGCGCTCGAAGAAGCGCTACAGATTTCCCTGAAAAACCAGTGAGGCTCGCTCCGGCCTAACAAGGGTAATGGCCCTCACGGATAGCCCGAGTCCGCAGCGATGGCTCAATCTGAGGCGGACTCAGAATGCCGCTGGCGTTTTAAGCCGGATGATTTTCTATCAGCTTCAAGCCTGCCCGGGCTCAGGGACTGGCGTGGGGTCGGTATCCATCGTTTCCCGCTGTTCCACGGCGCGGATGATCAGGATATAGGATAGGGTTCCGACCATGTAGAGTACGGCGGTGATCATGAATACCTGCCAGTAAGGGAGATGGTTGGCGCGGAGAATCTGGAAGGTGCGGGCGGCGAGCCACCACGCGCCGCTCCAGATCGCGCCGCTACACGCGCTCACCAGCTCGCGGTTCCGTTCCCCAACATAGTTCATCGTGAGTTCGCTGATCCCCGGGCCCGCCATGCTCATGAGTGGCTGTCGCAGGATTAAAAAAACGACGGCTAAAGGCAGCGCCCACGCGGCGGCGGCAACGAGTTCAGTCAACCCCATCGCCACCAGTAACAGAATGGCGGCGAATTGTACTCCGATGATCAGTCCGCGCCAGCCGAGGCGGCGTTTGACCTCTGGCACCAGCAATCCGGCGATGAGTACGAGCACATTGCTCATCGAGCCAAAGGCCGAGTAGGCCGCCGGCCCGAGGTGATGGACGTGACTGAAAAACAGGTTGAGGAACTGGATGCTGAGCCCCGCACCGGTGGCAATGCAGAGGGTCGGCAGCAGGGCGCGGGTCAGGATAGGCCAATCCTTACGCTGGACGTGCAGCCAGTGTTTGTTGGATTTTTTCTCAGGGACGGGATCCGGCAACCGGGTGTAGAGGAAGGGAGCGCCGAAACCGGCGAGAGTGAGTACCAGCAGCGTCGCATATTCATCGAGCACCAGGTGGAGGCCGCCGATCTCAAGATGGCCGATGCCTTGAACGACCCAGGAAAACACGCCGCCACAGATGCTCGCCGCAGCCCAGGTGGCGAAGAGCAGGCTCAGAGCCTCGCTCGATTGCTTCGGCGGAGCGAGCCTCATGATCATCGGCAGACCGCCGATGCTGAGTAGCAGTCCGGCGAATCCCATCGCGAGAAAACAGCCCGAGGCCGCAGTCATCATCCCGAGGCGGACCATTTCCAACGAGGCCAGAGACGTTAGAGGAAACAGCAAAGACCCCACAAGCAACGGCGTTCGCAGCGGTCGCCCGCGCAGCCACAGTCCGGCGGGCAGTGCCAGGAACAAGGTCGCGACAAAGCGCTGCGACGTGAGCGCGGCGATCGCGGGATCGCCAAGACCCTTGTCCTTGAGAAACAGATTGAGCAGGAGGAACTGCGCCGTGTTGATCAGATTGATGAAAAACTGGCCCGCCGCGAAGAGCAGGACGCACTTCGGCAACATTCGGTAACTCTCCAACCATGCGGGCAATCGCGGCATCCGCCGACATGTTGGGAACCCTTTGGCAGGCAGCGCAATCCGGAAAACCGGGATTCTGAAAGGACGGCTTACTGGCCATTGTCCTTGAGCATGTTGGCAAGCCATGCCCTGGCCTTTTGGCGATACCGGCTCTCCCTATGCATCCCGAGATCCGTGTGAGGGTGGATGACCTTGCCTTCGGGGATGGCAAAGAGTTCCGCCACCGGAACCTTCAGAAAGGTGAAACGAGGCAAGAGAATGATAGAGATTGGTTCACGGCTCCATTCCCCTGCCTACCATTCTTCTGCCATTCTTTATCTGACGTATAGGCCATCCACGGCGGGGATGGAAGCCCGAATTCAAACTGGAGCGTTACCCGCCGTTGGATGTGCCGCCTTGTGTGTGCCCAGCATGGGCACGTTGTAAATGGGGTTCAAGTCCCCTGTAGGAATACCAGAACATGAAAATGAAGAAACTACCATCTGAAGCCAACTCGGAGAAGGGTGACCTTTCCGGGGAAGGAAGGCTAGGAGAAA
>JANOZJ010000022.1:0-5410 GCA_031429315.1 Akkermansiaceae bacterium
CGGGTGTGGATTGAAAAACCGGGCAGCGCGGAAAAGCGGCCGTTGGGAATTCCAACAGTCACCGACCGCGTGGTGCAGGCAGCGGTGGGAATGGTGATAGAACCCATTTTCGAAAACCGCTTCGCCAAACACAGCTATGGGTTCCGCCCCGGACGCGGTTGTAAAGAGGCGCTGCGGCGTGTGGAAAAACTGTTTTTTGAAATGGTGCGGTATGCCGACGACATGGTCGTCCTCTGCCACACTGAAGAAGAAGCCAAAGCCGCGCTGGACAAGCTCCGGGAATGGATGGCCGCAGCATCGATCACCAGCGCTGGCCCCACCGCTACTGCAAGAAGCTCGGGCTCTTTTGCTTGCTGGACGCCCGAGAAACTGAATTCGCGAGCCTCCGTAACGGAGCAAACTGCTGACTGGAGAGCCGGATGCGGGAGATCCGCAAGTCCGGTTTGGAGGGGGGAGCGGGGCGAAAGCCCGTTCCTACCTCTATCGGTGGCGCGGGCCTTCTGTTACTTTAATATTGGCATTTGGTATGCCCCCTCAATGATCTGGCCAAAGCGGGTTCAAATTGTGGATCTTGCAATTACCGCGCAACCATCGGGAGATCGGGTGGTTCCCGACACCTCTCCTATACAATTATGAAAAGTCCTTGGATTCTCCCTGTTGCCACGTTGGTGGTTGGTGCCGCTGGCGGCTATATTTCTGGAAAAGGCTCGGATGCGGGCAGCCATGCCTCGGCCATCGAGGATGTCACCCTGCGGACCCGCTCGTCGAGTCGGCCCGAGACGGCTTCCACCGGGTCCGCGAAAAAGATCCGTGCCGGCAGCACGGATCAAATCGCCAGGATGCCCGGGAATTCCAACCGCATTCAGGCGTTGTTGGAATTTTACGCGGGCCTCACCCCCGAGCAGCTCGCCGAGGAGGCGACCAAGCTCGATAATCTGCCGCTCAACGAGCGGATCATGGCGTCGATCCTTTTGTTTGGTCGTTGGTCGGAAGTCGATCCCACGGCGGCGATGGCATTTTCCAACACCATGGGCATGGCTGGCGGCTTCGTGCGACCGACCATTCTCCAAAGCTGGGCCAGCGTGGATCCGGCGAACGCCGCGAAATACTATCAGGACAATCCGCGCGAGTTCGCGATGATGGGCATGATGGGTGGCCGCGGCCCTGGAGGAGGCCAGAGCGGAGCCTCGATCATCGCCAGCGAGTGGGCCCGCCAGGATCCCGCCGCGGCGTTGGCATGGGCTGCGTCGCTGACCACTGACAAAAGCTCCGCCGTGAATTCCGTCATCGGCGAGGTGGCGAAATCCGACCCGCGCAAAGCGGCGGCAATGATCGGTCAGTTGGACGCTGCGGATCGCGCCGATGCCTATCGCGCGGTGGCAGCCCAGTACGGCGCGCTGGATTTCGTCGATGCGCAAAGCTGGATCCGCACGCTTCCCGCGGCCGATCAAGCGGAGGCGCTCGCCTCGGCGATCCGTGGTCTTTCCGGCAAGGATCCTGCAACAGCGGCCAAACAGCTCACGGCGATGGAAGCAGGCGAGGCCAAGGATGATGTGATCGATGACGTGGTGGGGAATCTGGCCCGCAAGGATCCGGCGGCGGCGGCGGAATTTCTCAAGCAGCAGAGTGAAGATGCCCAGCGCGATGGCATGCGCGAGTTGATGCCGACCTGGACCAGCCAGAACCCTGTGGCCGCGCTGGCCTATGCCAATTCATTTCCTCAGGGAGACGTGCGTGACAGCGCGCTCCAATCTTACGTGTGGAGCAACAACAGCGGGGCTCCTGCCGATTTGATCAAGGTCGCGGCCACGATCAAAGATCAAGGGGATCGTGATCGCGCGATCGGTATCGCCGCGATGCGCTGGATGCGCGAGGATGCACCAGCGGCGAAAGCCTATGTCGCGGCTTCCCCTGATCTCTCGGATGAGGCGAAGCAGCGCATCACCGAAGGCCGTAGCATGTGGGGCGGTGGCGGGCGGAGAAATGGCGGCGGTGGCAGAGGTGGTAATTGATACCGGATAGCAAAATTAATGTCACAGGAGGCTCCGGGCAGAATGCCCGGGCCACGGTGGCGCGGGCATTCTGCCCGACGCCTGTTGAGTCTGATGAATCAGGGGATTTGGTATGACTCACGTCCAGCCGACTGGCCAAGCCGTGGCGATCGGTTAGCGCTGCTGATTCAGCACCAGAAACGCGCCGCCCGCGCCGCAGGTGTCCGTGAGTCCGCAGTCGTCTGGTGAGCCTTGGAGAAATTCCGCGAAGCTCGTGAGTTGCTGCTGGCGAATCCACGGCTGGCTCCAGTTCTGGAGATCGGTGAAATTCACGTCTGCGGTCAGGTCCTGGCGACCGGGGTTTGCATAGATCGCCAGACCTTCGAGCCGCTGCTGGAGCAGATAGGCGCGGACGGTGCCGGCGGGCCGGCGGTGATAGAGATTTTCCGCCGTCGCGCCGTAGTCGATGGTGAGCATGCGGCCGGATTTCCATGCCGGCAGCCAGTCCGTTAGGTGGCGGCGGTAGGAGTCGTGGACCTCGATCCATTGGCCGATGGGATGATTTGCTAGAAACCCGGATGAGTCCGGCAGCGGGGCAGGGGAGAGCAGGGATTCTTGCACGCGGTGCTGCGGGTCGAAATGAATGGCGAGCTCTTGCCAGCCTGCGAGGGTTTTCTGAAACCGGCGGACCGGGAACGCGTCCACCAGTTCGTTGGAAAAGATCACGGCGTGGCCGCCACATGCGGCTAGGGCGTCGCGGAGGTGGCGGTGCCAGGTGGCGCGCCGGCCTAGCAGTTCGCGCTGGCGGGCGGCAAGCGGGGTGGAGGTTTCCACGAGGTGCAGTTGGGTTTTCCGACGGACGTGCCAGGGCAGGTGTTTGAGGACGCCGGCGGCGAGCCTGCCCTCGCCGGGGCCGACTTCTATCAGATTTCGGCAATTTGTTTCACGCAGTGCCTTGGCCGCCCACGCGGCGATGGCGCGGGCTGGCGCGTCCGAGAGCATCGGGGCGGTGGTGAAGTCACCGCAGCGGCCGACGCCGGTGATCCGCCGCGCGTAGTAGCCGTGCTGCGGATCGTGCAGGGCGCGAGCCATGAACTGCTCGAAGGGGATGGGGGAGTGAACATCGAACATCGAAGGGAAGAGAAGTGAATACTCAGGCATCCTGACCTCTAGCGGGTTTCTTCGGTCAGTCGGGAAATCAGGTGAGATCTTTTGGCTCCGGGCAGAATGCCCGGGCCACGGTGGCACGGGCATTCTGCCCGCCGCCTCTCTTCACAAGGTCTCATCCCATTTCCTTCGAGTTCAGGTTGTCTGAGACGACCCATGAAAAAGCCGTGCTCCTTTGCAGGGACACGGCTTTTGAGAATTTCAACTGAACCGATCGTCAAGCGGTCGCAGCAGCGGCGGCGGTGCGGGCCTTGCGGATCATGCTGTTGACGGTTTCGGAAGGCTTGGCACCGACGGCCAACCATTTGTCGGCGATGGCGAGGTCGATGGTGAAATTGGTGCCTTCGAGAAGCGGGTCGTAGGTGCCGAGTTGCTCGATGAAGCGCCCGTCGCGACGCTTGCGGCTGTCGACGGCGACGATTTTATAGTAAGGGCGGTCTTTGGTGCCCTTGCGGTTGAGTCGGATGGATACGGACATGAGATTGGGAGCGTCTTTTGCGTTTGCCCTGGAAGCGGGCGGGCGCGGAAACTGCAAGATCCGCCGCAGATTGCCAAGCAGAATCTTGAGCAATTTCCGCGATGCTATTCAATCGGGCGTATCGGGTCGGGAGATCAGCGCGGTGAATTCCTTTTCAAGTTGGGCGAGGAGCTGCGGATCCTCGATTTTTTGACCGTCTGGGGTGGTGATGTAGAGGGTGTCCAAGGCGACGCCTTTCTCGGTGCAAATCCTGGCGTGGGCGGTGTTCAGGCCACATTGGTTGATGGTGTGGAAGAGGTCGTGCAGCAGGCCGATGCGGTCGAGGCCCTGGATTTCCACCGTGGTGCAGGTCGGGTGCAGGTTGTTGCTGACGTAGGCGCGGACCGGCACCTTGATGCCGTGGTCGGCCCGGGGGTTGAGGAAATTGACCCGGTGGCGCAGGAATCTCTCCGGCTCGTAATTTTCCGCGATAAGGATGGCCTCGAAGGTTTCCAGAAAGCGCTTGCGGGTGGCGGGAGTGGAGACCGGCTCGAAGTTGGTGGTGCAGACGCGGAAGATGTTGACGACGATGCCGTCGCTGCGGGTGAAGAGGTCGGCGGAGAGGATGTTGATCTGCTCGGACGCCAGCGCGCAGCAGATTTTCTCTAACAACAGCGGCTTGTCGCGACAGGCCAGCACGATCTCGGTGTAGCCGCTTTCGGTGTGGTCGATCCACTTGATGCAGGAGGCAAAGGGATCGGACGTGTCGGCCTCGCGCTGGAGGAAATGGCGGACGGTGCGGACTTGGGTGACGATGTGGGCGGCCTGCCGGAAATGGAAGGCTGCGTCTGGCATCCGCTCGAAGTGGCGGTTCACGTCCGGATGGTAGTCGTCGCGCATGATGCGGAGCACCTCGTCACGCAGGGCGAGGCGGTCGGCGTCGAGCTTGAGCGAGTATTTTTCGCGGCCGCCTTCGAGGAAATGGCGGGTGGCGGTGTGGAGTTGCAGCATCAGGCTTTCCTTCCAGCCGGTCCAGCCGTCGGGCGAGGTGGCGTTGGAATCGGCGAAGGTGAAGAGGAACAATGCGTCGAGGTTGGCAGGGGTCTTGACGATTTTGGCAAACTCCTGGATGACCTCTGGATCGTCGAGATTGCGGGTGGTGGCGGTGCGCCAGAAGGTCAGGTGGTTGTCCACCAGGAACATGATCAAGGTCCGCCGGGCACCCTGGATCTGCAGGCGGTTGCACAGCCGTGAGGCAAGCATGGCCGAGCCGTCGATGTGTTCGCGCACGTTCTCGGCGCGTCCGGTGTCGTGGAGGATGACCGCCAGATAGAGCGCGTAGGCGTCCTGGATTTCAAGGAACAGCCGCCGATAGATTTCACGGCGCGGATCGGTCTCGGCAATAAGCTGGTCTAACATTTCGACGCAGCGCAGGGTGTGTTCGTCGGCGGTGTAGCGGTGGAAAAACTCGTGTTGGACGAGGCAGTCGAGCGCGCCGAACTCCGGCAGATAGTGGCCAAGGAAGCCGACGCGGTGCATCTTGCGGAGGATCGCCGCGACGTCGCCCTTGCGCTCGAGGATGGCTTGGAATGTCTGGCGGTTGGCTTTGGAATAGCGGAACGGGCGGTCGATGTCCTCCCAGTGCGCCTTCACGAGCTTGCGGATCGGCGGACTCAAGCGCAGCCCGCGGAGCTGGCAATGCTGGAACAGCCGCATCATCCGGTTTGGGTCCTCCTTGAAAATCTCCGGGTTGGCCGGATAGATCCGGCCTTCGCGGGCGATGAAGCCGTCGAAT
>JANOZJ010000023.1:0-10151 GCA_031429315.1 Akkermansiaceae bacterium
GGAGGCCTACTCCTCGCGCGCGCTTTTCAATGGCTCGCTCGCCATGACCCTCCTCCAAGGACTCAAAAAACACGGCTCGAAAAAGCGCATCATCGACGGTTCCGACGACACCGAACTCACCTACGACAAGATTCTGGCCGCCGCCATTGTCTTCTCGAAATTCATCAAGGAGGAAACTGACAAGCCGCGTGTCGCCATCGTGCTGCCGCCCGGCAAAGCCGGTCTCATCGCCAACCTCGCCGTCCTCTTCGCCGGCAAAGTCCCCGTCAACCTCAATTTCACCGCCGGCCACGAAGCCATCAAATCCTGCATCCGCCAAGCCGACGTCGATCGCTTCATCACCGCCGATCCGTTCGTTAGGAAAATCTCGTCGTTCCCATGGCCGCCGAACCGCGACCTCGTTTTCATCGAGCGCGTGCTCCCCGCGCTCAAGCCGAAAATCGTCAAGTGGGCGATCCTGGCGAAACTCCTGCCCGCCCCCGTACTTGGCTTGCTGCTAGGCCTCAACAAGCGCCGCGGCGAGGATGAGGCCACCCTGCTGTTCACCTCCGGCTCGTCCGGCGAACCCAAAGGCGTCGTCCTTAGCCATCGCAACGTCCTCGCCAATGTCTGCCAGTTCGGCAGCAGGTTGAATCTCCCTAACGGCTCCTCGATCCTCGGCTGCCTGCCACTGTTCCACTCGTTTGGCTGCACCGTCACCCTCTGGTTTCCCGTCATCGAGGGCATCAACATGGTCACCTATCCGAGTCCGCTCGAAACCAAGCGCCTCGCCGAGCTCATCGCCCTCCATCAGATCAACATCTTTCTTGCAACCCCCACCTTCCTGCGGGGCTACATGAAGCGCATCGACCCCGCCCAGTTCGCCTCGCTCAAGCTGG
Source organism: Akkermansiaceae bacterium (assembly GCA_031429315.1). GTDB lineage: Bacteria > Verrucomicrobiota > Verrucomicrobiia > Verrucomicrobiales > Akkermansiaceae > Luteolibacter. The sequence continues at coordinate 879 of JANOZJ010000023.1, forward strand.
TGGTCACCGGTGCCGAGAAACTTCCCCAATCGCTGGCCAGTGCCTTCGAGGAAAAATTCGGCGTCCGTCCCCAGGAAGGCTACGGTCTAACGGAGACCTCGCCCGCCACCAACGTCAACCTGCCCGACCTCGAACCAGAGCGCGATTCCATCGCCCTGCCCTCCTCGCGCCCCGGATCCGTCGGCCAGATGCTTCCCGGCATGGCCATCAGAATCACCGATCCCGCCACCGACAAGGAAGTCTCGCTCAACCAGCAAGGCATCATCTGGTTCAAAGGCTCCAACGTCTTCAAAGGCTACCTCAACGATCCGAAAAAATCCGCGGAAGTCCTATCAGACGGCTGGTTCCGCACCGGCGATGTCGGCCGTGTCGATGACGATGGCTTCCTCTACATTGAGGGCCGCATTTCCCGTTTCTCCAAGATCGCCGGCGAAATGGTCCCCCACGAAACCGTCGAGGCCGCCGTCAACAAAGTCCTCGGCCTCGACTCCGAATCCGAGCGCCGCATCGCCGTGGTCGGCGTGCCCGACGAGCAAAAGGGCGAAGCTATCCTGCTGCTCTCCACCATCGCCGGCCCCGCCCTCGAACAGGAATGCATCGACCTCCGTTATAAACTGCTAGACGAAGGCCTGTCCTCCCTCTGGTGCCCCAAGCGAATCGTCCCCGTAACAGAAATCCCCGTCCTCGCCTCCGGCAAGCTCGACATTAAGTCCTGCGAAGCGCTGGCGAGGCGGGACGCCTGAAGAAGTTGATAGCCAATGGTTGATAGTTGATAGTCAGACAAGGCATTCACTCTCAACCCTCTTCATCTTTCTATCAACCATCAACCCTCAACCATCAACTTCTTCCACCATGCCCAACCGCATCGACTCCATCTTCGCCCGCCTCCGCGAATCCAATCAGAAAGCCTTCGTCGCCTACGTCGCCGCCGGCGATCCTGACTTCGAGACCTCGCTAGAAATCATCAAGTCCCTCGCCGACGCCGGTGCCGACATCATCGAACTCGGCCTGCCGTTCTCAGATCCGTTAGCAGACGGCATCGTCAACCAGATGGCCGCCGAGCGCGCGCTCAAGTCCGGCATGACCACCACCCGCGCCATCGAGCTGATCCGCCGCTTCCGCGAAACCCACGAGACTCCCATCGTCCTCTTCACCTATCTGAATCCCGTCTTCACCTATGGCTTCGAAAAATTCCATCACGCCGCCGCCGCCGCCGGGGCCGATGGCATTCTCCTGCTAGACCTGCCGCCCGATGAAGCCGCGCTCAACACCGACCTCTCCATCGGCGCGGGCTTGAAGCACATCCGCCTCATCGCACCGACCACGCCGCCGGAGCGCGTGAAGATTCTCGCGCAGTCGTCGGAAGGCTTCATCTATCTGCTATCAAGAACCGGCGTCACCGGCTCCCACGGCGCACCCTCCGCCAACATCGCCGCCCAGGTCGCCGCCATCCGTGAGCACAGCGACACGCCGATCTGCGTCGGCTTCGGCATCACCACTCCCGAGCAAGCCGCCGAGGTCGCGAAGTCTGCGGACGGCGTGATCGTGGGTTCCGCAATCGTCAAACAAGTCGAACTCCACCCGCAAAACGCCGCCGCCGCCGTCCGGGATTTCACCGCCCCTTTGATCGCAGCGACCAAAGGGTGAATCGACCCGGGGAGCGACAGGCGCGATGAATCCCGCAGTCCATGGATAAGCTCAGACATTCTGAACTCGAAGGAAATGGTAATGAGACCTTGTGAAGAGAGGCAGCGGGCAGAATGCCCGCGCCACTGTGGCCCGGGCATCCTGCCCGGAGCCAAAAAATCTCACCTGATTTCCCGAGTCTCCTCCTGAAATTGTCATCGCGTTCCGTTGGGCCATGGATAGTTTCCTGCGCATGAGCGGGTCAGAGAATTCCAATCGCGACCACTGGCAGGCAAAGGCGAGCCAGGTGGCCCGCACGGTGAACTTCGCCTGGTGGTTGGAGACGCTGTCGGCTCCGCTGCTGGTCGGCGCGATCAGCGGCGCGGTGTTGTTGTTAGTGGTAAGGCGCGAGGTGCCGCAGGTGGAGCCGTGGCTGCTGGCGGCGGCCATCGGCGGGTCGCTGTTAGTGTTAGGCCTGGCCTGTTGGGCCCGGGCGGCGCAGAAATTTGAAAAACCGGAGCAATCGCTGGTGAGAATCGAAGCGGCGATGCGTTTGAGGAATTCCATGTCCGCCGCGCGGGCTGGCGTTGCGCCGTGGCCCGCGCCGGTCGGGAAGATCGACGCCGGACTCGCGTGGCAGTGGCCGCGGTTGCTGGTGCCGCCGCTGGGGGCGCTGGTGCTGTTAGCTGCGGGGTTGTTCATCCCGATGGCCGTCCGGAACCTCCACCCGGCGGGCGTCCCGGAGCAACCGCAGGCATGGAAGCAACTCGACACCGAGTTGGACAAGCTGACCAAGGAAGAAGTCGTCGATGAAAAATACCTGGAGGAGACGCGCAAGAAGCTCGATGAGCTCAAAGCCCAAGAGGAAGAGCAGTGGTTCAGCCACTCGTCGTTAGAAGCGACCGATTCCCTAAAAAAATCCCACCGCGCGGAAACCGAGCGGGTCGAGCGGGAGTTAGGCCGCGCGGACAAGGCGTTGGAAACGCTTGAGAAAAACGCGGGTGCCGCGAACCAGGCAGAGAAGAACCGGCTGATGGAGGAATTCGACCAAGCGCTGCAAGGACTGCAAAACGGCGCGATGAAGCCGAACCCGGCATTGCTCGAGCAAATGAAACAACTCGATTTGAAGGACATGGCCAACCTCACGCCCGAGCAGGTCGAACAGCTTCGCGAAAATTTGAAGAAACACGGCCAAGCCATGAAAGACGGCCAAGGCAAAGGCGAGGGCGAGGATTGGTCCGATGAATTGCTGGCCGGCGATGGCGATGGCGAAGGTGACAAACCCGGCGACGGCCCTGGGAAAGGCGGAGTCGATCGCGGCCCGGGGCACGCGCCAGGAGTGCTTGGCGCGGAGAAGGACCGGGTCGAGATAGGCAAGCTCACGGGTCTCGAATCCAAGGATCTTTCCCGGGCGACTCCCGGAGATTTGCTCGAACTGCAGGACGGCGAGCACGACGTGGATCTTGCCCCGTCAGCCGTCTCCGCAGGCGGCACTACCGAGGCCACCGGCAAAGGCGGCGACCGCGTCTGGCGCGACGCGCTCGATCCGGCCGAGCAGCGGACGTTGAAGAGGTTTTTCGAATGATCCCGCTTCTGACCCTGGGCGACCTTATTCTGGACTTCCCTTGGACAAGGCCGGATCGGAGTCCGCCGCATCAAGAGTTGCGACATTCCTGTCGCAACTTTCCCTTTCCGCCCCAGCGCACGAATGCTAGCCTCCCGTCATGGATGCCCTCACCCTCGAACAGGAAGCGCTGAAACTCACCCCGCTCTCGCGAATCCGCCTGGCCGAGCTGCTTTACACGAGCCTGGAAGTCGAAGCGGACCGCGAGTGGAACCGCAAGGCCATCGCCGAATGCGAATCTCGCTACGAGGCCTACAAGAACGAGGAGATGGGGTCGAGCGAAGGACTCGGTTTCCTTGACCGAATCGAATCGATAGCTTCCGCGCCATGAAGCTGCGGGTTCTGGACGCGGCCGAGCGGGAAGTCGCCGATGCATTCAATTACTACGAGTCCCAATCCGAGGGGCTGGGTCGGCGGATGACCGGGGAAATCCGGGATGCGCTGGCGGGCATTCTCGATTTTCCGGAAGCCCATCCGATTTTTGATTCAGCCCACCGCAAGCGGAGCCTCAAGAAATTCCCCTACGGCATCATCTTCAGGATCGAAGGAGAGGAAGTGGTCTTCGTCGCCTGTTTTCATCTTCGTTCGGATCCGGCCAAATGGAGAGAGCTCCTCAAAACGCGCTGAAGCGGGGAACCTCGCGGCAAATGGACCGCTTACAAGCGGCGCTCTGTGAGCGTCGATGTGGATGAATCGAGCGAAGCCTCTGCATGAGACAACGGCAAGTAGGGACAGGAATGTCCCTACTCCTTATGGGGGAGTTTTCACCCGGTAGAAGCCCTTCGTCGTCATCGTGGGATCACTGAAGGTGCGAGTCATGGTCCTCTCGGCGGGGATTATCCCGGCGCTGCTGATGGCGGCGTTGCCGGGCGGGATCTCGGTGAGCGGCTGCCAATCGGTGAGTTTCCGCGACTTCTCGATGGAAGTCGATTTCCCACAAAAGCGGCATTGGCTTTTGACAAGGATTATCAATACTTGTAAGGGTTTCCCATGCATATCTCTCTGACTCCCGAGCTGGAAAACGCAGTGAAAGCCAAGGTGCAATCCGGGCTTTACAACAACGCCAGCGAAGTGGTTCGCGAGGCCTTGAGGCACTCGTTGGCACGGGAATCCGAGAACGCCTGGCTGGTCCGGGAAGCGGCCATCGGCTTTGCCCAGCTTGAAGCGGGACAGACCGTGATGGTGGAATCCAAGGAGCAGTTCATGGCATTGGTTCGGCAAGAGCCATGAAATTGACTTTCACGCAGGCGGCTTTGGAAGACCTCCGCTCGATCCGCGCTTACACGCTGGAAACCCGGGGAGTCGAACAAGAGGACCGCTACCTGAACCGGATTTGGGCGAGGTTTGACTCGATTCGCCTCGATCCTGCCCGCTACCGGCAGCGACCGGACTTTTTCCCGGGATGCCGCATCGCCGCCGAGGGCAAACACGTCATCCTGTTCAGGGCAGGCGCAGACCTGCTCGAAGTCGTCCGGGTGCTCCATGCCGCCATGGATTTCAAACGTCATCTCGCCTCGGATGACGAAGAGTGAGAGGGTTCCTCAGGGCGGCGTCTTCACCCGGTAGAAGCCCTTCGTCGACCACGTTCATGCCCTAATAAACGCCGTTTCTGTCGGTAAGGCTGATGTACTCGGACACGGGAATTTTTTAATCGTGCCATCCGACGCGTGCCTGCTTCACTGCCCACCGCCCGCGCGATGCCCGATCAATCTTCCGAAGATACCCTTTTGTTAGTCGATCCCGATCTGGATTTCCTGGATTGGGCGACCAAGCATCTTTCCGCCAAGAACCTGCGGGTTCTGCGCTGCGACAATGCCGCCAACGCGTTCAAGGTGATTGAAAAAACCGAAGTGAGCGTGGTGGTCTCGGCGATGGAGCTGGAGCCGTTCGACGGGATGGAGTTGCTCGGGCGGATCTTGCTGCAAAGCCCGCAAACGCTGGTGGTGCTGACCGCCGGTTTTCCGACCACCGGCCAGATCATCGAAGCCACCCAACGCGGCGCGCACGATGTGCTGCGCAAGGAGTCGCTGGCGTTCGAGCTGCGTCCGGTTGTCGAGTCCGCGCTGCAAACGCAGGACGACCGCCGCAGCGCTGGCCAGCCGGACGCGGAAATGCCGAAGCACGACGGCCGGGTGAAAATGATTGGGATTTCGCGCGCGTTGCAGGAGGTTTTCAAACTCGTCGGCCGGGTCGCCCGCTCGGATGCGCCGGTTTTGATCGCCGGGGAAAGCGGCACCGGCAAGGAGCTCGTCGCCAAGGCGGTGCATGAATACAGCCCGCGCCGGCAGAAGGAAATGATCACCATCAACTGCGGTGCCATTCCGGAAAATCTGTTGGAGAGCGAGTTGTTCGGCCACGAGAAAGGTTCGTTCACCGGGGCGATCGCGCGGCGGGCGGGCCGCTTCGAACAAGCGGATGGCGGAACGCTGTTTTTGGACGAGATTGGCGACATGCCGCTATCGATCCAGGTGAAGCTGCTGCGGGTGCTGCAGGATGGTTCGTTTTCCCGCGTCGGGGCGAATGAAACTCTAACGACGGATGTGCGGATCGTGGCGGCGACCCACAAGAACCTCACGGAGGAGGTGGCGGCCGGACGTTTCCGCGAGGATCTCTACTACCGGCTCAACGTGGTGGAAATCAAGATCCCCGCGCTGCGCGAACGACTGGAGGACATCCCGCTGTTAGCCGAGTTTTTCCTCCAGCGGATCGCCCGCAAGAACGGCATGGCGCGCATCCGGATCTCGGCGGAAGCGATCGCCACCTTGCAGACGCACAACTGGCCGGGCAACGTCCGCGAGTTGGAGAACACCATCGCCCGCGCCTGCGCCTTAGCCTCGTCGCAGATCCTGCTGCCTGCCGACATTCCGCTGGCGTCGGCACCGCGCAGGTCGCCGGCGGGATTCACCGCCGCCATCGACCAATTGATCAACGCCGCGCCGACCGGCGTGGATTTGTTAGAGTGGCTCAACGGCGAGATCGCGGGACGGCTCCTCGAGCGTGCCGACGGCGATTTCAAGGAAGCCTCGAAAACGCTGAACCTACCAATGGCGGAACTCCGAAAACTGCTAGCCCGGAAAACCTAACATGCTTCACATCGTCGAACATCCACTGATCGCCGGGGAGCTGACGAAACTGCGCGACCCGGCGTGTCCGTCGCCTGAATTCCGCCAGGGATTCCGGCGAATCGCCTCGTTGATGGTGCCTGCGGTCACCGCTAATCTGGAAACCACGGTGGTTCCGTGCAACACGCCGTTAGAAATCACCTCGGGGGTGCGAGTGACCCGCAGACTTATTCTGGTGCCGGTCCTGCGGGCCGGACTTGGCCTGCTTGATGGCTTTCTCGACCTGCTGCCACAAGCTTCGGTGGCGCACATCGGCTTGGCCCGGAATGAAAAAACGCTGCTGCCGGAACCCTATTATTTGAAGCACCCGCCGGCCTTGGGAGAGCATGAAATCATCATTCTCGATCCGATGCTGGCGACCGGCGGATCCGCCATCAAGGCCGTCAGCAGCCTGCGCGACGTGGGCGCGCGGCACGTCCGGTTCGTCTGCCTGGTGGCCGCGCCCGAGGGCGTTTCCGCGCTGGAGCGGGCGTTTCCGGAGATTACGATTTACACGGTGTGCCTCGACCGCTGCCTCGACAATTGCGGCTACATCCTGCCCGGCCTCGGCGATGCGGGCAACCGGCTGTTCGGGACCTGCGCGTGAGCGGATGGATTTCCGGGCTGGCAACCTGCCGGTTCACCTTTTAGTTTCCGCCAGTCCGATGAACTTGTGGCCGCTTTTTTCCCTCCTCCTGCTGATCCAGCAGCCGATCTTGCGTGGGCAGGGAGTGGACGCATGGAAGGCGGTCGAGCGCCAAGGCGACGCCGCACTCGCCGACGGCTTGTGGGAAGTGGCGGAGCTGCATTTCCGGCAATGTCTGGCGGAGCTAACACTTGCTGCGGAGGCGAAATCCCAAGTGGCGATCCGCCTTGCCGAGTCCTTGATCCGCGCGGGAAATCCCAAGGATGCGCTGGAGTTGTTAGAGCAGTCGTTTGTCGCTAAAAACCCCGCCACGCCATTTTGGAAAGCGCAGGCACTTGCGGCGCAAGACCGGTTTTCCGAGGCCTTGGAAATCTTCCGCAGCGTGCTTGCCGACCCCGCGACTCCGCATCGCACGGAGGCCGGATTCACCAAGGCCAGCCTACAACTCGCGCTCGGGCAGGCGGATGCCGCGCTGGAGACCCTTGCCACGCTCATCCCCAACAGCGATGCGGCGACGGTGGTGCGAATCCAGCTCTATCAGGTGGAAATCCTGCTCGATCTCGGCCGCACGGCGGATGCCCGGCAGGCCATGCCGGGCCAGGAAACGGTCGCCACCGCGGATCGCCCGCTCGCGGCATTTCTCGATGCCCAACTGCTCCTCAATGAAGGCCGCCCAGCGGATGCGGAGAGCGCGTTCCAGAAGCTCGTCAATCATCCCCAAGGCCAATTGCTTGCCCGCTATCACTCGGCGGCCATCGGTCTGGCGGATGCGATGGCGGCCTGCGGAAATCCCGGGGAAGCCACGAATTCGCTGCTCGCGTTTCTTCAGGATCACCCGGCCTCGCCGGTGATCGAAGCTATTTTCAAACGCATTCTCCAGTGGCTCCCGGAAAAGCCCACCCTCACCGACCCGACGCTCGAAAGCCTCGCGAAATGGAGCCCGCCCCCGGTCCTGAGCGACGTTTTGCCTTTCGACACGACCCAACCTAACATCATTGCCGCGTGGCCCACCTATCCGGCGACGGGATCTCTAACCGACCTTTCGGCATTCTCGCTTTACACCCGTGCCATCGGCTTGCACTGCGTGGCCACGCCCGAAGCGCGGGCCGAAGCGCGGTTCCTGCTGAACCGGCTGCGGGTAGAATATCCCCAACATTTGCTGGCGACCCGGGCGCTCTATCAGTCGGCACGCTGGTTCCTCGACGAGGGCGCGACCGACCAGGCATTCTCGATTCTCAACACGCTGCGGGACACGGCGAAATCCCCGGTATTGAAGGGTGAAGCCGCGTTTCTCGAAGCCCGGACCGCTTGTCTGAATGGCGACCTTAAAAAGGCCGTCCAGCTTTTCGACGAAGCGGCCAATGCCCTCGCCGCCCCCGAAGCCAGATTGGCGAGGCTGCAGTCCGCGATCGCCCGCTTGCGGAGTGGCGATCTCAATGGCACCACCCTCATTCAGCAATCCGGTGGCACTCCGGACAAAGCCCTGGAGGCGGATCTCCAACTCGAACGCGCGCTGTCCACCACGCCGCCGCTTGCCGCCAGAACGGCGATCGAGGAGTTTCTCAACCGTTTCCCGGACCACCCGCGGGCAGCCGAAGCCCGCCTGGCAGCAGCGGAAGCGGCGCTCGCCAGTCCCACGCCCGATCTCCCATTTGCCCGCGAGCAACTCGAATCCTTGTCCGCAGGCCCGGAAATCGCCGCCCTGCGAATCGCCTTGGCCCGCCTCCGCATTGCCGATCTTTCACAAGACTCCGCCGCCACCATCGCCGCCGCGCAAGCCATCGTCGATACCTCCCCGGCGGATCCCACCGCCGCCGAAGCCGCGCTCACCCTCGGCCGCAACCTCTTCCAGTCCGGCAGCTACAATCCGGCGCGTTTGGTGTTGGAAAAACTGGCAGCCACGGAAACCCAACCCGCCAGAGCCCAGGCCGCCTGGCTTCTAGCAGCCCGCTCGGCGGCGCTCGTCGCCACCCCGCAATCCAAGGATGAGGCCCTCGCCTTGTTCGACAAGGCCATCGCGTCCAAAGGCCCGCTCGCCGCCATCGCCACCTTGGAGAAAGCCGAGCACCTCATCGAGATGTATCGTCTCGCGGAAGCGTCGGCATTTCTCACCAAATGGATCGCGAGCCTTCCGGAAAACGATCCGCTCCAGTTGCCCGCCGGATTGTTGTTAGGCGAAGCGTTGTATGCCCAGGGCAGCAGCAATCCCGCGTCCATGATCGAGGCCCTCGCGGTGTATGACAAGCTCCTCGCCCATGCCAAAAACCAACCCGCCC
>JANOZJ010000024.1:0-7742 GCA_031429315.1 Akkermansiaceae bacterium
GGATAGCATGTGGACTTCCGGCCTAGATATATCACAAGAAGCCGCCAAATTCAAAAATCACAAAACGCCAAAACGACTCAAATTCAACGACAACTCAAGCCTTCCAGACCGCTCTGGAGAGGCTATGGGACGGCTGTGATCAAGAATCAAGAATCAAAAGGCTCATGCGGCGCGACCGCACATCCCATGCTCTCTGCTCTGGCTTCTGGATTCTGGCCTCTAAACTCAGAAATCAAACGTCGCCTGCGGGCCTTTGGGTGCGGGTTCGGCGGGTTCCGTGCCCTCGCGCAAGCCGGCGGCAGCGAAGCGGATGAAGCGGCTGAGCGTGGCCTCCATGGTGGGAGCGCCCGCAGCGCCGTTGGCCGCGCGATGGATGACATCCTGATGGATCAGCAGGTGGATCATCCCGCCTGCCAGAAAGTGGATGCGCCAGACCAGATCCTCCGCGGCGACCGTCGGCAGTGCCTTGGCGAACGAGCGCGTAAAACGCTCGATGATCTGCCGGAAGTGGTCCTCGATTTGCTTCGGCATCCCGTCGCCGAACTCGGCGAATATCCGCCCCGCCAGTTTGTAAAACAAGCGTTCGGACAGGTCGGATTTCCTCACCTGGGTCACCAGCGGGCGGACAAAGGCTTCGATGAGTTCCTCCAACGGGGCGACCTTGCCCGACCATTTCCGCTCGATGGCTTCCAGCCGCGCAAGGCGTTCCTCGTTGATCGGCACGATGCAACGCGTCATCACCATGCCCAACAACGCATCGCGGTTTCCGAAGTGATAGTTGATCGCCGCCACGTTGGTTTTCGCAAGCCGGGTGATGTCGCGGACCGAAACGGCCTCGAAGCCTTTCTCGGCAATCAACTGTTGGGCGGCATCGAACAAATTTCGTTTCGCGCCGCTTTCGGGGAGTGTCGTTTCGCGCATAGGTGGGGCGAATCAAGCGGATGAAACAGCAATGTCAAACGTCCGATTCAATCATCGCGCGTTCGGCGCGGAAGTCCTTTTGGAATAAGGATCGCCCGACCGTTGCCGTGGCCGCGGTTTTGCGCTCCCCGCTTCAGCCTGCTTAACCAAACTGCGAGATCCCGCGCTCAGTATCCGCCGTGCGCTTCGCCGTCGGCAAAGCCGAAGACCCGCCGGACCCCGGCCATTTCCCGGGTGAGGCGGCCGTCCGCCTGCCGCACCGTTAGAGATTCCTCCACGGTGGTTTCACCGCCGGAATCCTGCGGATGTTGGCAGGCGAAAAGCGTGAACAACGGTGCCAACGTCTCGCGCGGAATCACGTCCCGCATCCGTGCCACGTTGAGTCCCGCAGCGGCGATTCCAGCCAACGCCCGCTGCTTCTGCGGAAAAGGAAAACACAGGACGAACCAGCCGCCGTCGCCGAGATGGGACACTGCGGCCCTGGCGTAATCGCTCACATCGCCGCGCAGCTCGAAGCGGGCGTGGGCCTTTTGCGAATCCCGCGGGATCACCCCCGAGCCTTCCGGGAAATACGGCGGGCTGCCGGTGATCAGCGGAAATTTCCGCTCCAAGGCGAGGTCGCGCAGATCGCCTAACGAACTATCCACCCGCTGGCGGAGGCCGTTGAAGTCGAGGTTCGCCTGCAGCAGTTGATAACTGATTTGCTGGGCCTCCACGCAGGTCAGCCGCGCCTCCGGCCCCATCCCCCACAAGGTCAGCAAGCCCACCGTGCCGATGCCCGTGCCGAGGTCCAGATGCTCCCTAACCGGCGGCGAAACCTGGAGCGCATACCACGCCGTTAGAACGTCGTCGATCGAATGCCGGTGGCCACCCCTGCGCTGGGCGATCAACCAGCCGGCCGGACCGCCGGCGTCGTCCTGCCAGGGCTCGCGGTCCAGCAGCCCGTGCGCCCCGGTCAGCGCGTCGAGCGTGATCCGCTCGCCGAGATCGGCTTCGAGGCGCAGGCGCGCTTGCTGCCAGCGGTCCATGCTGGTGGGCGGGTGAAAGGTTTCGGAAGGCATCGGTGGGCGGCAGTCTCAGCAGCGTGGGAACGAGGGTGAAAAGCATTCTGCCAAACACCTATCCCACCACCTTCTTCACGAACATCGCTTTAAGCGCGATGGAAATGCCGTCCATTTTGCAGTCGATCTCGTGGTCGCCATCCACCAAGCGGATCGGCTTGGACTTGGTTCCGACCTTGAGCACGTCCGACGAGCCTTTCAGTTTCAAGTCCTTGATCATCGCCACGATGTCGCCATTGGCGAGGACGTTGCCGTAGGCGTCCCTCACCACGCGCTCGCCGGCGGGCGCGTCGGGCCGGACTTCAAGCGGCCATTCGTGGCCGCAGGTGACGCATTCGCAATGGTCGGCGTGAGTCAGGACATCGGTCATTTCGCACAGCGGACAGGCGGGGTTGCTCATAGGCGGGCAGCAGAAACCACGGCTGGCCGGAACTCAAGCACTCACTCGCAGCGGACGCATCGCGTGGAAAAAACAAAACCGGCGAAAATCGGATGGGGGGGATCTCGATTTTCGCCGGCCGTTTCTAACCGGGGGGGAGTTTGTTGGTGCCGTTCGTTTCCTTGGGGGGAGAGGTTGCTCGCGGCGACCCACAAGAGATATCCCATTTCCGGCCACAACGACAGTCCGTGATCGCGTGTAACTGATCGCGGAGGGTGCAATAGGCCTTGAAATGAAGCGTCTCCCGGGCCGTGATGGCTCGCATGAGCAAGCACACCTTCCTCCGCGAGCTGATGGACCGGATGACGGTCGCGGAGAAATGCGGACAACTGAACCTGCTAACAGGCACGATGGCCGCCACGGGCATGAAACACTCGGGCGATCTGGAGGCGACGATCCGCGCCGGCCACTGCGGGGCGGTGCTGAATGTGTACACGCCCGCCGCGACGCGCGCCTTGCAGGAGCTGGCGGTGGCAAGCCGGTTGGGAATTCCGCTGCTCTTCGGCTACGACGTGATCCACGGCCAGCGGACGATCTATCCGATCCCGCTGGGGCTGTCGTGTTCGTGGAACCTAGAGCTGATAGAACGCTGCGCGCGGATGGCGGCGGCGGAAGCGGCGGCGGACGGCTTGCACTGGGTTTATTCGCCGATGGTCGATATTTCCCAGGACCCGCGCTGGGGGCGGGTGGCGGAAGGATCGGGCGAAGACCCGTGGCTGGGAGCCAGGATCGCGGTGGCGATGGTGCACGGCTATCAGGGAAATGATCTGGCCGATCTAACATCGGTGGCCGCCTGCATGAAGCATTTCGCGCTCTACGGCGCGCCGCAGGGCGGGCGGGACTACAACACGGTGGACATGAGCCGCCGGGCGATGGAGGAAACGTATTTCCCGCCCTACCGCGCCGCGATCGACGCCGGGGCGCGGACGGTGATGACGTCGTTCAACGAGGTCGATGGCATCCCGGCGAGCGGCAACCGCTGGCTGCTCACGGAGTTGCTGCGCGGGCAATGGGGCTTCCAGGGCTGGGTGGTCACCGACTACACCGCTGTTAGCGAGATGAAATGCCACGGCACCGCGGCCACCGATGCGGATGCTGCGCGGCAGTCGCTGGACGCCGGAGTGGACATGGACATGGTGTCGGAGTTGTTTCTAGCAGAGCTGCCGGGGCTGTTGGAGGCAGGTGCCGTTAGCATGGAGCAGATCGACGCGGCGGTGTTGCGGGTGTTGGAAACCAAGTGGGATCTCGGGCTGTTCCGCGACGCCCTCGCCCGCTGCGACGAGGAACGGGCGCGGACGATCCACCTGTGTCCGGCCCACCGCAAACTCGCCCGGGAGGCGGCCCGCGAGTCGCTGGTGCTGTTGAAAAACGCCGGTCAATTGCTGCCACTGGCGAAGCGCGGGACCATCGCCGTCATCGGCCCGCTGGCCGACAACCGGCGCGACATGTTAGGCTGCTGGGCGGCCGCGGGCGACGAGGCGGTGGCCACCTCGCCGCTCGATGGCATCCGCGAAGCGGCGGGTGAGGATGCGACGGTGATTTTCTGCGTTGGCTCTAACATCGGCGCGGCGGCACAGGCGGATGTGATCATCCTGGTGCTCGGCGAGAGCTGGCAGATGTATGGCGAGGCCGCCAGCCGGACGAGTATCCGCCTGCCGAAGGGCCAGCGGAAATTGGCGCAGGGCATTCTGAAAACCGGCAAGCCCTGCGTGTTGGTGACCATGAGCGGCCGGCCGCTGGAGCTGACGTGGGAGGACTCGAAGTTTCCCACGATCCTGCACGCCTGGGCGTTAGGCACGGAAGGCGGGCGGGCGCTGGCGGACGTGATTTTCGGCGACGCCGCACCGGTCGGCAAGTTGACGATGGGCTTTCCCCGCAGCGTCGGGCAACTGCCGATGACCTACCGCGAGAAGCCGACGGGCCGGCCCTTCGACGAGACGGTTCCATATTCTTCAAGGTATCTCGATGCGCGGAACGAGCCGCTCTATCCGTTCGGCCACGGCCTGACTTACGGGGAATTCCGGCTCGGCGCGGTGCGCGTCGAGCCACAGGAAATGCCGCCGGGCGGGACGGTCACGGTTGCCGCAGAGCTGACCAATCCGGGTGCGCACCCGGCGACGGAGACCCTGCAACTCTATCTGCGAGATCTGGTGGCCTCGGTGAGCCGACCGGTGAAGGAGCTGCGCGGCTACCAACGGGTGACGCTGGCCGCCGGAGAGACGCGGGTGGTGGCGTTTGAAATCACCGACGCGGACCTGAGTTTTCCCGGGCGGGATTTCGAACCCGTGGTGGAACCGGGCGAGTTTGAGGCGATGCTCGGGCTGAGTTCCGCAGACCTGCGGTCGGTCCGCTTCAAGCGGCTGGAAACCCGCTGACTCGTGCAATCATCGGGTGCCCGGGGCGTCCTGAGCCGGGGCCTTCTTTGTCCCAACGGGCGCGGCTGGAGCCGGTGTTGGTTTCCCGGCTTGGGCTGATGGGACAGGCGGCGCGGATCGCGGATCGCTTGCGGGCCTTCCGCACTGGCTCACCGCGACCAGCGCGGCCAGCGCCAGAACGACAACAACGCCGAGCGCCAGAGAAAGGATTTTGAGCGGTCCGGTCTCATTCCCATCGATGGATGCTTCCGGCGCAGTCGCAGTCCGGGCGGAGTCGGCCGGATCCAGGATGATAAACTGATAGGGCGGAAGGGAGAGCGTGGCGGGTAGATCGACGCGCCGCAAAATCACTCCGTCGGGATCCGCGAGGAACAGCCGGCCGTCCAGGAAGCGTCCGATCATGTAGGAAAACGGAGGGATGCCCGTCAGCGGCAGCGTGACCTCCGCCTTGGGCGATGCGCCAATTCGCGCGTGCGTGCCCGGCGGCAAGTCGAATTCGACCAGCAAATCGGGACTGTATGAAAGGATGTGAATGGCGTGGTCGGACATGAACGTTCTCAATTCCTGATGGCATAAAGACCGCTGGGAACGGTGGTTTCAAGGACAATCAGCCCGTTCTTTCAGAACTATCAGGGAGGGAAGGTCATGGACTGCGGTGGGATCAGTGGCCGAACAGCAGGCAGATCGAGGATGGCGAGGTCACGGTGCCGCCGGGTGCGCCTAGCAGACCGGTCGCCGGGTCGAGCGGGAGGACGCTGATGGTGTTGGAATCCTGATGGGCGCAGAGCAGCCACTTGCCGGTCGGGTCGATCTTGAAATGGCGCGGGATTCTACCGCCGCAGGGGGCGTGTTGGAGGAAGGTCAGCACGCCGGTTTGCGGGTCGCGGCGATAGACGACGATCGAGTTGTGGCCGCGGTTAGAGCCATAGACGAACTTGCCATTCGGATGGATCTCGATCTCGGCGGTGGTGTTTTTTTCGGAGAAATCCTTGGGCAAGGTCGGGACCGATCCGAGCGATGTGAACTTGCCGTCGGCGTAGCTGGTGGCAAGCACCGTGTTGTCCAGCTCGTTGATCACGTAAGCGTTCTTCTCGTCGGCGGAAAAGGCCATGTGGCGCGGGCCGGAGCCGGCAGCGGTGGTTAGGGATGGCAGGGCGTCGCCGAGTTTCGAAGTCGCCGCGTCGAACGGATGGATGAGAACCTGGTCCAGTCCGAGATCCGGCACGAACAGGTGCTTGTTCGCCTTGTCGAAATAAACGCCGTGGGCGTGCGGGCCGTCCTGGCGGGGCTTGTTAGGGCCGGAGCCCTTGCTGAGGATCACGGTCGCGATTGCGCCGGGGACGCCATCTTCGCCGAGCTTGATCGTGGCGAAACTGCCGTCGCCATAGTTTGCAACGGCGACGGTGTGGCCGGTGGCATCGACTACGAGATGGCACGCTCCCTTGCCGCCGGCGGAGGCTTCGCCGAGGAATTCCAGCCCCTGGTCCGCGCCGATGGCGAAGGCCGCCACCGAGTTAGTGCCGCCGGCGAATGGTTTGTTAGGCTGGCCGCAGGCGTAGAGGATGGGCTTGGTGGGATGCAGCGCGAGAAAGCCGGGACTCTGATATTCCGCGGCGAGGACGGGTTCGCTGAGCTTGCCGGTGGCCGCATCGAAGTCCGCCAGATAGATGCCCTTGCTGGTGGATTTGCCGCCGGTGTTGGTGCCGATGAATACGGGAACCGCGTGGAGCGAGGCGGTGAAGAGGAAGAGCGGGATGATGAGTTTGGGAAGCATGGCGAGGGAACGTAGTTTAGGACTTCAGTCCGGTCTGCGAAGAGGAAGAGCGGACTAAAGTCCTAGACTACTTTTTTCACACGTCGAAGCCGAAATGCCGCTTCGCATTGCCGAAGCAGACATCGCGGATCAGCCCGGAGAGTGCTTCGAAATCGTCGGGCAACTCGCCGCGGTCGGCCTCGCTGCCGATGAGGTTGCACAAGATCCGGCGGAAATACTCGTGACGCGGGAACGACAGGAACGAGCGCGAATCGGTGAGCATACCGACGAAGCGCGAGAGCAGGCCGGTGGCTGATAGAGCGTCGAGCTGGAGTTCCATCCCGTTTTTCTGATCGAGGAACCACCAGCCGGAGCCGAACTGGATCTTGCCGGCGACAGTGCCATCCTGGAACACGCCGGTTAGACAGGCGAACAGGTAGTTGTCGCGCGGGTTGAGGTTGTAGAGGACGATTTTCGGCAGTGCGCCGGATGTCGCAAGCGCATCGAGATAGGTCACCAGCGCCGCGCCCTGTTGGGAGTCGCCGATGCTGTCGTAGCCGGTGTCCGGGCCGAGGCGGCCGGCCATCCGCGAGTTGATGTCGCGGAACGCGCCGAGGTGGAGCTGTTTGGTCCAGTCCTTGGCGGCGTCAAGCTGGCCGAAGAACACCATCAGATAGAACGAGAATTTTTCCTTCTCCTCCGGCGAGGCGGCCTTGCCGGCGCGGGCGCGGCTGAAGATCATCGCCGCATCTTCGTCGGTGCAGTGCAGCGCGGGAAGTCGGTCGAGCCCGTGGTCCGACAGACGCCCGCCCGCCTCGTGGAAATCGTCGTGGCGGCTTTGCAGCGCGGCCAACAGATTTGATAGATGGACGATGGAGGTGTCCGAGACGGCTTCGAGCTTCTCCAGCCACAGCGCGAGCAGGTCGGGACGATCGACCAGGAACGCCTTGTCCGGCCGGAAGGTCGGCACCACCAGGGTTTTCAAATCCGAGTCGGCGATGGCGAAATGGTCGTCCAGCGGATCGGCTGGGTCGTCGGTGGTGCCGACGACTCTAACATCGAATTTTCGCAACAACCCGTGGGTGGAGAAATC
This sequence comes from Akkermansiaceae bacterium, assembly GCA_031429315.1. Taxonomy (GTDB): domain Bacteria; phylum Verrucomicrobiota; class Verrucomicrobiia; order Verrucomicrobiales; family Akkermansiaceae; genus Luteolibacter. The sequence goes on from JANOZJ010000024.1 coordinate 7,643, forward strand.
CGGCTCCGCGAGTGTTGCGTTGGTCCGTTCCCAGATTTCGTCGGCGGTGTCGGGCGTGAGTAACAGATCGATCCCGAAGTAGCGTTGCAACTCGAGGTGG
>JANOZJ010000025.1:0-1525 GCA_031429315.1 Akkermansiaceae bacterium
CAGGTGCGGTAGAGTTTGTCGCCCTGCCAACTGGCGGCGGTGGCCCGCGGTTTTTTGCCGCCACCGGGAGTTTTCCATGAACCATCGGCGTCCTGGTTGCTGAGTAACTGGTCGCGGAAGAGGTCGTTGTATTGTTGCCACTCGGCACCGCCGCGCTGCATCATCGCCTGGGATTCATAGTAGTGTCCGTAGAGGTCGCAGAACTCGCTGTTATAGTCGAAGCGGGTGTTCGCGAGGATATACTTCGCGGCCTTGCGGACTTCGGCGCGCTTGCCCTTGTCCCACATCTGGTTGCACAGCATCCCCACTCCGGTTAGACTGAAATAGCCGGACTCGCCCGGATTTTTACTGTTATAGCCGAAGCCGCCGTTGTCGTTCTGGCAGCTATCGAGGTATTTGAGGCTTCTGCTGATACAGGACGCCAAGCCTTGGTATTTGATGTCGGTGTGGCTGCACGCTCTGAGCGCCTGGATCTGCCAGCCGGCCACCGAGACATCCGTGTGGCCGCCTTCCGTGGCGTAGAGATAGGCCCAGCCGCCGTTTTTATTCTGGTTGTCGATTATGAACAGACCGGCTTTGCGGGTGATTTCCCGAAGATATGGCACGTCGTCTTTTTTGCAAAAGGTGGCAGCTTCACCCAAGGCATAGGTGGCGATGGCGTGCTCATAGCTCCAGTGGTTGGCGGTGAAATTGCCGGCCAGCTTGCCATCGTTCTTCATGCCGAGATTCACCAGATAGACGATGCCACGCAGGCAGGAATCGCCGAACTCCTCGGAGTCCGGGGTCTCGCAGTGGCCGAAGTAGGAGAGCAGGACCAAGCCTGTCATGGCGGCTTGGTTGTTGGTTCCCCACGAGCCGTCGGCATTCTGATGGGCCTTGAGCCAGCGGAGGGAGTTCACAACCGCGTCCTCGCAAGCCGGCGTCCCGCCGTTTTCCTTGAGGCGTGCGAGGCGGTCGCTCTTGGAACAACGCTCGCGGAGATCCAGCGGCAGGATGCGGAACATTTGCGCGGCGCTCCCGCCGTCGATGGCTGCGCCGCCATTCCATTTGCCGCGGCCGAACACGCCACCGCCGATGCCTTGCAGGGTTCCTCCACCGCTGAGTCCGCCCAACGAAGGCATTTGAGCCACGTTCTCAGGCTCGGGAAGAGTCACCGGACTCACCATGTTGACGGCGGAGATTCGGGAAAGGTTCGATTGGATGGTTTTCACGCGTTGCTGGGCCTCGCGCTGTTCGGCTGCCGCCGAGCTACCACTGGGTCGTGGTGTCCAGGTGACGTTTTTATCTTTGACCGGAATGACTTGGAATACCCAGATCACGGCGGCGGCGAGCAGGAGCAGGTGAAAGATCAGCGAGATGGATAAGGAAGTTCCACCGAGTTTCAGCCAATAGGACCGGCTGGATTTGGCTGGAACGGGCGACGAATGGGTTTGGAGTTCAGGGTTTGTATTCATTTGAAACAACGTTTGATGGCGGGACTCATTGGGGAGACCCGCTCAAGCCTTCTTCCTTAGAAAATTTCTGA
>JANOZJ010000026.1:0-9251 GCA_031429315.1 Akkermansiaceae bacterium
TTCCAGACCTCCGCTGAGATCCCGATGGGAAAGATGGGGTGATCGACGGGACTCGAACCCGCAACAACCAGAATCACAATCTGGGGCTCTACCATTGAACTACGACCACCATTTCAGGCGGGCGCGAGGGGTAATCAATGACTGCCGGTTTGGGAAGGGAAAAATCGACCACCCGCGTGATCGGCAGAAATTTTCCCGTAAATGAATCGAAGGGGCAGGCTCAATCCGGGCTTGGCAGGCCCATTTCACGAGGCATTCTAGCCGCCGCCTCGCGACGCCGCCCCCCGAATCCTATGAACTCCGCGACCTTGCGAACGATCCCCCTCCTGCTTGCGGTCCTGCTCTGCCATTGCGGAGCCCCCCAACCTCCGTGCTGCACCAAAGTCCCGGCCGCCTCACGAGTGCCTGCCGCAACCCTCGTCGCAAGCGCCCGCGAGCAATGGAACATCCTCGGAAATCCCTCCCGCACGGCGGAATGGGGCGCTGCGAGAACGAACTACAATGCCGCCGTGGCCAAGCTGTTCGACCAACTCCGCTGCGGCCCGGGCGACTGGGATTCCCGCGCCGCAGCCCTGGGTTCCAGGATCGCCCCGCCCGATGCGCAACAGGCCAATCTGGAAAATCTCGACGCGGCGTTCCCGGCCTCCCAGGTCAACGTCCGCACGCTCCGCAACCACGAGACCACTGCGGGCGTCGGCCTGCCGCTGGTCGGCTGGAAAGCAACCACCCCCGTCGGCACCAAGCGCCCCCCGTTCCAACTGCCCAACGGATTTCCCTACAATCTAACCGCCACCCTCGATTTCGACCGCTCTGCCGCACCCGTCTGGCACTTCACCAAGCGCTGGCTCCACAACGATCTGAAAATCGGCAACACCACCCAGACCCTCGCCGCAGACTGGAGCGCGCCCAATGCCTTCCTCTGGCAAATGTGCGATCTGGACAACCTGAAAATCCAGAACGTGATCCTGCCGGAACGCTACATGGAGGAAACCGGCATCTATTTCCTCCAGCCCTACGATCCAAAAAAAATCCCGCTGGTGTTCGTTCACGGCCTCGTCTCCAGCCCGGACGCCTTCAAGAATATGGTCAATGACCTCGCCCCCGAGCCCTGGTTCCGCGAGCGCTATCAGATCTGGCTCTACAACTACCCCACCGGCAATCCATGGCTCTACAGCAGCACCAAGTTCCGCGAACTGATGCAGCAGGCCTGCACCTACGCCCGCACCAAGGGCGGCGATGATAATCTCAACCGCATGGTCATCGTCGCCCACTCCATGGGCGGACTCATCACCCGCTCCAGCGTCACTGACCCCAAGACCGCGCTCTATGACGAGTATTTCAAAAAGCCCATCGACCAGCTCAAGGTCTCGGAACCCACCCGCAGGCTCATCCGTGAAAACACCCTCTATCAGCCGCTGACCGAGCCCAAGCGGGTGGTCTTCCTCGCCGTGCCGCACCGCGGCAGCCCCGTCGCGAACCTGCGGATCTCCGTCTGGCTCTCACGCCTCATCCGCCTGCCCAAGACCCTAACCGTCGGACTCCTCGACAAAACGCTCACTACCATGGGCGGCATCATCCAGGGCAAGGACCAGGCCAACCCGCTGCCGACCTCGATCGACAGCCTCTCACCTAACAATCGCGCCAACATCGGACTCAACAAACTCGCCCTGCCCGACCGGATCGCCTTCCACTCCGTCGTCGGCGACCGCGCCAGGCGCGACACCCCTAACAGCAGCGACGGCGTTGTCCCCTACTGGTCGTCCCACGTCGGCCCGGTGAAGTCCGAGCTCATCGTCCCCTGCAACCACGGCGTCCCCGACAACGCCGAAGCCGCCGCCGAACTCAAACGCATCCTCAAGCTGCACCTCGGCAACTCGTCTTCCACTGCTCACTGATCACTTTCCACCTCTTACTATCAGATGTCTCCCGAACAACAACTCGCCCAACTCACCGCCGGCACCGCCAAAGTTCTATCCGAAAATGAACTGCTAGAAAAGCTCCGCCTCGGTCGCCCGCTGCGCATCAAGCTCGGCGTCGATCCCACCGCGCCGGACATCCACCTCGGCCACACCGTAGCCTTGGAAAAACTCCGTCAGTTCCAACTCCTCGGCCACCAGGCCGTGCTCCTCATCGGCGACTTCACCGCCACCGTCGGCGATCCCACCGGCCGCTCCTCCACCCGCCCGCCACTCTCTCGCGAAGAGGTGTTGGTCAACGCTGCCACCTACACCGACCAAGCGTTCAAGATCCTCGACATATCCAAGACCGAGATCGTTTACAACGGCGACTGGTTCCGCAAAATGACCTACGAGGAAATCCTGAAACTCAACGGCCGCGTCACCCTCCAACAAATGCTCCAGCGCGAGGACTTCCGCACCCGCCTCGACGCCGGTCAGGAAATCCGCCTCCACGAACTCCAATACCCCATCATGCAAGGCTGGGACTCCGTGGAAATCCGCGCCGACGTCGAGATCGGCGGCACCGACCAGCTCTTCAACATCCTCGTCGGCCGCGACCTCCAGAAGGAGGAAGGCCAGCCGCAGCAGGTCGTCATGGTCATGCCGCTGCTAGAAGGTCTCGACGGTGTTAGAAAGATGTCGAAATCCTACGGCAACTACGTCGGCGTCAGCGATGCGCCGCAGGAAATGTTCGGCAAGCTCATGAGCGTTTCGGACGAACTGATGGACCGCTACTACCTGCTCCTGCTAGGCGAAGCCCGCGATCCGTCCGGCCACCCGATGGATGCCAAGAAATCCCTCGCCGAGAAACTCACCAGCCGCTACCACGGCCAAGAAGCCGGCCCCGCCGCCCGCGCCGATTGGGACACCCGCTTCTCCAAAAAAGACCTCGCCCACGCCGAGCTTCCGGAAATTTCCCTCGCGGATCTCCCCGCCGAGCTCACCGTCCTCAGCCTCACCGCCCACGCCTTCCAAGCCGCCTACGGCCTGGAAAAATCCAACGGTGAGCTGAAGAAGCAATTCATCACCACCGGCTCAGTCCAACTCAACGGCGGGAAGCTAACAGACCCTAACGCCGCAGTTTCACCTGCGGCTGGCGATGTCCTCAAGCTCTCGAAGAAGCATGCGGTGCGGTTTGTCTGATCCCACCAACTGGAGCGCGGACTTCAGTCCGCCGAATTGAAATGGAGGAGAAAACGGAGAACTGAAGATATGTATTTTACTTTGTAATGTCTGCGATGCGCCCCCCCCCGGCGCTGACTCTGACTTACTAATCTATAGGATTAGCGTTCACTAGACCCTTTGCCAAAAATAATTTCCGAAGCCCTCACAAAAGACCGGCACGACTGTTTGAATCATTCAATACTCGCGAATCGCTCGACCTCACCAGCTTCCAAATCCCGAAACCTGCACGCTCGAAGAGCTTGAAGTGGCCATGGATTGCGGACGGGACAACAAGGTCTTCCTGCGGCTCAATGCCATCAATTTACTATTGGTAGGGGCCGGTTATGACTTGGTGTTACGCAACAGCAGGGTGAGCCGACGAATGCTCCGGCTCTGGATTTCGCGCTTCAACGCCCAAGGGATCGACGGGCTTACCTACAAGCCCCGCCCCGGACGCCCCCGCAAGCTGGACGCCGCGAAAATCAAGTCCGACATTCTCCCGCTGGTCGATGATCCATCGCTTGCGGGCCAAACCCACTGGACCGCCGTCAAACTCTGCGACTGGGCCCTGCTCGCCTCAGACTGGCTCTCCAGCATCTATCGGGAAATCCAATACGAACACTGGCGCGAAACCTTACCGGCAGACCGACAAAACCCCCATCCATTCCCAAGTGAGGAAACCGCAGATCACCCGATCTCGCCCTTGTTTTAGCGGTGCTTGAGATGATCCAATTCTGAAGAAAGGCGTCGGGCAGAATACCCGTGCCACCGTGGCCCGGGCATCCTGCCCGGAGCCTTGTGCCGCGATTTAATATCACGCTCACTACTCCGACCACCGTGGAAAACCTAACATTTGAATCCTTGCGAAGCCACGCAAGGACCACCCAGCGCCGCCGCCAAATTGACGACCAGCACCCGCGCCGCCGCCACCCTGTGGAAATGGCAATCCGCGCGGCCGAATTGTGCCCGTGCCGCCACCCCGGATAACCACAACGCCGGAACTCCCAATGGCCATAATACCGGCTGCAATTGTGTGGCCACCCTTCCCGGGCCGAACATCAATAATACCATCCCGAGATCCTTGCCGGTAATCGCCGCATAGCCGATCCACGGCACAAATGCCGCCGTGGAAACCACCGCCAGCCAGCCGATCCGTGAGGGGCCGGAAAACCCCAACCCTTCCGCCCGCTTGACCAGCCGCCAGCGGATGATTTGCACGGGCACCACCAGCCACAGGACCAGCAGCCCGAGGAAATGGCCGGCGGGGTAAGGAGACACCACACTCTTGTGGTGCGGGCAAATGCCCGGACTTCGAAACGCGCAATGCTCTTCTCCAAAGGCTTTCCATTCCCATCCGCGACAAGAGTGTCGTGTTCCTGATTTCCGCAGGCTTGCGGAGACACCCGGCGACGCTAGGATTCAGGAAATGAGCCGCCGATCACGAAAACGCAGGGATGCCGGAGAACGCCGCTGGCTGGGCAAGGCGGCGGTGGCGCTGCTGGTGTTGGGAATCGCCGGCCTCGGCGTGGGATACGCGATGCTGCGGAGCTATTTGCACAGCGACGCGTTCCGCAAGTTTCTATCAGTCGAGGCCAGTGACATGGGCGGCGTGACCGGGGAGTTCGGGCCGTTTCATTGGGAAGGTCTGGCGGTGGATACAGATTCGTTCGAAGCGCAAGGGGATGGCTTGGTCACCAGCCTGCGGGCGGACGGCCTGCACACGGAAATCGGTCTGGGCGGGGTGCGGCGCGGGGTTTGGGAAATCCGCGGCTCCAGTTTGCGGCGTCTGGAGGTGTCGGTGGATGCGAGGAAGCAGGGGCCGGAAAACAAGATTCCGGAAGTTTCCCACAAGCAGGGGAAAAAGGCGAAGCGACCGGCGTGGTTGCCGAGCGAGGCGGAGTTGGATGGCATCGAGGTGCGCGAGCTGGTGGTGAAGGCGATCCTTGACGAGGGCTTGGCAATGGCCAGCGGGATGAACGTCCATGCCGAACAAGCAGGGGCGAAAAACGCCTATCGGGCGGAGATCGAAGGCGGGACGATCCGCGTGCCATTTGCCATGGTGCCGGAGCTGCGGGTGGACCGGGCGCGGCTCCGCTATCAGGACGGCCAGGTGTTTCTAGTGGATGCAACGTTCGCCGCATGGGCGGGCGGACGGCTCCGCGGCAGTGGCGAGTTGGAGGTGAAATCGCAGCAGTTTTCGCTCGAAGGGGACGCCTCGGGAATGAAGTGTGAGGATGTCCTCAATGGCGATTGGGCGAAGCGGCTGACCGGCGATGTGACCTCGGATTTCACCGCACACAATCGCCTAGGATTGCCGCAGGCGAGCGGCAAGCTGACCATTCAAAATGGCGTGCTCACCGCCTTGCCGATGCTCGACGCGCTCGCTGCTTACGCCGATACCCGGCGTTTCCGGGTACTCACACTCAGTGAAGCGCACACCAACTGGCGGTGGCAAAAGGGCGGGATTTCCCTGACCAACCTGGTGCTGGCAAGCGAGGGACTGGTGCGGGTGGAAGGCAGCATCGACATCCGCGGCCGGGCGATTGACGGCATGTTCCGCCTCGGCCTGGCACCCGGCACGCTGGCCACCATTCCCGGTGCGGAGACGGACGTGTTCATGCCCGGCGAGCGCGGGCTGTTATGGACGACCCTGCGGATCAGCGGGACGCTCGACGATCCGCAGGAGGATCTAACCGACCGGTTGATCGCCGCAGCCGGCTTGCGGATGTTCGACCAGATTCCGGAGACCGGGGAAAAGGTCATCAAGTTCACCCACTCGTTGCTCGGTGAACCTTCCTCCAAGACGATCGAGAAGGGCGTGAAGCTTATCGAGGAAAGCAGCAAGACGGTGCGCGAGGTGAGCAGCATTCTCGACGGGTTGCTCGGCGAAAGAAAACCGGTGGAGCCGGAAAAGGAGGCGCAATGAAGCCCCGCATTTCACTCGTCATACCCGCCCACAATGAAGCGGCGTTCCTAACGGACTGCCTCGCGGCCGCGCGGCTGGCGGCGGCTCGTATCGACTGCGGCGTCGAGATCATCGTGGTGCTCAACCGCTGCACCGACGGCACGGAGGAAATCGCGGCTCGCCACGGCTGCCGGATTGTTAGGGAGGACGCGAAGAATCTCGCCGTCATCCGCAATGCCGGTGTCGCCGTGGCCAGCGGTGAGATCATCGTCACCTGCGATGCGGACAGCCGGATGCATCCCGCGAGTTTTGAGGAAATCCTGCGGCGGCTCGACTCGGGAAAAGTCGGCGGCGGCGGCGCGATGGTGCTGCCGGAGCGTTGGTCGCCCGGCATCGTGGCCAGCGCCATTTCGATATTGCCCTACCTGGCATTCGCCGGGGTGAGCTTCGGCTTGTTTTGGTTCTTGAAGCGGGATTTCGATGAAATCGGCGGGTTCGACACCCGCTTCGTCTCGGTGGAGGACGTGGATTTCGCCCGCCGTTTGAAAGCCCACGGCCGCCAGTCCGGCCGCGCGTGGGGGACTCTGTGGTGGACGCCGCTGGTCACCTCGTGCCGCAAGTTCGACCAGTTCGGCGATTGGTATTTGTTCCGGAATCCTTCGTTCGTGCGCAAGGTTTTCCGAGGCGACGACCGCAAAGCAGCGGATCAGTTTTGGTACGACGTGCGCTCGGAGTGACTTCCGACAGTCGGTTTTCCCATCACCATGACGGTTGTGTCCCGTGCCGTGATTTGAGTGGGAGGAAGGTTGGCATCGTTTGATTTATATGATTGCTTCGTGTTTGCACAAGCTGTGCAACCGCCCCTCCCCCATCGACATCAACTCTTGTGACTGTCCTTCGCCAAATCAAAATGCCCCAGGCCATGCGCGCCTTTTCGTTGGTCGAAATGATGGTGGTCATCGCGATCCTTGTCACCCTGATGACCGCCGGCGTGAGCCTCCTGAACGGCACCGGTTCCCAGTCGCGCAAGGCGGGCACTGACATGCTCAGCGGGCTGATCGAACAGGCGCGGACGACCGCGATCACCTCGCGCTCATACGTTGTTCTCGCGATCGCCGAGTCCGGAGACCTTCCGTTAGGCGACGAGCGATGCCGGATCGGATTGTTCAAAGTGAACGAGGACTGGCCGGATGCCTCGACGACGCCGGTCCCGCTCAATTGCACGCTGCTGAACCGTTGGCAAACCCTCAACTCCGGCATCGTGTTGATCCCCGGCGATGTGGACAAACTGCCCAATCCGCTGAATGACAAGTCGGAGATCACCATCACCTACGGCGGCACCAGGAATCTGAGCGTCAAAGTCCACGCCATCGCCTTCAATTCCCGCGGCGGGCTGCACTATCCGGCAGGCTCCACCCCCGTCGCGCTCCGCATTGCGGAAGGCGGCTACCGCAGCGGCAAGGCGACTCCCAACGAGCGCGGCACGCAGAAGAGCATTGCGGAAAACCGCCTGAAGATCGGCCGCGTCACGGCACGTCCATACCGGATCGACTGATGAAAACCCCACAATCTAACACCCCGGGGACTCGTGGCACTTCGCTGATCGAAACGGTGATCGCCATGGGCGTGCTCGCCGTGGCCATTCCCTTGGTCTTCGGAGCCTTGGCGGAATCCGGGAAAAGCGCAATGTCCGCCGAAGCGGAGACGCGCAGCACCTGGATGATTCCGGCCTGCATGGAGGAAATCCAGGCATCGCGCGGCGGCAAACCGCAGTATTTCACCGCGACCACGGTCGGTCAGACATTCCCCCCGAGCGGTGACATTTGGGCACTGGCATTTTCTCCGGAAGGAAAACCCATCGGCAAGCTCAGCAAGGCCCTCTACGACAAGGGAACCAAGGAGGTCGATGGCAAGCCGGTGCGCTATATTATTTCGCTCAGCGCGGCGACGATCCCTCCACCCACCGGAGCGGCACCGATGATGCATACCCGGCTGTCCCTCGAATACCCCTCAGCCGCCCCGCTGGCCAAGCGCCAGAAGCTGGAATTTCACACCCACATCCCATGAGTTCACTCCGTCGGCATCATCGCGGATTCTCACTCATCGAACTGATGTTTTCGATGGTCATCGGCTCGATCATCCTGATCCTTGCCGCGACGATGTTAGGCAGCTCCGGCGATGGCTACGAGCGGATCGGTGGCAACGTCGCGAGCGAGCGCGAGGCCCGCGCCTTGATCACGCAGCTCGCCTCGGATCTCTCCACCGCGACCTTCCACAAGGACGGCTTGATAGAAAAATCCGCCGCAGCGTGGCCGCTCGACCGCATCGGATTTTTCAGCCTCCAACCCGCCCAGGCGCAAACCCCGGCCGGGCACATCGGCGACCTCTGTGCGGTGAACTATTATATCAAGGATCTCCCCATCGGCGGCAAAATGGTCCGTTGCCTGATGCGCGGATTTCGCGAAAGCAATGATACTTTTAAGTCCTTGGGCGATGATAAGGTCAAACCGCTGTTCGACCCGCAAGTGGATCTCGATGAGCCCGTCGCCTTCGGCGTCGTATCCTTCGAGGCCCGGCCCAGGTCCCGCGATACCAGTGGCAAATGGCTCGACTGGCTGAAAAACGACACGACCGGCCCGGAAGCGCTCGACATTAAACTGGTCCTCGCCCGCCGCGACCTCAGCGGCAAACTCAAACTTCCCGGCGACTGGGATGGCGCCGCTTTGTTGTTAGGTTCGCCTGCGAAGGCGGATCGCAACAAGAACCTCGAAATCCACACGACCACTCTGCGGTTTGGAAATCATGCAACTTTCTAACTCACCGCTCCACCCCAAGCCGGACGCCGGTTTCACCCTGCCTGCCATTCTGGTGGTCGCCGGCGCGCTATTGATCCTCGCGGTGGGTATCCTTCTGGTCGTCGGCATCGAGCGCAACACCGCCCGCGCTTTCGCCGACCGCCAACGTGCCGAGCTCGCCGCCCGCGCCGGGTTGGAAGACCTCCGGGGCATTCTCAATCTGGAAGCAGCCAACGACGATTTCGTGATTCTCCAGTCCACGCTCACCACCGGCAGCCAGCCCGCGCCGCAGCTATTTCTCGCCCGTGGCAAGGTGATAGATGGAGCCTATTCCTATCGCTACCTCCCGCTTTTCAGCACCAAAACCTTACCTCGACCTAACAAAACCATTGTGCCACCGCTGGTCGAGCCGCTGGTGGGAGCGGCCGC
>JANOZJ010000027.1:0-26495 GCA_031429315.1 Akkermansiaceae bacterium
CCTAACCAACAGCCCGACCCGACGGAGAAACCCGGAGAGCCATGACCGAAGAGCGGGAAAACATCCTGGAGGTGGACAAGCTCATCACCTCGTTCGAGACCGACCGCGGCCTGCTGCGTGCCGTTGACCAAGTGTCATTCAGTGTCCCGTTAGGGAAAACCGTGGGCATCGTCGGCGAGTCAGGCTGCGGCAAGAGCGTCACTGCCATGTCGATCGTCCGCCTGCTGCCGCAGCCGGCCGGAAAAATTCTCGGCGGCCACGTTTATTTCAAAGGCCACGACCTGGTGCGGGCCAGCGACAAGGAAATCCAGCGCATCCGCGGCGGCGAGATCGGCGTGATTTTCCAGGAGCCCATGGCCGCGCTCAATCCGGTCCACCGCGTCGGTCGCCAGGTGGCCGAGGTCTTCCGGGTTCACAAGAAGATCTCGAAGAAGGACGCCTGGGACGCCGCCACCGAAATGTTAGACATGGTTCGCATCCCCGCGCCGGAAAAGCGGATGATGGACTACCCGCACCATCTATCAGGCGGAATGCGCCAGCGCGTCGTGATAGCCATGGCGCTCGCCTGCCGCCCGTCACTGCTCATCGCCGACGAGCCGACGACCGCGCTCGACGTCACCGTGCAAGCGCAGATCCTCGATCTGATGGGCCGGCTCCAGTCCGAGATGGGCATGTCCACCATCCTCATCACCCACGACCTCGGTGTGATCGCGGAAACCTGCGACGACGTGGTGGTGATGTATGCCGGCCGCGTCGTCGAGCGGGCCAGCGCGGAAGAGTTGTTTTCAAATCCGCTCCACGCCTACACCAAAGGCCTACTGCACTCGATCCCCACGCTCGACACCCCGTCGAAATCCGTCCTCAACACCATCCCCGGCATGGTCGCCTCGCTCGCCGATCTATCACACGGCTGCCGCTTCTGCCAGCGCATGGGCCGCGCCACCGCCATCACCCGCGAGCGGCCGAAGTTCGCCGAAGTGTCACCTAACCATTGGGTGGAAACCTGTCCGGAGTGTTATTCACAAAAATAAGTCTTATAGGACCTATATGACCGATCCTCTTCTATCAGTCACCGATCTCCGCGTCCACTACCCAGTGCGCGGCGGCGTCCTGCTGCGCCAAACTGGAGCCGTCCGCGCGGTGGACGGCGTCTCGCTGGACATCGCCCCGGGCGAAACGCTCGGCCTAGTCGGCGAGTCCGGCTGTGGGAAGTCCACACTTGGTAAAGCGATCGTCCGCCTCATCAAGCCGACCTCGGGGAGCATCCGCTTCGACCAGCACGACATCACGGCGGCAGGCCGGCACGCGCTGCGCCCGCTGCGCCGGAACTTCCAAATGATTTTCCAGGACCCGGCCGAATCGCTCGACCCGCGGATGAGTGTGCGCGCGATCATCGAGGAGCCGTTCATCATCCACAAAATCGGCAACCGCGCGGAACGCATCCAATGGGTCAACGGCCTGCTAGACCGCGTCGGCCTGCCGGCGTCATCCGCCGAGCGTTACTCGTTCGAGTTCTCCGGTGGCCAGCGCCAGCGCATCGGCATCGCCCGCGCGCTGGCTTTGAAACCCAAGCTCATCGTCTGCGACGAACCCGTTTCCGCGCTCGATGTCTCGGTGCAATCGCAGATCCTCAATCTGCTCGTCGAGCTCCAGCGCGACTTCGGCCTGTCCTATCTGTTCATCGCCCACGACCTCTCGGTGGTGAAGCACGTCAGCGACCGGGTGGCCGTAATGTATCTCGGAAAAATCGTCGAACTCGCCACCGCTGCGGAGATCTATCAGGACCCGCGCCACGCCTACACCAAGGCGCTGCTCTCCGCCATTCCCTCACACGACCCAAAGGTAAGGCGGCAGAAAATCCTGCTGGAAGGCGACGTCCCTTCGCCGATCGATCCGCCGCCCGGCAGCGCCTTCGGTCACCGCATGAACCACCCGCGCTACCCGGAAACCATCGGCGCGGATTTGTCGCTCCGGGAGATTTCCCCCAACCACTGGGTCGCCGCCGATCCCTGCTGTGTGTCGGACGAGGACTGGCAAAAGCTCCGTCCCGTAGCGCACTGACTGCGGAATACATCCCGCCCGTGAAGCGAGATCCGCCAGACCTATATCATGGGTTCTTCATTTTTCATTGCTGCAATGGATCCTCCGCCTCGCCCTGCTCGCCGCCCGCCGCCGCGGGAACGACCGCAGACGGCGGTGTTACTTGGCCTTTTGAAAAGGTGCCAGAGGAAGTGGTGAGGTCACACGCGAAGCTGATGTAACCGTATGAGCGGGAAACTACGCGCAGGCCGTTGAGCCACACTTCGCTGTCCGTATAGATGCCGTCGATCTGAAATGGCGGTGCTCAATTCAAGCGCGGCGCGGAATGCCCTTGGTCGCGGAGTTTTTTAGCAGCGCCTGGAGTTGGGTGACTTTGTCGGGATGCTCTGCGGCGAGGTTGTGCTGCTGGCCGATGTCGTCCTTCAGATTGTAGAGTTCCACTGGCAGGCCGCCATCGGGAGTTTGGTGGTGTTTCTTGTTCCAGGCGGGCGGTGCCTTCCGCGCGGCACCTGTTTTGGCGTCCACTAGCAGCCAGGCACCATCCCGGATCGCATAGTCTTCAGGGATTGTATTGTGAACCATGGCGGGGTCTTGATAGAACCAGTTAGATATGGCTGGAAGTTATGGGAATCCCCGGCGGCGACTTTGGGCAAATCGAAGTTCACCAGCGCGGCGAACGTGGCCATGAGGTCCACCTGCGAGATCAGCGAATTCGTTAGGGCTCCGGCTTTGGTGACGCCCGGCCACTTGATGAGGAACGGCACATGATGGCCGCCTTCGTAAATGTCGCGCTTGAGGCCGCGGACTGGCGCGGCGGACCAATGATCGTATTTCTCGTCGCGGGCGTAGGCGTAGATCTCCGGGCCGTTGTCCGAGCAGAAAACCACAATCGTGTTGGAATCCATCCCGCACTCGCGCAAGGCGGTCAACAGTTGGCCGCAGGTATCGTCAGTCTGCACCACGAAATCACCATACGCGCCCGCCTTGGACTTGCCTTCGAACGCAGCCGTCGGGACGATGGGCGCGTGCGGCGATGGCAGCGGGAAATAGAGGAAGAACGGTTGTTCCTTTCACGACGGGTCCGATGTTAGAGCGAGGAATGAAATCAGGGTTTGCGGACAAGGGAAAACCGGTAGCGACCACTGCCGACTTGCAGGCGGCGGACGGAAGGGCCGGACGAGAGGCTCTTGATGCCGCCGGCTTCGGCGAGCGGGCGGCCGCTTTCCGTTAGTTCTCCACCAGCGGGCAGTTCGATGACGGCGGTGCTGTCCGGCGGGATGATGATGTCATAACTCGTGCCGGTGTCGGTGACTGACCAATTCGATTCGATCAACCCGCGGATCGAGCGGTGCGAGCACTTCACCCACTTGAGGTCTTGGACGACTTGGGGACGGATGACGATGCGGTCGAAGCCGACGGCGTCATCGGCCGCCTGGATGCCGCCGAGCCAGCGGATGAACCATGCCGAGATCGAGCCGAACATCGGGTGGTTGTGGGAAAAGGTGTTGTCGCTCTCCTGCCACGTTTCCCAGAGTGTGGTGGCGCCGTTTTCCAGCATCCAGCCCCATGAAGGAAAGGTCTTGCGGTCGGCCAGCGCGTAAGCGAGATCGTGGCGGCCGCGCTGGGTGAGTTGTTCTAGCAGGAACCGTGTGCCGAAGATGCCGGTGGTGAGGCTGGGGCCGTCCGCAGACGCAGTTAGGTTGGCGACGAGATTTTGGAAAACCGCATCCCGCGCCTTCTCGGGCACGGCGCCGAATCCGAGTGCCAGCGCTTGTTCCGATTGCGACCCGCCGCCGACCTTGCCGGTCTTGGTGTCGAGAAATGTCTCCACCCATGCGGCGGTGGATTCGTCCGCCATTTCTGCGAAGCGCAGGGCATCCTGCTCGCCGCCGATCACGCGCGACAGCCGCGCCATGCGGTGGGCGGTGTCGATGAACATCGGCGTGGTGACCACGGGGCCGGCGATTTGTGGTCGCGCCTCGTGATCGCCGAGACCATTGACTACAAGGCCATTTTCGCGCTTCGCGGCCTCGCCTTGGAACCAGCGGATCGCGGCGGGCAGTTGTTCCTCGATGAGCTTCCTGTCGCCGTAGTGCTGATAGAGCTGCTCCAGCAAAAGCGGCTGGGCCATCGCCAGCCGACGCCGCAATACTGCACGCCGACGAAGGGCGCGGTGTCGGTGAAATTGCCATCCGGGCGTGCCGCGTCGGCGAAGTCGCGCGCCGTCTTGGCGTAAAAGCCGGCCATGTCGAAGTTCATCATGAAGGCCTCGCTGGTGACGGCGATGTCGCCGCCGTAGCCGAAGCGTTCGCGGTGCGGGCAGTCGGACTGCACGCTGACGACGTTGTTGCGGAAAGTGTTGCGGGTGATTTTCTGAATCCGGTTGAACAGCTCGTTAGAGCAGGAAAACGATCCGGCATCAGCAAGCTCCGAATGCAGCCGGATGCCGCGGATATCCTCCAGCTTCGGCACTTCTAACAATCCAGTGATTTCCATGTAGCGGAACGCATGGAAGGTGAAATCCGGTCGATAGATTTCACCCTCGCCGCCGCGTGCGGTGTGGATGTCCTGTTGCCAGGCGATGGCTGGAGCGCCCGGACCGCCGATCGGGGCTTCCTTTCCCTTGTCGTTTTTGAGCATCCCTTTGATTTGGCCGCAGACGCTGGTCATCGGATTGAGTGTGCCGTCGGGATGCAATATCTCGCCATAGCGCAGCATGATGCGGGTGCCCGCGGGCACGTTCAGTTTGATTTCCGGCAGGCCGGTGAAATTCATGCCGAAGTCCACGATCTGCACGCCGTTGGCGGGCGAGGTGACGGCCACGGGTGTGATCGTTTCAGTGGCGCGCACCGGCGGCATGTCGAGGATGGGCTTGAGCGGCTGCAAGGCGGCCTCGGTGATGCGTGCCGGCTTCCATGCGGTGGCATCGAAGCCAGGCTTGTCCCAGCC
Source organism: Akkermansiaceae bacterium (assembly GCA_031429315.1). Lineage (GTDB taxonomy): Bacteria > Verrucomicrobiota > Verrucomicrobiia > Verrucomicrobiales > Akkermansiaceae > Luteolibacter. Next base: position 4,990 of record JANOZJ010000027.1, read on the forward strand.
GGGAATATCCAAGCGGGCATCGCGCTCCTCGCCGAGGAAGACGCTGTTCCTAACAGTCGGCCCGCCGCTGGTGGTCCAGCCGGGACCGGTGGTGACGGTGGTGCGGGTGCCGTCCGGATGCTCGACGATGAGCAAGGCGATGGCACGCGGACGGCCATGGGGCATGCTGCCCCGGATATCGCGGTGTCCCCACATGCGCAGCGGCAGCGGATTGTACCAACCGTTGCCGAGAGCGAGGCCGAGGCAGTTAGGCCCCTCGCCGAGAGCCGCCGTGACATCGTGGGTGCGAAAGAGAATGCGTTTGTCAAACTCCGTCCATGGCGGATCCAGCACGTGATCCGCCAGGCGCTTGCCGTTCAGGCTCGGCAAGGCATAACCGAGACCAGCGATGTGCAGGCGGGCGCTAACAACCGGTTTGTTCAGCTTGAACTCATGTCGCAGCAATGGCGCGGGGTCGGGTTTGTAGAAATCTTCATCCGCCTGTGGATTGTCGCGGCCGTCGTCGATCCAGCGCGCACCCTGCCAGTCGGCGGGGGCTACCGGGGCGACTTCCCAGATGGCAGGCGCGCTCCACGCGGACGGCTGGCCACCGGCATCCCAGCAGCGGACCTTCCAATGGCAACGCTGGCCAACGACCAGCGGCGGACCACCATAACTCACAAGCGGCGAGCGTCCCGCCGCCACCTTGCCGGAATCCCAGAGGTCGCCCTTGTCCTCGGCAAGCGTCGCGGCGCTGCTTGCGACGAGGATTTGCGAAGCCGACTGCGCCTGGCCGCGATCCTCGGAATCGATCCGCCAGGAGAGTTGCGGTATGGCACTCGATGCGGGCGTTCCGGCTTGGCCGTCGCATCGTAGGTCTACGGGAGTCATGCCGGCGGAGCTATGCGCGGCTAACACGATGAAAGTGCAGGAAATGAGTTGGTGTATGGTCATGGATCTATGAATTTAATATTGTTTCAGTTAGCAGGTCCGCCCCCGTCATTGTCCTGATAGAGCGTGCGCAGGCGGGCGAGTTCGGTCTTCAGTTCCGCGAGCGTTTTGGCGTGGGTAGGATCATCATAAACGCTGCGAAGTTGTTGCGGGTCTTTTTCGTTGTCGAACAGCTCCCACTCGCCCGTTTCATAATAGCTGGCCAGCGTATGACGACCGGTGCGCACGCCATAATGATTCGCCACGTTGTGCGCGCCGTTTTTGTCGTAGTAGCGATAGTAAACACTCTTGGGCCAGTCGGCGGGCGTTTCACTGCGGAGTATAGGAACGATGGATTTCCCATGCAGCCCGGCGGGGATCTCGCAAGCGGCCATCTCCATGAACGTCGGCGCGTAGTCGATGTTTTGAATGAAAGGTTCGAAGCGGGTGCCCGCCTTCACCACGCCCGGCCAGCGGATGATGAATGGCATGTGGATGGATTCCTCGTAAATCCAGCGCTTGTCATACCAACCGTGCTCACCCATGTAGAATCCCTGGTCCGAGGAGTAGATGACAATCGTGTTGTTTTCCAGCCCCTCACTTTTCAAGGTCTCCAAAACTTTACTCACACCGTCGTCCACGGCTTTGACGCAGCGCAGGTAGTCCTTGAGGTATACCTGATACTTCCAGCGGGTGAGGTCGTCGCCCACCGGCTTCTTCGCGGCAAAGTCGACATTACGGGCGGCATAGAGCGGATTAGCCGCAAACCTGGCACCGACTTTTAGATCGGATTCCATCGTTAGATCCCTGCTGATGCTCATCTGCTGCGAGCGTGCCGGCGAAGCGCGGTGGTCGTAGTCATCCAACAAGGTGGCCGGCTCCGGCACGGTGACATCGTCGAGCCAAGTGGCGTAACGGAGGGGCGGCACCCAGTTGCGATGCGGTGCCTTGTGATGGATCGCGAGAAAGAAAGGCTTGGCAGCATCCTGTTTTTTCAACCAGTCCAGCGCCATGTCGGTGGTGATGTCGGTCACATAGCCGCTGCGCTTCTCTTTGCCACTTTTACTAATGAACAGCGGATCGAGATAGTCGCCCTGTCCCGGCAGGATCCACCAGTCGGCGAAGTCGGGAGTCGTTTCCAAATGCCACTTGCCGATCACCGCCGTTTGATAGCCTACTTCACGCAAGGCTGTGGGAAAGGTCCACACTCCCTTGTTAATTGGCTGGTTGAGCGTCTTGACGCCATTGGCATGACTGTGCAGTCCGGTTAGCACCGAGGCACGGCTCGGCGAGCAAAGCGAGTTGCCGCAGAAGCTGTTCACGAACAGGCCACCCGTCGCCGCCAAGCGGTCGATGTTGGGAGTGATGTTCTGCTCGCGGCAGAATTGGGACAGCCGCGCGTTGTATGCGCCGATGGTCTGGAGCGAGTGGTCGTCGGAATAGATGAAGACGATGTTAGGTCGCGCCGCCGCATGGCTTTGAGTGGCGAGGGTCAGGCCAAGCAAGGCCGAAGTTAGAATGGTTTTGAGCATTCAGTCTTTTTCCTGTTTCCGGTTTTTCCGTCGCGGGGCAGCTCCGGGCTCCGCACCATCGCTGTCACGACCTCCACCACCCCAGAGCGGTTTGACGTTTCCGGCGTCCCACTTAGTGTCGGCATTCCTGTCGTAGCGGACGAGCTTGTAATCACCCGCGCGGATCGCCATTTGTTGGCCGAAGCGCCAGTATAGCGCGTCGTGCGGGGAGCCGGTCTTCTGGCCACCAAGCAATGGCAGCAGGTCCACGCCCTCGAGCTTCCATGCGGGTTTCAGTTCAAGACCCGCAGCCGCCAGCGCGGTGGCATGCAAGTCGAGTTGGATGACGGGCGACTCAATGACGGCGGGCTTCACCTGACTGGGCCACGAAATGATATATGGCACACGGATGCCGCCCTCCAGCGTGGTCCGCTTGGATCCCCGCAACGGCTCGTTGCGCGAGCCATTGACACTGACACCCGGCATCGAAGGGCCGCCATTGTCACTGATGAACATCACCAAGGTGTTGTTCTCGAGTCCGGTCTCGACGAGCTTCTGGCGCACCTTGCCGATCGCGTCATCCATCGCGAGCATCATCGCTGCATAAGTGCGGCGGAGTGGATCGGTGATCTGTGGAAATTTCGCCAAGCGCTCATCGGTGACTTGCATCGGCGTATGGACGGCATTGAAGGCGAGATAGAGAAACCATGGCTGTTTCTGATGGTTTTCGATAAACGAAAGCGCCTCGCGACCGAAAGCGTCGGTGGTATAGTCGAGTTTCGTGACGGGGGTGGTGCCGCGCAAGATTTGGGCGGACTTGAAGTAATCGTGCGCGCCGCCCAGAAAACCGAAGAACTCGGTGAAACCGCGCTGTTGGGGGTGCATTGCCGGGTTGGCTCCCAGATGCCACTTGCCGATCAGGCCGGTGGTGTAGCCTGCCGCCTGAAGCCGATCGGCGATGGTTTTCTCGCTAACAGGCATCCCCTGCACGCCACCGGAGGGATTGAACTCGTGGCCGAAGCGGTTCTGATAGCGGCCTGTGAGCAGGCCCGCGCGAGTCGGCGAACAATATGGCCCGCTGACATAGCCGTTGGTGAAACGCACGCCGCCCGCCGCAAGCGCATCCAGGTTCGGGGTGGGGATATCCTTGCAGCCATGGAAGCCCACGTTGGCGAAGCCCATGTCATCGCCAACGATCAGGAGGATGTTCGGTTGTGCGGCAAACACGTTGGCCGTAGTGAACAATGCGCTGGCAAACAGGACGACTTTTGCAATGGACTTCATTTGTACCAGGAGTTTCTACGTTTCGCTATCGCGTCAAATTTCACTTGGGATCAGCGACTTGGCAGGGCTGCGGATTGGCGAATCAATCCCTGCGGCGCTCCTCGTGGCGGATGAAGCGGTCGGCCTCCGGCATTCCCGGCACTTTCATGTTAGGGCCGTCCCAGTCGATGTTTTTCTCCAGCCGCAGGGCGACAATCCCGGCGAGTCCTATTTCCGTTAGGTAGCCGCCGAAATCAAAGTCGGAAAACACCTTGGGGCCGCCGAGGCAGGCGTCGAGCCACTCGTTGACATGGCCTTTAACCCGCGGCAGCGACTGCGGAACCAGCTTGGCCGCGGGGTGGTTGCCGCAGCCGACGAAGCCTGGGTCATCGTTCAACCTCACATAACAATCGCTGTTCCACAGCCCGCTCTCGAGTTGGCCCTTCTCACCGATCAGCAGGCAGCCGGTGCTTGGCAGGGTCCGGAATGTTTCCCGCAAGCGGGCGGTGACATGGTCAGGCGGAAGGTCGCCGCCGGTGTAGAAATTCAACAACACAGGTCCGCGGGAGCCGCTGGCGGGAAAGTGATAGCGCACGGTGCAGGCTTTGGCAAAACTCTCCTTGCCCAGTCCGCTGCCGCTGACTTCGATTTTAGTCGGATAGTTGAGGTCGAGCGCGCGCACCGGCAGGTTGAAGGCATGGCAGCAAAAGTCGCCGACCGAGCCATTGCCAAAGTCATACCAACCCCGCCAATTCACCGGGTGATAGATGTTAGTCCTGTAGGGTCGCACCGGCGCGGTGCCAAGCCAGGCGTCCCAGTCGAGGCCGGGCGGCACGGGGTCGCCGCCCTCCGGCCGGTCAATCCCGCACGGCCAGCCGTGCGGCGGATGCCAAGCGTGGATCTCGGTGATAGGGCCGAACAATCCGGCGGCGATCAGCTCCATGCTGCGGCGCAGGTTGCCAGAGGCGCTGCCCTGGTTGCCGGTCTGGGTGATAACCGGCGAGGCTTTGGCCATTTCCCGCAGTTGGCGGGCCTCGCCGATGGTATGGGTCAGGGGTTTTTCGCAAAAGACATGCTTGCCCGCCTGGATCGCCGCCCGGCAAATCGGCGCGTGCCAGTGGTCGGGTGTGGCTATAACAACCGCGTCCAGTGATTTTTCTTTTTCCAACAGAATCCGATAGTCGCTGTAAACCGCCGCCTTGGAAACCGAGTCACCATGAGTCTGTTGGGAACTCCCAATTTGCCCGGCATCGACGTCGCAGAGCGCCGCCACGTTATGGCCGAGCTGTACGATCTCGCTGAGAGTCCCCTGAATTCTGCGGCCCATGCCGATGAACGCCACATTAAGTTTCTCACCGGGCTTACGCTCCTGCCCGCAGAGCACCCCGCTTGGCAAGATGCATAAGGAACCGGCGGAGACCCCGGTGGTTTTTAAAAAACTGCGGCGGGTGAATGGACGAATAGGTTGATGAGGTTTCATGACCGGTGATTTGATAGATTAGTTGTTCCCTAGGATCGGGACTGGCGCGGGTAAAAGCCGGCAAATGACCTCGGCATAAAGGCGGTGGCCGAAATCATTGGGATGGTTGATGTTGTTACCGCTCAGATCTGAGAAAAGTTTGCGCTTGAGCAATTCCAACCACGGCGATGTCACATCGGCCAGCGCAATGCCTTCGGATGTTAGATTGCGCAGTGCATCCCGGTAGCCGGAGAATCGCTCGGCGGGAAATGTGCGCGGATTGCCGGTCATGGGAGCCACCAGAATGATCTCCGCTGCGGGACACGCGGTCTGGACGGCGTCGCGCAGTTGACGCATCGCCGCCTCGAAGGCGGCTGCCGGCTCCTCGTGATTCATGCCAAAGGCTAGGATCACCAGATCCGGCTTCTCGGCCGCAACCTTATCGACCATCTTCAGCCCCCAGTCGGCACCGGTGCCGGCGCGACCCAGGTTGACCAGCGCCACCGACCCGCCAAACCGCTGGTGCAGCGTGTCGGCGACCAACTGTGCATAACAGGGTTGCCGGGGCGGAGCTTCGGACGCTTTGAAGCCGGATGCGTTGTAGCCCTCGGTTATGCTATCGCCAAGCGCCACGAGCTTGAACGCTTGTTTGGCTTTGAGCATTGCAAGACTGCGGGGCAAGCCCTGCGGACGGGGACCATCCTGCAATGGCCAGTCATCGGCATGTGGATAGCTGGCCATCACCTGCAAATCATGAAAGAAGCGACCCTCCGAGAACAGCACCCCATGCAGGGTATTGGGACTGCCAGGCGGCGGCACCATCTCGGCGGACGTCTTGAACGGAATCCGCGAACCCGCAGCTAGCTGAATTTCGCTAGAGCCAGGCTTCCAGAGATAATCCCTGCCTTCTTCATAGACCGTCTCCAGATCCGGCGACTTGACGGTGGGTCTCGCGCTGGGAACAAACAACAATTTTCCCGTGGCTACGGGTTGTCCTTCCTTCTGGATGAATAGCACGGGTTCATTGCTCATCACCTTGCCGCGCAACAAAGGTTGGTCTTGCCCAAATGGGCTGTCATGCTTGTCAGTGCCTGTTGGTTCTGGGCCAATACCGGTCTTCGGTAGTTTACCATTGGCGGCCACTACAATCAGTTCATCGGTGGTGGCATCGCTTCGGACGAGTCCGATGGAGTTCCTGGCAGTTACTTTGACATCGTAGGTTCCTGCGGGCAGGCCGACAATACGGGCTGCGGGCAGCTTCCAGGTGCCATTCAGGCTATCAATGCCTGGGTAAGCTTTCCCCGCGATTTCCACGGTCAGGCGCTCCGTCACACTTCCCAAGGTGCCGGTGAGATCGGCCGCCTGACCCCTCACGATGGTGAGTTTATTGATACTAACATCAGGAGGCAGGCGGTCGGATTTGAATTTGCCTAACTCGTAGCCGATCGCGAATTTTCGCGCTTCCAACACCTGTCGGACCTTGGGGATCAGCCGAGCGGCGTTCCAGTAGTAAATGTGATTGAGCACGGGATCCGGCAGCTTGAATCCTTCCAGCTTGGGGCCGCCGTGCAGACCGTTGGTCACCTCGTTGGTTTCAAAAATCCTGCGTTCATTCAAGAATGCACTGGCAGCGGCACCCGCCGCAAAGACATCGGTTCCAAATAGAATGCGGTCGCAATATTTGATGTAAAACTCCCTGGCGTTGCTAACTGTATAATTGGCCGGCTGTCGTGCATTGTGCGTGAAGGCGACATCGACAAACACATTGGGGTATTTGTCTAGGATGCCCGCCAGCTTTTTAATGCCTTGATCGTTTTGCAGCATGAAAAGCCCATGGGCAAAAATGAAGGTGGTTTGCGGGTGGGCCTTGACCAAATCAATTGTGTCATCTTCAAACTTGGGGAAGGCCGGGCTGTTGCCTTCGGCATCACCCGGGTCACCGGTGTGGTAGCCCACCAGCGGCATGCCTTGCCGCCCGGCTTCATCGAGTTGGGCGTGAATTCCGGGGATCTTGCTCGATAGGATCGCCCCGTGGGGCCACAATTTAAGCCCGACGAAACCCTGCTCTTTAAAGGTTTTGATTTCATCGACAGTCCACCAGATGCCATCTCGTGGAATCGTGAAGGCACCCGGGACAAATAGGATCCGGTCATTGAGTTTTTCCTTCACATACACCATGTCATTGCCCGGGATCTGCCGCACAGTGGCGGGGCTGGCCTTGTTTCCGTTGTTGTCCTTCACCCAGAACAAACCTGCCAGAGTGATACTGATGGTGCCGCCCCATTGATCCATTGCCTCGACCGCTTTGGCATACTGGGTCTTGGCATCCATGTGCGTGTGCATGTCCACACGGGGCATGGCAGATGGCGGGTAAACCACCTGCTGATCCGCCGGTGCGGATACAGTCAGTGTCATCAGCAGTCCAAGTGCTGTGCGCGTCGCTTGCAGTCGATTCATTGGAGTTGGGTCAAGTCCGGTTATTGGTGCTTGAGATCGTCATGGTTGTGGAAGCACTCGCGCCCGGACATTCCAAATTCATTTGTTAGGCTTGTGCGCGGGCGTTACCTCTTCGCCGGGCGCTGTTGCGGAGGTTTCCAGCTTGCGATCGCTGTTGGCACCCTTGGCGCGTGCTTCCGCATTCGCGCCGATTTCCGCCTTGGCCTGCTTCAAGCGCTCCGGCCAAACAAACGTCGGCGCTTGCGCTGGATCATAGCCGGCCATGTGACCGGTTAGGCGGGTCGCGGGTTTGGTGTATTTGAGCTCTGTATCGCCGAACACCTCGCGGCACAGGGCGGCAAGACCCGGATCGTATTCCATCAACTGCGAACGCAGATGCACATGGTTATGGTCGTGATCGTTGACGCGATTGTCGTCGAACCATGACTGCACTCCCTCGGCGAAGTATTCGTAGATATTCGTCGCTGCATATTTGCCTTTCCACAGTCCGGCTTTCATTGCGGCGTCGTAGGTGTCTTTCAACCGTTGGTTAAAGGTCGGGTCCACATTCAACATGCCCCGCAGGTGGATGTTGTGGGCGAACTCGTGGATTAGAATGCATTCCTTTTCATAAGGATCGCCGGGACAGCCGAGTACGTTCTCTTCGGCGACGGTGCAGAGCGGGTCCGTATCGCTGCCGCCGAGTCCGCGAGCCCGCGCGTCCCAGAAGTCTTTGGCCGGCAAGTCGGGAAATTCCTCCACCTTGTCGGTGGCCATGCGGGCGAACTCCGGCAGATCGGTGGTGAATTCGGTGCGTGCCATGACACACATCCGCGCGCCGCTCTTGATCATCGCGGTGCGCACGTCCGGACGCTTCGCGAGCATCATGTCCACGAGGAACGCCGCTTCCTTCAGTGCGAAGGGGTTCACTTTGGCGGAGGCGACGATGGGAAACCCGCTCGCGCTGACGGCTTGGGTGTAGAACGACGGCACCCCGTTCTTGTCCGGCGGATCAAAGCGGAATCCCTGGACCGGCACCTCGCTGGTCACGGCGGCGGCCGTCTTGTCGTCGCGCCCCACGACTTCGAAGCGATGCCCGAGCGTCGTGGAAATCATGGTGTCCCGGCCTGCGGCGACGGTGCCGTTAGGCACGCGCTCGGTAGCGAACTTCAGCCAGAAAACGTCCACCGGCTGGTTGCTGCCGTTGATGATCTGCAATTGGGCGGACGCGGGTTTCGGCAAGTCCGCCGCGGCACACGGCAGCAATGGAAGCAAACTGATGATGATAAAGGCGCTGGTGATTTTCATGGATTGGCAGGGATTAGGTGGGAAACAACGAGCCGTCCGCTCCGATTCTGTCTGTTCCACGGGTTTTTTATTATTTGACGCAAACGCGTCGCGTGACATTTCTCAAGAGTCGCGCATGCTTCGTGCATTCTTCAAGCGTGATCTCAAAACTACCACACCCAATTTCAAAAATGCCAGCACTCAAGACCACCCGTCATTGCCGCTTTCTTGTGCCAGTCCTGTTCGCGGCCACCATTTCATCGCTCGGCGCGGCGGCTGCGGTCTTCCAAGTCAAGCCCGTGACTCCGGAGCTGGCCGCAGAATACAAACTGAACCCCGCGTTTTACAAGAAGTGTACCTTGGTCCAGGACATTCTCATCGCCACCTCGGACAAGGTGCCCGACGTCACCCATCTCGAAGCCGCCTATCAGTTCGATCAGGTAATGAACTGTCTCAAGCCCGGGATCGCCCAACGCATCCGCGACAAGAAAGTGCTGTGTACGCTCGTCGGCCACGCCGAAATGGTGTCCGACATGCCGCAGTTCCCCTGTGACAAGACCGGACAGGAACTCGATTTCTACAACTGGCGAAACCGCGGATTTCTAACCACCAAGGATGGCCGCCCCACGTTTCTCTTCTCCGAAGAGGATGTGATGGAGTATGAGGGCGGCATGCAGGTGGAGAGCATCCTCATTCATGAATTCGGCCATGTCATCGACGGCGCCGGCTTTGACAAGGAACTGCAGGAACGCCTGGACATTGCATTCAGGAATGCCGGGGAAAAAGGCATTTACAACGATGGTTATGCCGCCCAGAGATTCAGGCGGGTGAGCAGCGCGACGCCCGTTAGTCTGTTGGATGCGCTGGAGAAATCCTTCCCCGCCGAAAAGCGTGATTTCCTGAAGAAGTGCCTGGATGGAGGTGATATCCTGATCAACGGCAAGCCCGCTCCCGCGGATGTCCACGTCACCAAGGATGACAAAGTCCTCATCGTCTTCGGGGGGCGGAAACAATGTTATGCCGCAGTCAACAGTGGGGAATACTGGGCTGAAAGCGTGCAGAACTGGTTCGACACCAATCGAACGATGGACCACGACCACAATCACATCCACACCCGCGATCAACTGAAGGAATATGATCCGCTCGTGGCCAAACTTTGCGAGGATGTGCTGGGCGACTCGCCGTGGCGCCTCGTCTCACCCCGGACCCGCGCGGGCACCGATCACCTCACGGGATATGATCCGGTCACCGCTCCCAAGGTGGTGGATCCCGAACACATCAATCAGGCGGCTCAGGACTATTATGATACCTATTGGCGGGATTACTGGAAACGCCTCCACGAAAAACACGGGGAGCCGGTCAAAGCCGGATCTTCAGAGTGAATGAGGGTCCCGGCAGCTCGGACATCCGATCGCACGGCCCCGTGTTTCCCCCCGTTCGAGCCACCCCGCCTGCCTTCGCAATCACTTGAGCATCCTTTCATTTCCCATGTCCACCCTCCATGAAACCATCCATCAAATGGGCCGGCAGGCCCGCGCGGCCGCTTACCAGCTCGCCAAGCTAACAAGCGCCGACAAGAACGCCATTCTCCGCGAGATGGCCGCCGCCATCCGCCGGCACGCGCCGGAAATTCTAGCAGCCAATGCCGTGGACCTCGCCGCCGGCAGCCAGAAGGGCCTGTCGAACGCCATGCTCGATCGGCTCATGCTCGATGAGAAGCGCGTCGAAGCGATGGCCGTCGGCATCGACCAGGTCGCCACGCTGCCCGATCCCGTCGGTGAAATCATCGCTGCCTGGGAGCGCCCTAACGGCATCCATATCGAGCAGATCCGCGTGCCCATCGGCACCATCGGCATCATTTACGAGAGTCGGCCCAACGTCACCGCCGACGCCGCCGTGCTGTGTTTCAAGACCGGCAACGCGACCATCCTCCGTGGCGGCAGCGAGGCGATCCACTCGAACCGCGCCATCGCGGCAGCCCTCGCCGCAGGCGGCGGACCGGCTCATGCGATCCAGCTCATCCCCTTCACCGACCGCGAGAGCGTCGCCGTCCTGGCAGGCATGGACAAGTGGCTCGACCTGATCATCCCACGCGGCGGCAAAGGGCTGATAGAAACAGTGGTCTCTCTCGCCCGCATGCCGGTGATCAAGCATTACGACGGCATCTGCCACCTCTTCGCCGATGCCGCGGCCGGTCTGGAAATGGCAGTCGCTCTAACGGTCAACTCCAAGACCGACAAGCCCGGCGTCTGCAACGCGCTCGAAGTCCTGCTCGTCCACCGCGACATCGCCTCGGAATTCCTGCCCGAAGTCGCCGCCGCGCTGCGCGACAAACACGTGGAAATCCGCGGCTGCGGGAAGGTGATGGAAGTCCTTCCCGACGCCACCGTCGCCACCGAACAGGACTGGGACACCGAGTTTCTCGAACTCATTCTAGCAGTCAAAATCGTCGCTTCGCTCGACGAGGCCGTCGCCCACATCAACGAACACGGCTCGCATCACACCGATGTCATCGTCACCCGCGACGAGGCGACGGCGGAGCGGTTCCTGCGCGAGGTCGATTCCGCCTGCGTGTTCCACAACGTCTCCACCCGTTTCGCCGACGGCGGCGAGTTCGGCTTCGGCGCGGAGATCGGCATTTCCACCGACAAGCTGCACGCCCGCGGGCCGATGGGCCTGCGCGAGCTGACAAGTTATCAGTACCGCGTCCGGGGGAATGGACAGGTGAAGGGGTGACCGAGGGTCGGCTGTAAGTGAAACCGGTGGGCAGTAATCCCAAACTCCTTAGTTCATGAGACTCAAGAGGCGTCGGGCATTCTGTTACTTTGATTTTGGAATTTGGTACACAGCCGTCCCACAGGAAGACATAATTCGCGGCGAAAAAGCGGGCTGGTGTTGAGTTGAAATTCCTGCCACTCGGTAGGGTGTATGAACAAAACACCACCAGCCCGGGCCAATGTGCTCGTCCTCAAGCAAATTCTCAACCTCATTCCTCGCGGATTGATCAACCGTCACGCCCTTGAGACCGGCGTGGATGTCAAAGCCTGCACCTTCAGCGTGGTGAGCCACCTCTCGGCGATGCTCTTCGCCCAACTCTCCCACGCCATGGGTCTCAACGATGTTTGTGACTGGCTGCGCCTCAAGTCCGGCGTGCTGGCACGCTTCGGTGTCACGCCGCCATCCAAGAATGCCCTCTCCCATGCCAACAAGGAACGCAACGCGGAAGATGCACCTGCGGCTCGACCTGTATCGCCGCCGCTGGGACATCGAGGTGTTCTTCAAACAGGTCAAGCAGAGCCTCAAGCTCGGCAGTTTCCTGGGCCACAGCGCCAATGCGGTGAGATGGCAGATTTACACGGCCCTGATGGTTTATGTGTTGCTGCGGTTCATGGCGCACCTGTCGGAATGGGGGCATAGTTTCACTCGGCTTTTCGCGGTGACACGCTCGGCGTTGTGGGAACGGCTCGACTTGCTGGCATTGCTGAAATCCTATGGGACAGCATCCGGGCGAATGAAAGTGATCGGAGCGCTAAATGACGCGTGGTTGCCGGGATTTGCGCCTATCAGAACATAATCTCATGAGACAGCATCGCCACGATATATCAATGATAGATCGACATTTCGCAAAAAAGTCGCAATCGGCATTTCCCCCGATCAAGCCCAAGGACTTGCCAATTCAAGGCTCAGGGCGAGCCATACCCTGCCTGTGGGACGGCAGTGGATTAATTAAAGAAAAATCCCACGCGCTGATTGGTGATGTCCCAATAATAAACTTTACAGAAGAAATAAATACTATTGCCAAGATTTATGCGGTTAGTTGGCATGTCTGCGTTGTTGGGAGTCCATGGGATAGAGCTATCCCAGTTGCCGATAGTTGCGACGTTAGGTATGTATCCGCCATTCCAGTCAGCGGTTGGAAATGAGTAAGAGATGGTTTTTCCGGTGCTTCCGGTGAATTCGACATTGATGTCGACTCCGTAGTTCACGGCTCGGCAGACGGCCGGATTATACCAATAGGGCACTCTGGCGGTATTGAAGAACTGGCTATAGGGAGCCTGCAGATGGGGATTATTAGGGCCTGTGCGCATGACGAGATCGCCTGCGCCGGTATCAATCGTCGCGATCAGGTTGGGCATGACGATATCGGGGTATGTCTGCCCCGACACGGTGGGAAAGCGGTAGCTGACCTTGAAACCCGGAACGACGATTGGGTCAAACGCGGCTTGGCCGGTAAACCAAGGCTTCCAGTTATACCAGTTGAGACGGGCGGCCACGGCTGGGTCATTTCCAAACTTGAGATAAGATTTGTGAAATCTCCAGTTGTCCACAAAGTTGCCGCCAGGGGACTCTGAAATTATTCCGGAACCGAGGCCGTTGGTGGAATACTTGGCTGTGAGCACGGCCACGATCGAATCAAGGGTTGGGAAAGCCCCTACGATCCCGCGCGAATAGGCCAGGGTCCTATCGTCCGCCATGTCGGAGCCATCCTCGTTTTTCAGGGCATAGAAGGTGAAATTGTTGGCCGTGTAGTTGGTTAAGCCATCCCGGCTCTTGAGGATGAATTGACCGCGCACCCTGTCGGCAAGTGTGCCCCAATCCGTGCGAATGTTGGCTGCATCAACAATTAGGTTGGCCTTGTTGAGGGCACCGTAGGGCAGGCAGGTCTGCCAGCTTCCCGTGTCGAACAAGACCTCATACGCGAGAATTCCATTGTTTGGTTTGATCGCACTTCCTAGGAGCGAAACGGCGAACATGTCCTGTCGATAGGTATGACTGCGCAGCGGGATGGCATTCGAAGTATCGATCACTAGGGGTGCCTCCTGAGCTGTTCCGTAAACCACAAGGCGGGCAAAGTTTTTGTCACCGGCGGGGAAGTTGTATATGACGGAATTTCCGGATAGGACCAAGTTGCTGCTAGGGTTCTGATTGGTCCAGGAGCCAGAGGCCAGGGTGGAGGAGGTCTGGACCACGAAGTCCGTGCCGTAGATGCCAAGATAGGTGGAGGCTTTGGTCCAAGTGGCACTGAGGTTGCCGGTGCTGCCGGTTACGCCCGGAAAAACATCGGTGCCGCTGCTATCGCCCGTGCCATGAAGGAAGTATTCCACTCCATTTGGCACACCATCACCATCGAGATCTTCATTTAAGCTTTGATTGGTGCTATTGGCCATTTGCCAAGAATCGTAGTTAGGCACCGTATAAGCAGTGGCGGTGAGGTAGCCTTGGGCATTGAGCGCAAAACCTGTGAAGCCCGGAGCGATGATCCGTTGGAGCTGGGAGGGGGTGAGCCCGCCGCTGGTGGTGCCCACGCGCATTGATGCGCCTGAGACAAAGTTTCCTCCCAATTGAAGAAAGTCCGGCCAGAGCAACGCGCTGCTGTTAGCAAACACTAGGGTCGCTCCCGAGCCGAAAATGATTCTAGCGGGCCCTGCGCCCCCGAGCGTAACCCCGAGCGTCCCTGCGCTATTGATTGAGCTACCCGCATGTAGCGTAGCGTCCCCAATAGAAACCGCGCTGCCAGTGGGCAACGCTCCATCGCCCCCGAGAGTGAGTGTCCCAGCAGTGATCGTGGTCGCGCCGAGATAGTCATTGGCACCGGCAAGGATGACATTTCCGCTGCCCTCTTGTTTGACTGCTCCTGAGCCGGTGATGGATTGCGCCACGTTCACCGTGCCGGACCGGTTGAATACCAAAGTGCCGTTGTTGGTAACCGCGCCAGCGCCCAAGGCACCGGTGGCTCCGCTATTACCGATCTGAAGTGTTCCGGCCGCAATAATCGTGGCTCCAGCATAGGTGTTGTCAGCCGCAAGGATGACCGTTCCGGCGCAATACGGGGTGCCGACGGTGAGGGTAGATCCGGCGGCCCCGGAAATCACGTTCGTCAGGATGCCCGTGGTTTTTGCCCCGATGGTGGCGTTGGCAGAGAGGTTCACCAAGCCCGACAAGATCGAAGGAGTCGCTCCATCAGCCATGCGGACGGCGCATTCTAAGTTGTCTTCCCCATAGCCGGTGCCTGCGATTGTCAGATCTTGGGTGATTGCGCTACCCATCCAATCCATGAGTTGACCGCCTGCCAGAACCTTGATGGCCTTCGCGCTGCCAAAACCGCTTCCTATTACCAAGTTGGTGCCGACTCTGCCGCCTTCGATCTGTAATGTCCCGGTAAAATCACCCGTTAGCGCAGCACTACCCCATCCGTCACCACTTTTCCCAGTGGCTAAGGCCAAAGTTCCATTGCCCGTGAAATTGTTCCAGATGGTTCCAGTCCAAGACGCTTGCACGCCGCTGGTATTGTAGCGAATGCGGAGAGTCCCAGGGCTGTTGATCAGATATGAGCTGCTAAGGGTGCCGTTGGTTGCACCGTCACCGATCGAGAGCGTTCCGGCACTGATCGTGGTCGCACCGAGATAGTCATTGGCACCGGTAAGGGTGACCGTTCCGCTGCCCTCTTGTTTGAATGCTCCTGAGCCGGTGATGGATTGCGCCACGTTCACTGTGCCGGACCGGTTGAATACCAACGTACCGTTGTTGGTAACCGCGCCAGCGCCCAAGGCACCGGTGGCTCCGCCATTACCGATCTGAAGTGTTCCGGCCGCAATGGTCGTGGCTCCAGCATAGGTGTTGTCAGCCGCAAGGATGACAGTTCCGCTGCCCTCTTGTTTGACTGCTCCTGAGCCGGTGATGGATTGCGCCACGTTCACCGTGCCGGACCGGTTGAATACCAACGTGCCGTTGTTGGTAACCGCGCCAGCGCCCAAGGCACCGGTGGCTCCGCCATTACCGATCTGAAGTGTTCCGACCGCAATGTTCGTGGCTCCAGCATAGGTGTTGTCAGCCGAAAGGATGACCGTTCCGGCGCAATACGAGGTGCCAACGGTGAGTGTAGATCCGGCAGCCCCTGAAATCACGTTCATCAGGATGCCCGTGGTTTTTGCCCCGATGGTGGCGTTGGCGGACAGGTTCACCAGCCCCGACAAGATCGAAGGAGTCGCTGCATCACTCATGCGGATGGCGCATTCCAAGCCACCTTCCCCATAGCCGGTGCCTGCGATTGTCAGATCTTGGGTGATTGGGCTACCCATCCAATCCATGATTTGACCGCCTGCCAGAACCTTAATGGCCTTCGCGCTGCCAAAACCGCTTCCTGTTCCCAAGTTCGTGCCGACTCTGCCGCTTTCGACCTGCAATGTCCCGGTAAAATCACCCTTCAGCGCAGCATTACCCCATCCGTCACCACTTTTCCCAGTGGCTAAGGCCAAAGTTCCGTTGCCCGTGAAATTGTTCCAGATGGTTCCAGTCCAAGACGCTTGCACGCCGCTGGTATTATAGCGAATGCGGAGAGTCCCGGGGTTGTTGATCAGATATGAGCCGCTAAGGGTGCCGTTGGTTGTACCATCACCGATCGAGAGCGTTCCGGCAGTGACCGTCATCGTCCCCGTATAACTATTGTTTCCTGACAAGACTAGCGTGCCGGTGCCGGTCTTGGAGATGGCGCTGCCCGCGAGAACGGAACTGATCGTTGCGTTCTCGTTGGCAGTGATGGTGCCGGCGGTGCCGAAGGTCAGGGTGCTGCCTGCGACGTTGTAATCTGGGGTGTTGAAAATCAGTCCGCCGACGGTGATGCCGGTGCCGAGGGTAATGGTGCCGGGCGTGCCGCTGAAAATCGCGGTATCGTTGTGGGCATTGACCCAGGCGAGGTTGTTCACGCCGCCATTGGTGGTCCAGTTGCCGGTGGAGGTGTTCCATGCTCCGGATCCGCCAGTTACTGAGCCATTACCAATCCCTACTGTGCCCGGGGTAATGTCCCAGGTGACGTCGGCGGCGTGGGCGCAAGAAATGCAGAGCAAGGCGCCGGAAGCGATGCTGAGGAAGTGGCGAAGGATCGCGGTCGGTTTCATGCAATTTTTTGGAAAGTTTGTAGATGAATGAAAGGTTCAAATACCAAATAATTCACCTTTGTCTAGCCAAGCCGCAGGGCCGACGCATCTAAATAAACGGGGTCATAAACGGGGTCAGTGAAAGCGCCGGGATAAACCGGCTTGAAACAGAGAATGAAAGAGTCTTACAGAGAAAACTTAGCCAGTAGCTCTGGCCACGAACCCTACGCTGGGAGCAGTAATGTTCCGGGTGTAGCATGGGGGAGTGGAGACGCAGGCCAGCCATTGAGCTCCGAAATCCATGTTCCCGTGTGCCGACCTTGTACTGACAAGGGGAAGGCAACATCGTCTTCAGCGCCAAGGCAAGCTGAGGACGGACACGGCGGAGTCGTAGAACCTGAGCATGCGTCGAAGTTTCAAGCGCGAGAACCGGGAGAGCCTAACGATATCTGTGGTGACATGGCCCCGCAGAGGGGATTCAAAACAGATCGCTGGTTCCACGTCTCAGACGCTAAGGACCGGATGGACGTTGTTAGGCAGTCAGATGGGTCCGTAGTATCGACGAAGTCTGCGAACAAAGATGCCACTGAAGCATCTGCGGAGTGGATGGAGAGAAGGGACCCAGCCAAGAATAACGCCGACCAGGCCAACCCACCCCGGGCGCAGAGCCGGACCAAGGTAGGGACAAGCGGGCTGGAAGGCATACGTGAAGCCGCCCGTAAGGACGGCAAGTTGAAGTTTGTTTCCCTGCTTCACCATGCAGATGTCGATGTGCTGCGTAAGTCGTTCTACCAATTGAAGAAGACGGCGGCAGTCGGGATCGATGGAATAACGTGGCAGGATTATGAACACGATCTGGAGGAGAAGTTGAAAGACCTCCATGGTCGGATACACCGGGGAAGCTACCAACCAAAGCCATCGCGTAGAGTATGGATACCTAAACCTGACGGACGGCAACGACCGTTAGGGATCACATCAATCGAAGACAAGATTGTCCAAAGAGCGGTGGGTGAGATATTACAAAACATTTACGAGGAGGATTTTCTTGGATTCAGCTATGGCTTCCGGCCCGGAAAGAGTCAGCATGACGCGCTTGACGCGCTGAGTGTTGCGATCTCCGGCAAACGGGTGAACTGGGTATTGGATGCGGATATAGAAGGGTTCTTTGATACAATAGACCACGAATGGTTAATGAAATTCCTGGAGCATCGCATTGGGGATCGTCGTGTCCTTCGGTTGATTCGTAAATGGTTGAGAGCCGGGATCATCGAGGAAAACGACTGGTCGGAGACAAAAATGGGGACACCGCAAGGAGCTGGAATCTCACCACTTCTTTCAAATATTTATCTCCACTATGTTTTCGATCTATGGATAAATGACTGGCGTGAGAAGCGCAGTAAAGGTGAAGTAATTGTCGTACGCTATGCGGATGACTTCGTGATCGGCTTCGAGCATCAGGACGAGGCGCAAGCGTGTTTGGAAGAACTCCGGGCGCGTTTCGCAAAGTTTGGTTTAAAGCTCCACACGGAGAAAACGCGGCTGATTGAGTTTGGAAGATATGCGTCGGAAAGACGAGAGAAGCGTGGAGAAAAGCGACCGGAGACATTCGACTTTCTAGGGTTCACTCATCAGTGCGCCACGACGAGGAAGGACGGTCGATTTATCATTCATCGGCATAGTGTCGGCAAGCGCATGAGAACCAAGTTACTAGAGATACGACTTGAGTTGCGAAAAAGGATCAACCAATCATTGGGAGAAAATGCCCGGTGGCTCAAACGAGTGGTGCAAGGCTGGCTGAACTATCACGCCGTGCCGAGCAACAGCCACCGGATTGGGCGCTTTGTGGATGAGGTTACTCGCCACTGGCTATGGACGATTCGGAGGCGCAGCCAGCGAGGAAAGAGCAGTTAGACTTGGGCGCGTATGCATTTGTTAGTTCGGCGACACCTGCCGAAAGCCCGGATTATCCATCCCTATCCAGAGCAACGCTTTCGCGCTCGACTCAAGGCAAGAGCCGTATGAGGTAGTTCCTCACGTACGGATCTGCGCGGGGGGCCGCCGACAACGGCGGTTCCTACCGCAATCCTTTGAATTCAGAACAATGATTGACGTAGGGTCAGCGGTGGAATTGGATCCGAGCATGGTCAGACAACCAAGGTTTCAATATCCGGGAGCGGTCTATCACATCATGGCGCGGAGTGATGGCGGGAAACGGGCGGGCCTTTCAGAACAAGCTGAGCCAACCGCGTTTCACCTTGGTGTAAATCTCGGTGTTTGAGCGCTGCATCAGTTGCCGGGACCACTCGTCGCAGATGTCCTCGTTCGGTTTCGCAAAGGATTGTTTTTCGTTAGGAAGGACCTTGATATCCGGTCCACGGCGGTCGGCGGCGGTGGTGACGAGTTGGCCGGTGGCGGCGTCCCGGGTGCGGGATTCGAAGGCGCAGGTCGGCGGGCCGGTGACGGCGCTGATCACGCCGCCGGGAGATATGTCGGGCCCGTTGGTGGCGGGAACCTGCCGGTCAAAACGGACTTCGGTTAGCGCGACTTCCAGGATCAGGGTTCCGGGCTGGTGGGTGTCCCGGGTTTTGTAAAACATGCACAGTGGCGAGGAAAACGCCTTGGCGAGAGACATGTCCCAGTAGCGGGCGAGCGCGGTGCAACGTTTCAGATACGCCCGCTTGTCCGGAATGGTGGCACTCTTGCTTTCTTCCCACTTCTCGCTGCGGAGGTAAGCGGTGGTGACCGTGCGGATGACGATGTTCTTGTATTTCGCCATGTCCACTTGCGGGTTGAGCCACGAGTGGTCGAAGGGCAAGCGGGCGGACCGTTGCGCCATGTCGGTGCCGGTCGATTTCAGGAACTTCGTGGGTTCCGGGCGGGTGGTTGCTTGTTCCAATCCGCAACTGGCGAGGCCGAGGGCGAGGAGAACGGAGACGGCAAACAAAGGCAGGGCGGCGGGCTTCATGGTGCGGGAGTTTATCTCATCTCATCTCGTCGTCCTCGTCGATGGTGTGGGAGAGGATGAACTGGAGGTCGTCGAGACCGAGATTGGAGGCGAAGCCTTCGTCGCCGAGCACGTTGGTGACGAGCTGGGTTTTCTGATGCTGGAGGATGCGGATCTTTTCCTCGACGGTGTCTCTTGTTAGGAGTCGATAGGCGATGACCTTGTTCTTCTGGCCGATGCGGTGGGTCCGGTCGATGGCCTGGTTTTCGACGGCCGGATTCCACCATGGGTCATAGAGGATGACGTAGGAGGCGGAGGTGAGGTTGAGGCCGGCGCCGCCCGCTTTGAGCGAGAGCATGAAAACGGATGGATCCTTGGTGGTTTGGAATTTCTCGATCTCGCCTTTGCGGTCCTTGGTCTGGCCGGTGAGGTAATTGTAGGGGCGGTTGCCGAGTTCGAGGCGGGCCTTGATGAGGTCGAGCATGGAAACAAACTGCGAGAAGACGAGAACCTTGTGGCCTTCCTCGTGGAGCTGGTCTAGCAGGTAGAACAGCGACTCCATTTTCGCGGATTCCTCCTTGAGATACTTCGGGTCGATGAGGCCGGGGTGACAGCAGATTTGCCGCAGGCGCATGAGGCCTTGGAGGATGGCGAAGGAATTCTTCTTCACCGCTTCGTCGGAATCGAGGCCTAGCAGGGCTTTCTGGATGCGCTTGAGCTCGTTCTTGTAGAGTTCGAGTTGGATGCCTTCCATTTTGGAATAGACTTCTTCTTCGGTCCGCGGCGGCAGGTCTTGGGCGACCTGCAGCTTGGTGCGGCGGAGCAGGAACGGACGGAGACGCGAGGCGAGGCGGGTCTGGCTGAGCGGGTCTTTGCGTTTGTCGAAGCGCTTCTTGAAATAGGCGCGGCTGCCGAGGACGCCGGGCATGGCGAAGGCCATGAGCGACCACATGTCGAGCAGGCGGTTCTCGATCGGCGTTCCGGTTAGAACCAGGCGGTTTTGGGAATCCAGCTCGCGGGCGCACTTGGCGGCCTTGGAGTCCGGGTTCTTGATCTGCTGGCCTTCGTCAAGGATGGTGGTGAGCCATTTGATGCCGTTGAGTTCCTCGCCGCAGACGCGGAGTTGGGCGTAGTTGAGGACGAGGATGTCGATGTTGTTCTGGATGTGGGGAACGTCGATGTCGTCGCGGTTCTTGAGGATCTTGACGCGGAGCTGTGGGGTGAATTTCCCGGCTTCGCTGTACCAGACGTCGAGAACGTACTTGGGAAAAACGACGAGGGCGGGCTTTTTCATGCCGCCGGTTTTCGCGTGTTCGTCGAACAGCCACAACAGATAGCAGAGCGACTGGATGGTTTTCCCAAGTCCCATGTCGTCGGCGAGGATGCCGCCGAAATTGTTGACGCAGAGGTAGGCGAGGAAATGGAAGCCGTCGATCTGATAGGGGCGGAGGGTGGCGTTGAGCGCCTCGGGCAAGGGAGGCGTGACTTCGAGCTTGATGTCGCCGGCGCGGTTCTTGATGCGTTCCCAGGCTTTCGGATCGAAGACCTCGGCGGCCTTGGGATCGGAGAGCTGGAGGGCGTGCATGCGGTGGGTCTCGCCGGAGAGATCGAAGGGATCGAGGCCGAGGCGGGTGACGGCTTCGCGCTGGTCGGCGTCGAGCTTGATTTCCAAACGCATCCAGGTGCCGTCGTCCATCCGGACGTAGCCACCGCGGGCGGCGACGAGCTGGCGGATCTGGGCTTTGGAGAGATTGGCACCCTGGACGTCGATGACGATGCGGAGGTCGAACCAGTCGATGTCCTGGCCGACGACTTCGAATCTA